>JBDLUK010000034.1:0-16819 GCA_039805365.1 Bacteroidota bacterium | reverse complement strand
TAGGCAAATCTGAAGGAATAGGATCAAACTCATATACGCGCTTGGTATCAATCGCATCCAAACCATAGTCCAAATAACAATGGCTGGTTGGAGACATGATTACCCCATGCTTTTGCATGGCCGCATCCTTGCCTCCTTGCATGCCTCTCCATGATTGAATCATGGCATCTCCAGGTATACCGCCTTCCAAAATCTCATCCCAACCGATAATATCCTTGCCACGGACTTTCAAGTATTTCGCAACTTCTTCGATCATCCAAGTTTGGAGCTCAGCCTCATTCTTCAAATGATTGTCCTTTATTCGCTTTTGGCATTTATCACAATGCTCCCACCTTACTTTGGGCGCCTCATCTCCTCCAATATGAATGTAGGGAGAGGGAAACAAAGTAATCACTTCGTCCATCACGTCTTTGATAAATTGAAGTGTACGATCATTTCCAGCGCAATAAATGTCTTTGAAAACTCCCCACTCATTTTCTACAGGTATTTGATTTCCTGTACAACTCAAATAGGGATACGCAGCGATAGCCGCTACACTATGACCGGGCAATTCAATTTCTGGAATGACAGAAATACCCAAACGCGCTGCATAACCCACAATGTCCTTGATTCCCTCTTGGGTATAGTAACCCCCGTACTTCATTCCATTCACCATGCGATAAGCTCCAACTTCCGTCAGCTTGGGGTATTTCTTGATCTCAATGCGCCATCCCTGATCCTCCGTCAAATGCCAGTGCAAAACATTCAATTTGTACATGGCCATTACATCCAATGTCTCTTTAATTTTCTCAATACTCATGAAGTGGCGACCGCAATCCAACAACAATCCACGGTGTTGAAATTTGGGGACATCATTGATGTACCAACATTCCAACTCAAAAGGTTGGGCTTTAGAATGACTCGCCGCAACAGGAACCATTTGAACCAATGAGAAAACGCCATGCACCATCCCTTCTGCATCCTGTGCTTCAATCCAAATATTGTCTTTCTCAACCCGAATAACATAGCTTCCAGCAACATGCAAAGCCTTGCTATTGTTGTGCTTCAATATGATTCTCTTCGCGGTTGACTTTCCATTCCACTCCTGCACTTTGGGGATGTACAAACGATGCAATGCAATTTGATCTGAAAGCAAATGTGCCTGTGACATATAGGCCTTTTCAGCTTCAATGTGAACGTCGTCTACTCCCCAAACAAATGGATTTTTGCTCGCTACGCTGCTCTGTGTGGGTTGCGGGATAATTCCCAATTGGGTTTGTGCAGTTGTCCAAAAGGTCAAACAACAAAGCAACAATAGGCTACTAATTTTCTTCATGATTTTGATAAAATTGATCCAATGGATTCTGTTTTTGCAATGGGAAAAAATGACCAAACACACCCAAGTATTTGTACTCGCCATCACCCAATTCAAATGATTGAACATTAAAAAAATAAAAGTCCTTACTGTGTACGGTTTTCTCCATCGCCAGCATCAGATAATCTTGTTGCATCTTGACAACATCCACCATGACGGGATCCGTGCTTATACTCCCGGCCATTTCCATGACCTTGGTTTGCGCCTCTTTCAAAAAGTTATCTCGGGTTGGTTTTGTAAAACCAGCCACTAGCAATAAAATCAAGAAGAAGGCGGCTGTTAAAATCAAAATCTTTTTCATCGTGAGTAATATTGAGCTACCACCAACATACCTGCTGTTTCAGCACGCAATCGTGCCTTCCCCAATGATATGGGCATTGCGCCTATTTCAACCAACTGCTGAACTTCTACCTCTGAGAAATCTCCCTCGGGTCCAATGAATACATGAGAGGTTTCTGCGATTACTTCGTTCCAATTTTTCTTTTCGGATGAATAACAGTGCGCCACAAAAACATTTTTATTGGTCAATGTTTGCAGCAATTCCGTCCACTGGTCTTCAACAACGATCTTGGGTAAAAACGCACGTTGACTTTGCTTCATTGCTGCCAGGGCAACGCGATGCAATCTATCTAGGCTGTATTTTCCCGGCTCTGCATAAGCCGTGTTGATGATGTGCAATGAAGCCAATCCCATCTCCGTACATTTCTCCAACATCCATTCGATGCGATCGGCGTGCTGCGTCATCGGGATATACAAATGCAATCCCGCATCAGCATGCTCGCGCTGCTCAAATGACACCATTGAAATCGAAGGTGTTTTTCCTTCTAGATGAAATTCACCTTGCATCATACCCCCCTGACCATCCACCAGCATGAGCGACTCGCCATCGCGAATACGCAATGCCTTGATGTGCTTCCATTCATCTTCTGACAATTGAAAGTGGCCGTTGGGAGACAATGATTGAGCAAAGAAATAATGCATGGCACCAAGGTACAAAACAAATAAAGAGCTTTGCAACACCCACATTTTTGGTGCATCTTGCGGCATCATGCGTTTATTGATCAAAAACATCAAGGCACTCATTGCCACTTATCCCCAAGAAACAGCTACCATTGCCGGTAAAGACATGGCGCAATTGCCCCAGGTAGAAGACGCTTGGTTGGCTGTTGAAGATGGAATCATCGTCGACTTTGGCGAGATGAAAGATTGGCCGGGTATCAGCGATTGGAGCAATCTTAGCATCATCGATGCCGAAGAAGGATTTGTTTTGCCCACCTGGTGCGATTCCCATACGCACACTGTATTTGCCAAATCACGTGCATTGGAATTTGAAGATAAAATTCGCGGTATGTCCTATGAGGAAGTTGCCGCGCGTGGAGGTGGCATTCTCAATTCAGCCGCAGCCATGGCTGAAATGAGCGAAAATGATTTGCTTCGCGATGCACTTTCTCGAATTTCAAGAATGATTAAAAACGGCACCGGTGCATTGGAAATCAAAACGGGGTATGGTCTTGATGTGGAGAACGAACTGAAGATGCTTCGTGTGATTCAGCGAATAAAAGCGGAATGTCCCATTCCCATTAAAGTCACTTTGTTGATGGGGCACGCATTGCCAGCCGATTACAAGGGGCAAATGGATGCGTATATGCAGCACTTGGAAAATGAATTGTTGCCTCAAGCTTTGGAAATAGGATTTGATTTCATCGACATTTTTTGCGAACGCGACTATTTCCAAGTTTGTCATTTGGAACAAATTTTAGCCTTATCCAAACGCCATGACAAGCCAGCCAAAATTCACGTCAATCAATTTTACAGCATTGGAGGTGTTCAAGCGGCTATTTCAGGTAATGCACTCAGCATCGATCATGTCGAAGTACTGAGCGATCAAGACTTAAAAGATTTGGAGAAAAATCCCATCATTGTCACTGGACTTCCAGCGTGTTCTTTGTTCACCAAAATTCCATACACGCCCGCAAGAGTTTTGATGGATCACAACGTTCCTGTGGCACTTGCTACCGACTTTAATCCCGGCTCAGCGCCCAACGGCAACATGAACCTCGTAAATAGTCTAGCGTGCATTCAAATGAAAATGACACCCGAAGAAGTGGTCAACGCCTCTACCCAAAATGGAGCCGCCGCCATGAATATACACCATGAAGTGGGTAGCATTTCCATTGGCAAAAAAGCCAATTTCATTTTGACAGAACCTCTGGAGCATTTATCCGAATTATTCTATTATTTTGGAGAAAGTCGCATCAAGGAAGTGTATATCAACGGAAAAAAATATGAAAATTAAAAACATCCTCATTAACGTCTTGGTTGTATGCGCTGCCCTTTATTTGGGTGGGTGGATCAATATGTTTCTTGTTGAAACAGGACCCAAAGTCATCACACCACCAGCCGGAGTGGACATGACTACCGAAGAAGGATTGAAGCACGGCATGGCTTTGATGCAGCCACAACATTTTCTATTCCCTTATTTGGCGCATGCTGCGGGCACAATGATCGCCGCTATTCTCATCACAATACTTGCACGGACCAATCACTTCCGTTTGGCAATGATTCCTGGATTCGCCTTTTTGATTGGTGGAATCATGATGGTGATGATGTTGCCATCACCCCTTTGGTTTGATGCTTTGGATTTGATCGGAGCCTATCTGCCGATGGCCTATTTGGGGTATTGGTTGGGGATGAAAATCAAACAAACCCCAATGTCACATTGATCATGTCCCCTGAATTTGAGCAATATTTCGCCAAGCATACCCCTGATGTTCAGGAGCGCATGCAAGCACTTTACGAAATTATAAAACCACTATGTAAAGATGCTGAAGAACGCATCGCGTATGGCATGCCAGCATTCAAGACAACGGAAAATATCGTCTACTTTGCAGGTTACAAAAAACATGTAGGCTTTTACCCTACGCCACTACCCATTGAACATTTCGCCGACCAACTCACCCCTTACAAAACATCCAAGGGCGCGGTGCAATTTCCGCATACCCAAAAACTTCCAGTTGCGCTGATTAAGAAGATTGTGCAGTTTAGGTTGAAGATGGTGGATCGGTGAATCGGTGGATCGGTTCTCCCTTCCTGCCCGCAGGGATAGGAGGGGTGGATGCGAAGCAGACGGGGTGGTCTTGTTGGTGAATCTCAGAAAAGAAATGGGCAAAAAAAAAGCCTTCATTTCTGAAGGCTTGGTGGGAGTTACTGGGTTCGAACCAGTGACCCCCTGCTTGTAAGGCAGGTGCTCTGAACCAGCTGAGCTAAACTCCCATTCCGTTTGATCGGGGTGCAAATATACATCCAATTTGTTTCTGCGCAAATTTTTTCAAAAAAAAATCACTCTCCTTTCGAAAAAACTGCAACTATCGGCCGATGATCCACCAACTCAACGGGTATCAATCGATATGCTCGGGTGTCCCAACCTTCCTGAGGAGCCAAAATATAGTCAATCCGAAAATTGGGAAACTTACCCGCATAGGTCGGAGACAAGCCATGTGCCGCCTCTCGGTAGGAATCTGTCATGCCCTTCATCATCTGATGATAGGTGTAAGATTGGGGAGGGTCATTAAAATCGCCAACTATCCAATATGGATATGGACTGCGTTCTGCATGCAATTTAACGGTATGTGACTGCCCTTCTCTGCGCACAAAGGCCTTTCGCATCAATCTGAAAATACGCCAGTAACCATCCACCTCCTCTTGCTCTTTCTCAATGGTCTCGTAATCCTGCGACTTGAATCTAATACTTTGCAAATGGGTGTTGTAAACGCGAATGGTATCTCCGTCTTTTACCATATCCACATAAATACAGAAATTGTGCGTATCTCCCGTGAAGGGCACATACCCACTCTTCACAATCGGATACCTCGAAAACAAAGCCACTCCACTCTTTCTTCCTCCACTCCGCGCTGTAGAAAACTTAACGTGGTGATAAGGCAATGCCAATTTTTTTTTGATCATCGCAATGTGATCGTAGGTGTCACTTTGAAAAAATTCTTGAAAAGCCAAAATATCCGGTGACTCTTTTTCCAATACGGCAAGCATAGAATCGCGAATCTCAATTGGCTTCATCTTTACTTGCTTATTACCTCGATTCAATCCCATCAAATTGACGTTCCAACTCATGATCTTAAAGTCTTGCTCATCCTGAACATACTCGGAATTTCCTCCCCATTGGGCATAACCACCGATAAATGGAATTCCCAGAATCAAAACAACCATCAACCACCACGACTTTTTCCATGCAAGCAAGAGCCAAATGAAAAACAACACCACACCACCGACATACAAAAATGGAAAAGCCAAACCCACAAAAGGCAAAATGGAGGACATGTGCACGGGCACCCAATACGACAAATAGGATAGTATCAAAAAACTCATCCAGGTCACACTAAATGCCCAGGCTAGCCATTTGGGTATGTGAAACAAGGATCTCATTTCTTGGATTGCTCTTCTAAAAAGTTCTTTTCGGATTGACTTAAACTGTCAAATCCTGAACGCCCAATTTTATCCAAAATTGTATTCAATTTCTCCTCGCGCTGCAATCTTTCCGTATTGAATTGCTCATCCGTCTTGGGGCGACGGTGGTTATATTGTACAACATAAGAATCCGACTTCGACCAAATTTTCATGGCGACAAATCCTGCTAGAAGTCCTCCCCAATGGGCAAAATGGCCTCCAACATTCCAACCTTGACGAACGCCAATCAAATCGATCAGAACAAAAACCAATGCCAACCAAAACACTTCCAAAATCACCACACCCAATAGATTCACTTTCTTCTTTCTGTCCCATGCGAGCATGGCGCCCACGATACTCATTGTGCTGGCCGAGTGCCCTACCAAATAGTGGTTCACATACGGATACCATTGTATCGAAAGCCAATAAAAAATTGCGCCCATCGCCATGCCTATCGAATAAATATACCACCAACGCTTGCGTCCCACTTGGGCTTCGAACAATACACCAAATGCATACAAGCCGAGTAAATTCACCAACAAATGTCCTGTATGCACATGAACAAACGAATGGGTGACCAATGTCCAAGGTCGAATTACAAATGCACTTAGATCTGCCGGTAAAGCCAAATACTCCAAAACAAAATGCGTCACTTCCGCCGCATCACCCAGCATCTGTGCGACCAAGATCAAAAGCCAAATCACCACTGAAATTGCGATAACCTGATAAGTAGCCGATGTTTGCAAAAAGTATCTTTTCATCACACCAATTTTACCATTCGCGATAAGTGGGTTGTTGTCCTTGCCAATATTTGAGCAAAATATATCCAGTAATCATCCCACCCAAATGTGCGAAATGCGCTACGTTATCCCCAGGACTTCCTTGCATCGCAGAAATCAATTCCAAGGCACCATAACCCAACACCAAAACACGCGCTTTGAGGGGAATTGGAGGAAAAAGCAACATCAATTCGACATGCGGAAACAACATGCCAAATCCCAATAATATTCCGAACAACGCGCCTGATGCACCTACCATTCCGGTGTTCAATACAGCATTGGCTCTGGCCAACAATGGGTCGATAAAATTCTTACCATTCGCAATGGCCTCAGCACCCTCGCTTCTAACGATGTCCCATTCCTGTGGGCTCAATTGCCCTACCACTTTTTGCAACTCATAATAGGTCATTCCATTGTGCAACAGGTATGCACCTAGTCCCGAAACGAGGTAATAAATCAAAAACTTCTTTGGTCCCCAATAACCTTCTAATGCAGGACCGAAAATGTACAATCCGTACATATTGAAAAATATGTGCATGAGATTGGCATGCATGAACATGTGGGTAACAATTTGCCATGGTCTAAAACTTGGAGACGACCAATAATAAGCTGACAATATATTGTCTAACGCAGGAATGGCATTGGACGCCAAGAAAAACAATACATTGATGATAATGATGTTTTTTACAACAGGACTAACTGGTCTCATGCTTGAAATATTTGGATCAACTGTTCTGGATTCATTCTAAAAATAATCTTCTGGTGCTTGGGTGTGAAAAATGGATTCTCGCAAGCCAATAACTCTTTGACCAATTCCTTCATCTCTGGCAAAGTCAACATCTGCCCACCACGAATGGCATCACGCTTGGCTTGGGTCCATGCCCAAACTTCGGTTGGATTTCGCATGCGCTCATATCCCTCTTCCCAATCCGATAGAATTTGTTCCCAAACCTCTTGGTGGTTCCAGTCTTCTTGCGGAAGGGCATTGATTTCTACACCACCCTCAATTCGCTCCCACTGGTAACCCAATGCATACAAGGTATCCGAACAAGATTCTATCATGGCCTTTTCCTTTTCATTCAATGATATGGCAAGAGGTGTCATTAAGGTTTGCGGCACTGGAAGGAATCCTTGTCCCATCCATTTTTCAAATTGTATTTGTCGATGCGCCTTGCCTTGATCTACCATCCACATTTCACCTTTGTATTCAAATACCACCCATCGTTTGAAAACTTGAATGGGTTTTATTTCAATCTCCGCACCCCAATCTTCATCTAAAAATCCTTGCTCCTCCTTAGGGAATTGGCGCGCTGCTTGGTGCAGCTCGCCTTGCAACTTCAACCATTCTTGCACCACATCGCGCTTTGGCGCTGCTGGTTGGAAAGGGTTGTAATCGCCAGTAAGAGAAATGGTAGGCGCCTTGATCTCTGTCATAGAATTGACGGGCGTAAAAACATTTCCCTCCTGGTTAAAATCCAAACTGGGCACTATGTTGTGCATGCCCAATGCCCTTCTGCTTGCGGCATGTAAAATGGCATACACCGATTTATCATCTTGAAATTTAATTTCAGTTTTCGTGGGATGAATATTCACATCTATCAACTCCGGATCAATTTCTAGGTGTATGAAATAAGCTGGAAAATTGCCCTCCGCCAAAATGCCTTGGTACACCGCTTGTACAGCATGGTGCAAATAAGGATGTTTGATAAAACGATTATTGGCAAAAAAGTATTGATCACCGCGCATTTTCTTGGCCACTTCTGGCTTAGTAACAAATCCAGAAATCTTCAACCAATTGGTCTCTTCTTCAATGGGAACAAGTGCTTCCTGAAATTTATTGCCCATCATTTTCACGATGCGCTGTCTAAAACTTTGCTGTAACAAATGCAACTCCAATACGCCATTGTGCTCCAACATCATCTCCACATCAGGATGCACCAAGGCAATGCGCGTGAACTCTTCCAATACATGCTTCCACTCTACATTATCACTCTTCAAGAAGTAACGTCGAGCAGGCACATTGTAGAACAAATTCTTCACAGAAAACTGAGTTCCTCCAGCTATGACACATGCCTCATGCGCCTCCACCCTTCCACCAGAAATGGCTACTCTTTTTCCGCTATCCGCATTTGCCATTTGCGTTTTTAACTCAACATGGGCAATGGCTGCAATACTCGCCAAGGCCTCACCTCTAAAACCTTTTGTTGCAATATGAAACAAATCCTCTGCAGTCTTCAGTTTACTTGTTGCATGGCGCTCAAAACAAAGCAACGCATCCTGATGTGACATTCCTTTCCCATTGTCTTCAATATATATCAGGGTTTTGCCAGCATCTCTGATGACAACTTTCACTTTGGTTGCGCCTGCATCGATTGCATTTTCCAACAACTCCTTCACCACGGAGGCGGGTCGCTGAACCACCTCACCTGCGGCAATTTGATTGGCTACATTATCCGGAAGCTTAAAAATCACATCACTCATGACTCCATCCACTTTTTCAATGCATCTTCCGGCGAAACCGTAATATTTTTGATCGATAACAATTTCATCACCACCTGATCTACCAGGGTATCTGGACAAGATGCCCCGCTGGCTATTACCACCTTCAAACAATTTGAAATTGCAAATGGTGTTTGCTCTTTGGTCATGTTCGATAAATTCAAATGCGCAATGCCATCCGATTGAATATCTTCCGCTGATTCCACAAAAAACGTCTTGATTCTTTGTGACAAAATCGTAGCCAATTGATAAGTGTTGGATGAATTGTGGCCACCAATAACAATCGCCGCATCCGCTCCTGTTTCTAACAATTGCATAGCTGCCTCTTGGTTGTCATTTGTTGCATAACACAACGTATCTCGGGTATCGGCAAAACTACCATACCCCTTGTTATCGAGCATGATTTGTTTTAAAAACTGCGCAATCTCTTCAGTTTCGGTTGCCAACATGGTGGTCTGATTCACAACGCCTATTTGCTCCAAATCCGTTTCAGGATCAAAACCCTCTGTGCACTTGCCGGCAAAGTCTTTTGCGAATTCCCCTGACCATCTTTTTCCTTCAATATAATCTGCCAAAATCCTGGCCTCTTTCATGTCCCTCACGACGATACTCTTGGTCTTTACATTGGCATGACTAAAGGTTGCTCTGGTTTCCTCATGCTTGTACTTTCCGTGAATCACAATGGTATAACCCTCTACGCCAATTTCATTGGAACGCTTCCATACTTTTTCTACAAAAGGACAGGTCGTGTTGTATTTTTTTACATCCACGCCCAAATCAGACAATTGCTCTTCTATTTCTAATGTGGTTCCAAAAGCAGGCGTGATGACAATATCCTCCTTTGAGAGTGTGTTCCAATCCATCAATCGATTGCCTGCTGTATCCATGATAAAAGAAACACCCAGTGATTTGAGATCCTCGTTGACAGCAGGATTGTGAATCATTTCACCCAACAAGTAAACGCGCTTCCCTGGATTCTCACTTACCGCTTTGAAAGCAATTTCTATTGCGTTTTCCACTCCATAACAAAAACCCATGTGCCGCGGGAAAATCAAAGTAAGATCTTCCAAAGGAACAATTGAAGGTGAAAAATCTTTCTTTCGTGGGTCTTGCACCTTGCGCCATTGCTTGATTTTTCCGGTAAAAGCGGAAGTGAATTGCTCTGGAATTTCAAATTTCTTCATTTTCTTATTTTTTGTAGCAATGTGCCAAAAACTTTTTTTCTCTGTGTCTGCGGTACGCTCTCGTCATTTCCTTCCATTCCTTGCGGCGTACATATTTGTCACTTTGCAAAATCTTCTTGCTCAACGTTTGAAGTATGAACTGGTCTTGCAAAACCGTTTGCACTTTCTCATGGCTCAGCGAATAGTACAACTGCGCTTGGAGATAAGCATACATCAAGTCCATCTCTTCTTCTATCGGACCAAAACAAGCCATGTCCGTCACCCATTTTTTAGTGGGGTGATTCACCATCCATTGCAACACATAAGCGTTGGCTTTGGATCGTTTTTCAAACTCCCAAGAAAGCGGCGTATCACACAACCATTTGGCTACTCTCTTAACTGTATCTTGAGCTGCATCAAATGAAAGGCTTGAATCCCAATTGCTCTTTCCAAAATCTGGACATGAAGGCCATTGCGCATCTGTAACCAAATGCAACAACAATAACATCCATGTCAAGCACCATTTCATATTTCATTGATTTGCTCATGAAATTGAATTCCCTTGGTCTTCAACTCAGCCAACAAAGATTGATATATATGTCTACGAACCGGAATCACCACACCACGATCTTCCCACAATCCATTCAGGATATAGGGCACTGACATGGCCATGGGCAATCCAACGGTAGCGGACATTGCTGTGTTGCTTGCATCCTCGCCTTCCATCACCATGTGCGATTGCAAACGGTATTTTTTTCCTTCCAATTCGTAATCAAACAAATGACACATGACCAACATATCGCAATCGTTGGGAGACAACTCCCATCTCTCTTCAATCAATTTTTGAATTACTTGAGCTGGAGTACCCTTCTCGATGGGAACAGGGGTAATGTCCCACAACCCCAACCATTGTAACTTGAACAACTCCTCCTTTGAAACGGTCTCCTGTATCCATTTGGCCGAATCCCTGGGCAAAAAAGTTTGGGTGAAATCCATCATGGACATACCCTCCCAATTCATTACTTTTTGATCATCCGTCATGCCCCAATTGACCAAGTGACTCCACGCTTGGCTGAAACCAGGTCGTCTTAAAGTACCACGATACAAAGTTGGAATTCCCTCCAAATTGTAAAGCTTTTCATAAGCCATTGAATCGCGATTGGCATAGCCATCGAAACTTCCATATCCTGGTATGTCAATGGTCATCAACTCACGGTACAATCTTCCGTAAGGAATCAATTTCTCACGACCCTCTTCTCTAAAATGCGCCAATCCACCGGCACCTGCCAACACGATGTTTCGGGGATTCCAAGTTACCTTGTACTTCCATGGATTGTTGTCTGATTTAGGGGCAATCAATCCCCCACACAAACTATAGAATCCTTGAATGTTGGCCCCTTTGGATCTCAAATCATCAATGATTTGCATGGCCGACATATGGTCAATTCCTGGGTCTACGCCCAATTCATTGATGAAAATCAAGCCCTTTCCTACTGCCTCATCATTCATTGCCATCATTTCTGGACTCACATAACTGGGTGTAATCAAATGCTTGTAATGCTTCAAACATAGCTTTGCCACCGTTGGGTGCATAAACGCGGGTAGCATGGAAATCACCAAATCCGATTGCGCAACCTCCCTGTCCATCATCTCAACATTTTGCGCATCAAACTCAAAAACACTTCCGTGCTCATGCCCTCTTACTTTCTCCTCTGCGATGGCCAATATCCCATCACCCACTCTAACATGAATACGCCATGACGCCGCATTTTCCAAAAGATGTTGTATCAAATGCGTACTGCTTCTTCCTGCACCCAAAATAACCACTTTTCTCCAAGTCTCTTCCATGATTGTTCATTAAAAAAATGGTGCATACTCGCTCGCCAACATGATTTAAATTGGCACGAAATTTACCAAGGCAAAAATGAACTAAATTTACCACCTAACAAAGCCGATATGAAACATATTTTATGCATGCTCTTTTCCCTGCTTTCTTTGGGAATATTCGCACAGAATTCTACTGCGGATGCTGTTATTTATTCTGAAAATGGCGATAAGTTCAGAATTTACCTGAACGAAGAGCTGATCAATGAAGATCCTCGCTCCAATGTAAAGATCAAGGGATTAGAATCTGAATTTTACATGGTTCGTGTAGATTTCGAAGATGCGCACTTGTCTGATTTCACAAGCAAAATGTTTGCAGTCAAATACGGCTTAGAGGTAACATACGTCATCAAGCTAACCAAAAAAGGATATGCATTGCGTTATTTCAGTGAGCGACCCAAAGAGGCTTACACCTCTAATCTTCCGACAGGAACCTATCAGTTCGATCATGAAATATCAGCTCCTATTCAGGAACCAGATGTAACTTCATCTCCAAACAATACTGGGGTTTCCTCAACCACAACCACCCAAAAGACAACCGTCACGCAAAAAAGCGGAAACGCAGGCAATGAAAAAGTAAATGTGAATGTCAACATGGGAGGTGTAAACATGGGAATCAACATGGACATTCCTGCTGATGCCACTATGAACCAAACCAACAGTAGCTCGACAACTACCACTACAACCACAACAACAACGACGACCCAAACAACAGGAGGAATTGGAAATCCGAGTAATGCCAATCAAAGGCCCCAAACCCAACAAAAGCCCAACCACAACAATCCTCAAAACCAAGGAGGCCTAACACCCACTGGCAAATGTGGTTTCCCGATGGAAACAGGTGCTTTTGAAAGTGCCAAGGCAAGTATCAAATCCAAATCATTTTCCGATAGCAAAATGACATTGGCCAAGCAAATGACTGGTACCAACTGCTTGAGCGCAGCACAGATCAAGGAGATTACCACGCTGTTTGATTTCGAAACAGACCGCCTTGAATATGCCAAGTTTGCCCATAGCCGATGCACAGATCCTCAAAATTATTTTCTTGTCAACGATGCTTTTCAATTTGAAAGTACCATCGATGAATTGAACAAATCCATTAAGCCATAAAAATGAAAACACGTATCCTTTTTTTCTTTGCCTTTTTAACCCTGTTCACCGCTTGTAAAGGTCCCAAGTATTATTACAAAATGGGAGTCAAACAAGAAGCGAGCGGATTGTCGATAGAAGCCGCTGAAAGCTATTACACTGCACTTAGACAAAAGAAAAACTATGTCGAAGCACAAGCTGGAATGAAGAGAACCGGTCAAACGGTAATGAATCAAAAGTTGGTTGAATTTGGCAGAAAGAAAACCATGGCTACCCCAAGAGAAGCCGTGTATGCCTACGTAGATGTGCAGGAATACCAAAAGAAAATTACCAATGTCGGTGTGACTTTGGAAATCAGCCAAATGTACCAAGATGATTTTGAAGAGGTCAAGAAAAACTACATTCATGAACTCTATGAAAAAGGAACAGCCCAATTGGAGCAAGAGCAATACAAAGAAGCTGAAGCCAACTTCAAGGAAATTTCCAAATTCGATCCCAATTTCAAAGATGCCAAAGATTTGCAGGACATTGCATACCTAGAGCCACTTTACAAAGACGGCAAAGCGATGTTTGAAGCGGGACGCTATCGTTCAGCATACGAGTCCTTGAATAAGGTGATTGAAAGAAGAAACAATTACAAAGATGCTGTTGCGTTAAAAAACAAAGCGCTAGACAAAGGAACCATTACCATCGCCCTGTTGCCATTTTCCAATGGAACCCGTGAGTCTGGTGCAGAAATCAGCCTTTCCGCCTACACCCTATCCGCTCTTACTTCTATCAAAGATCCATTTTTACGCGTCGTTGACCGTGAAAACATGATGGCCATTTTACAAGAACAGAAGCTTCAGTTGAGTGGAATTGTAGATGATAAAACGGCCGTTGAAGTGGGTAAGATTGTAGGTGCACAAATCATTCTTACAGGAACCATCTTGAAGTTTGATCAGAAAAAAGGAAGCATCACCAGAGAAAGAAGAAATGCATTCCAAGCCTATCAAGAAAAGCAAGTGAGCAATGGACAAGAAATCATGGTAACCAAATACCGTCCTATCGAATACGATTATTATTACGGCAAAAGTTACTGCGCATTGGATGCCCAAATGAAATTGATCTCGCTTAAAACAGGAGAGTTGTTGCGTACATCGATGTTCAATAAGAAAGTTGAAGACGAAGTGTATTACGGTCGCACAGACTACAACAAAGATGCCTTGTATCCCAACGAGGGCGGGAATGTTCAAACAGCCTCAGACAAAGTTCAAGGCTTTAGAAATTTATTCAATATTCGCCGCGATTTAAAATCAGCGGATGAATTGACATCTGATGCTTACAAGCAGGTGACCGCTGAAATGGCTCAACAAGTAAAATCTTTGATGTTGGAATTGGTGAGATAATGCAAAAACTGGTCTTACATATCATTTCACTCTTGCTCCTTTTTACGAGCTGTTACACGCCTGAGCAAGTCCAAAAGGCTTCTGCTGTAGCACCCAAGAATGTTCCACCACCTGAATGGGTTACACAACGCCCAATTAGTAATCAATACTATATTGGGATTTCAAGCTGTAACAAAAAATTGAACCCCATAGATTACGCAGCCATTGCCAAAAAGAATGCACTCAATGACATGGCTTCGAGTGTGAGCGTGCGTGTTCAAGGTCAAAGCTTCCTCAATACGATGGAAGTAAACAAGGTCTTCTCTGAGGATTTCTCATCCAATATCAATACCACCACAGACATTGAATTTGAGGATTACGAGACTGTGGGATCTTTTGAAAATGAGCAAGAGTATTTTATCTATCTCAGAATTAGCAAGGCAGCTTACCAAGATCAGCAAGCCCGCAAAAAAAACGAAGCGCTTCAGCAGTCCTACAATCTCTACGAAAGAGCGCAAGAGTCACTGAAGAGAAATCAATTGGGCTCCGCCATGGATCTATTGCTCCATGCACTATTCGCTATTAAGAGCTACTGGAATGAGCCCAATCACTTTGTAACTCCAGGAGGAGAAGACTTGCTTCTCGACCAACAAATTTATAGCGATATCGAAAGAATACTCAGCGGACTTCAAATCAAATCCGATGACAATGGAATTGTATTGAATACCAAAAATCAATATGCCCAAACTTCCGCCATTCGTGTCATTTACAATGGAAATCCTGCAATGGGTGTGCCTTTGACCACACATTTTCCCACAACTAAATATACCCGACCTAAAAAACAGGCTACCGGTACAGACGGCAAATTGGTAGTGCAAATTCAAGACGTACCGATGGACAGCAAGTCTCCGCAATTGGAGGTGAAATTGGATATCGATGGCTGGATTGCCTTGGATTTGGATGACAAGATTTGCAGAAGGCTTTTGCAGTCTACTCCAGTGAACAATCTTCAATTGCCCATTTATCTAGTGAAACCTACTTTCTTTATTCGTTCCGTAGAAAAAGAATTGGGAGAAAATCGTCAACAGCAATTGCTTGCCATTGCCGCCCAATCCTTTTTGACCCAACAAGGTTTTACCACCGCTGCGCAAAACAAAGCAGATTACATTATTGATATTGAAGCCAACAGCACATCAGCAGGTCAAACCCAAGATTTTTCAAGTGCTCTTTTGGATTTGAAGTTGACTTTGATCGATAATCAAGAAGACCTGATTCGCTATCAAAACAACACCAACTCCATCAAAGGCGTGCAATTGAATGTCCCTGCGGCCAGTGCCGAAGCATACAAAAAAGGAAAAAATTTACTAGAAGACGAATGGTTGAAATTGATGTTGCAAGCAATTTTGTAACTTTGGCATTATTCGTGTAAAACGCAAAAAAATATAAACCTCAAATAAACAACGAAATGAAAATCATGAAATTTACCCTATTGCTAATGGTGGTTGCTATTGGACTAGGAATGACAGGATGTAAAAAGAAAAAAGGTGCTGCCAAGTCAGAGGATACCGGCATCAATCCAAAACAACAAGGTGAAGTATTGATCAATGAGTATTGCTCTGGAGAACAATACATGAGCACCAAAGAAGCTTTCCGCGCTACTGCAACTGGTGAGAGCATGGACCGTGAGACAGCAAAGAAAAAAGCAAAATCAAACGCGATGTCTGAATTGTCCAAATCAATGAGCGCTACCTTGAAAGTTGTAGGTGACAACTACGTGAATTCATCTGAATTCAACAACAAGGAAGAAATTACTGAAACTTTCCAAGAAATGACCCGCACAGTTGTTGATCAAAACTTGAAAGGAGCTGTTGAGATTTGTGAGAAGTTGACGCAAAAGCCTGATGGTTCATATGTAAGCTACGTAGCAATCGAATTGTCTGGTGAGCGTTTGGCCAACTCTTACGCTGAGAAATTGGGTGCCAATGAAAAATTGAAAGCCGATTATAACTACGAGAAGTTCAAAGACACTTTCAACAAGGAAATGGAGAAAATGGCAGCAGAACAAAAATAAGTTTCGCTCAAAAACAGAAAAGGTCAGCAAATGCTGACCTTTTTTATTTCTTCAAATTTACGTTCTATACAAATCTCGGATCGGTCTCCATCACATGACCACAACACTTGCAAGTACGCAAATCTTCTGAACCATAGAAATGTCTGAATCGA
>JBDLUK010000033.1:0-9237 GCA_039805365.1 Bacteroidota bacterium | reverse complement strand
GTGGTTAGACCGCCAAATCCGTCAACTATCTCATTCTCCAAATGCTGACCAAAAGGCTCAATGTGCGGGAAGAAAATTCGACCCGTCTGCGCATCAATCAAACCGCCTTGGGTAGCGGCATTGGGAACAAAGTCGAAAAACGCATCCGCATAAGGCATTTGCTGGTTATCAATTCTATCCAAGTCCAGCAATTGTAGCAAAAGCTTACCCGATAAAGGCTCGCGCTGGATGCTGTTCATGTTGACCCCCGTTGCTGGGTTGTTGTACCAAACGTCCAATCGGAAATTTTCAGGAGATACTCCAAAAGCCCCAAGGTTGTAAACGTTCTTCATCATGTTCTGCCAAAGTGGTGCAGGATCTCCGTTGGTCAATTTGACCATGGTGATGGATGACTTCAACATCTTCAACACCAACGCTTGTGGCGCTGCAATACCATCTTGTGAAAGTGTACCTACTTGAAAGGTCTGTCCATTCAAAGTATACTCATAAGCCACCGCCAAAACTTCCGCATTGTTCAGTGCCTGTTTCAAAGAGACAAAACCCAATTTTGTATTGTAAGTAAATTCCGATGCATTCAATTTACGGGCATTACCTACTCTTTCGTAGTGAATCCCTTGTCGCAAATTGAGACCCAGCGCTTGAATGGCAGGATTGGCATTGGTAAATCCAAGAATCTCTTGGCTGCCCATCATGGTGGAATACAAATCGTTGTTGTCGTTGTCCGGATTGTTGGGTTGTGGCTGGTTAATCAACCCTTGATATGCATAGTCCGTGGACATGTGTGCTGCAGGCTCACCCAAATCAGAGAAGGCCAAAATATTTCGAACATCCTGCGTATTGGCTTGCTGGTTTACCACCCATACCTCAATTCTCGTTACCACTGCCCCGCTGTTTACCACAGGCAATGTCTTCATCGCGTTGTCGTAACCGTCTCTGAAGTATCCAGACAAGAAGTAATGTCGATTGGCTTCGTAATTGTCTACCGGAATATCAAACTGCGTGGTCTGCGCTCCGCCTTGTACAGTAATTTCTTTGCGCTCTCCTTTTTGCTGTGAAATCACGGTTGTGTTTTTCAACTTGCCCCATTGCGTTTCTACTTTGGCACCAAACAAGCTGGAACTCCCTTGAATCAAGGAACCCGAAAGTGGCATTTGTACAGTACCCAATTCGATTTTCTTGATAATCTGATCTTCGTCTCCGGTGTAACCCAACTTCATTTGATTCTCAAAATCAAACTGGCTCTCCGTATTGTAATTGAAATTAAACTTCATTCGGGTACCCACGTTACCCGTTACATTCAGCTGAATCTTTTGATCAAAATCAAAAGTGGTTACCCTGCGCTGGCGCTCAGGAATCCTGGGATTGTCTACTTTGGACATTTTCAAACCAAATGTTAACTCCGCACTTCCTTGTGGGCGAAACTCAATTTCATTGGAACCGAAAATATTTTCAAAGGCTTTGGAATCGATTTTAAAACTCGGTGCAAACTCGCGTTTGGCCTCGTCATCTTGCTTCACCAACTCTTTCCAATAGGCAGTAACATTGTCACGCATTTGAAAGGCCATGTACTCTTCCATGGTCATCTGGGTGGCATTTCTGAAATCTATGCGATCTCCAATTTTTTGAGACACCTCATACAACCCAGTCTCTGGATTGTACTCCACGTGGTACTTGATGTTCTTGGGAAGCGGGATGGCAATGCCGTTGTCTTGGGGCGAAGGATTGATGGGGTCTTGGTTGGGCCAAACGGGAGTGACAGTTGTATCTGAGGAAGCCGTAATTCTTGCCGACGGTCTGGACCATTGCGGATGGTAGCTCAAGACAGACATCGACCAAGCCAACCACGAGGACAACAAACTAATGCCCACAATCGCGACCCACTGTATGATATGCCTCGGACTAACCTTCACTTAAATTTGTTTCAAAACCCATTTTATCCATTCTTCCAAACTTCCATTGGGGTTTTCTTTCATGACTTTGTCCAAATTCTTTTCGGCTTTCGACTTGTCTAATCCCAACGAGGAAAGGGCCAATAACGCGTCCTGACGCTGTATATTGTATGCAATACCTGATTTTTCAGAAGAAATTACACCATCAAACTTGCCCATTTTGTCGTGTAGATCGATGATCATACGTTCCGCGGTTTTTTCGCCGATTCCTTTGATACGCTTCAAACCTGCAACATCCTTGCTGATGATCACCGCGCGCAATTCGTCTGCGCTCAAGCTAGAAAGGACCATTCGGGCAGTGTTGGGACCAACACCACTAACAGAAATAAGCTTCTTAAAAATCTCACGATCTTCTGGATTACTGAATCCGTAAAGAACCAACGAAAAGTCATTTCCATTGATATGGAAATGGGTAAACAATGTTACCTCTCCTGCATCTGGCAGTTGACTATAAGTACTCAATGGAATCTGCGCCAAATAGCCGACACCATTGACTTCCACAACTGCATGTACCGGACTTTTCTCCAGTAATTTACCACGAATAGAGTGCAACATCACCTTTCTTTTTTAGAAAGGCGTGAAAATACAAAAAAACCAGCTACTAAGCGCGACCGGTTCCCTTGAATTGTGCGTCCACTACAGCAATTCGAATCATATTGATGATTTCTCTTACAGAGCAGCCCATTTGTAGGATATGATAACTGTGATTCATCCCCAATAAAACGGGTCCGATTACCTCACATCCTGCAGATTCTTGCAACAATTTGTAAGCGATGTTTCCAGCTGAAAGATTAGGGAAAATCAAGGTGTTCACCTGATGACCCACCAACTTAGAGAATGGGAAATTCTCTTGCATCATTTCATTGTTCAAAGCAAAATTGGCCTGCAATTCGCCGTCTACCAACAAGTGGGGATGGTCTCTTTGCAAGATTTCCGCTGCCTTGGCCATTTTTTGTGGATCCTTTCCTTTGGCAGAACCAAAGTTAGAATAACTCAACAATGCAATGCGAGGCGTGATTTTCATTTGGCTAATCGCGTCAGCCACGCGCAATGTGATTTCCACGATATCCTCCGCCGTAGGATCTTCGTTTACTGTGGTATCAGCAAAGAACAATGGGCCCTTGAGCGTTTGGACAATGTACATACCGCACACTTTCTTAACACCTTGAGCAGGTCCTATTACTTGCAATCCTGGACGAATTACTTTGGAGTAGTTGCGGGTCATCCCGCTGATCATCGCATCAGCCATACCCGTTTCAACCATCATCGCACCGTAATAATTTCGCTCACGCATAGCACGAACGGCATCTGTTTGGGTGATCCCGCGGCGTTGTTTTCTTTCAAAATAAATCTTTCCAAAACGCTCACGCATCGCGTCATTGGCCTCAGTGCGGGGATCAAAAATCTCCACTCCTTCTAAATCAATGTCCCATTCTTTGATAAGTTCGCGAATGCGTTTTTCATCTCCCAAAAGAATTGGAATTGCGCATCCTTCATCCTTGGCAGCCTCCGCAGCCTTCAAAATCTTTACGTTCTCTCCTTCAGCAAATACAACACGTTTGGGCGATTTTCTTGCGCGCTCTGCGATACCGCGAGACAACGCATTGTCTCTACCAATTCGACTCAACAACTCTGCTTTGTAGGCCTCGTCGCTCTTCATGGGCAATTTGGCTACTCCGCTTTCAACAGCTGCTTTTGCCACGGCTCCAGAAACGACATAAATCAATCGTGGATCCAATGGTTTTGGGATGATGTAATCACGACCAAAAGTGATGGTTTGCAAATTGTAAGCTTGGATTACCTCTTCGGGTACTGACTCTTTGGCCAATGCTGCCAACGCATGCACAGCAGCTAACTTCATTTCGTTGTTGATGCAACGTGCGCGCACATCCAAGGCTCCTCTGAATATAAAAGGGAATCCCAAAACGTTGTTCACCTGATTGGGATGATCACTTCTTCCTGTTGCCATGATTAGATCAGGGCGAACTGCCATTGCATCGTCGTAACAAATCTCAGGATCTGGATTGGCCAATGCAAATACCACTGGATTTGGCGCCATAGAGGCAACCATTTCCTTGGAAACAATATTGCCTTGTGACAATCCCAAAAACACGTCCGCTCCTTTCATGGCATCTACCAAGGTGCCAATGTTGTGTTCTACTGCAAATCTTCTTTTTCTGTGATCCAAATCTGTGCGGTCTGCTGTAATCAAACCTTTGGAGTCATACATGTAAATATTCTTGGGATCCGCACCCAATTGAATCATCATGTCTACGCATGACAATGCCGCTGCACCTGCACCACTCACCACAATTCTTACTTCGCCAATATTTTTTCCTGCCAATTCGAGCGCATTGATCAATGCCGCACTAGAAATGATGGCCGTACCATGTTGGTCATCGTGCATGATGGGAATATCCAACTCAGCCTTTAATCGTTCTTCAATCTCAAATGCCTCTGGTGCCTTGATGTCCTCTAGATTGATTCCACCAAAAGTGGGGGAGATATTTTTTACTGTTCTGATAAAATCATCCACATCTGTGGTGTTGACTTCAATGTCAATACTGTCAATATCTGCAAAGATTTTGAACAACATTCCTTTTCCTTCCATCACAGGCTTTGACGCCTCAGGACCTAGATTTCCAAGACCCAAAATGGCTGTACCATTGGATATTACTGCCACCAAATTTCCCTTGGCGGTATACTTGTACACATCGTCTACATTGGCCGCTATCGCCAAAACAGGCTCCGCAACTCCTGGAGAATATGCCAAGGCCAAATCACGCTGTGAGCTGTGAGGTTTGGTTGGGATAATTTCCAATTTCCCTGGTCTTCCTTGAGAATGATAATCCAGTGCGTCCTTTTTCTTAATCGCTTCCATTTTTTTCTATTTCCTAATTCTACAAATGTAAATGTCTCAGCATATAAGTACCCGTTTTACTGAATACTTCTTCCATATTTTCAAACTGAAATCCCAATTCTCTATTAATTTTCTCTGAGCTAAACTCCTTGACCTGCCCGGTATTTCTTATTGCTTCCTCTGTAATTTTTGCTTTGATTCCCATGAACTTCTCCTTAAAGCCATCTAGCATCCAAAGCAATTTCAGCACTACCCCATTGACTTTCCAAAATGGCGTTTTCAATCCCATGGATTTGGCTATCTGCCCAAAGGCCCACTGCATGGTTTGATTCTCAGCTACCAATACATATCGCTGTCCCCATTTGTTGTTGTCAAGCAATGCCAACATCGCATTGGCCACATCTTGGGCGCTCACCCATCCCGTTCCACCTTGGGGATATCCGCGCCAATTTCTGGCAACCGTTTCAAACAATGCCCCAGTACTTTGCTTGGGCGAACAATCTCCAATGATCACGCCCGGATTAACAATAACAAATTGTCCTCCTTCCTCATGTCCCCTCCACACTTCCATCTCTCCCAAAAACTTGGTCCTGGCATATTCCGTGTGGTCTTTTGAAGGTTGCCAAAAACATTCTTCATCAATTTTCTTTCCTTCAGCAGCCTTACCTAGCGCGGCTATTGAACTTACATAACCCATCGGTACTTGGTGATCCAAACACCAATTGACCCAACGCTCCGTTTGATGGACATTGACCTCCATCATGGCTGCATGGTCTTTTCTATGATAACTCACCATGGCCGCACAATGAATCAATGCCGATAATTCTTGCTCCGGATCTTGGAAATCCCAATCAGCTGCTGACATCCATGTAAGGGCTTTCATTTGCTCATCAGAAATTCCCTGATCTTTCAACCAAATTTCCGTTTCTGCAAAAGGGGTGGTATGATAAAATGCCAATACGCGGTTGCCGCGCACCAACAATGCCTTTACCATATACTTTCCCACCAAACCGGTGGCACCCGTCACCCAATACATGTGGCGAAGTTAACCCACAATCTCTTTAACTTCGCCGACATTGAAAACAACGGCTCACATCGAACAAATATTGAAAACCCTTCCGGACAAACCGGGGGTTTATCAATACTATGATGAGCTCGGCAATTTATTGTACATCGGCAAGGCCAAAGTCCTTAAAAATAGGGTCTCTAGCTACTTCGGTAAAATCAAATTTGATAGCGCCAAAACTTTTCAGTTGGTGAAAAGAATAGCGGATATCAAATACATTGTGGTAGCTACAGAATCGGATGCATTGCTTCTTGAAAATTCGTTGATCAAGCAATACAAACCCAAATACAATATTGCACTTAAAGACGACAGAACGTATCCGAGTATTGTGATCAAAAATGAAAGATTTCCAAGGGTTTTTCCGACCCGAAAAATCATCAAAGATGGATCGCTTTACTTGGGTCCCTTTACCAGCGTAAAGGCCATGCACCAGGTTTTGGATTTGGCCAAAACACTTTATCCTGTTAGAACCTGCACCCTACCTCTAACGCCTGAAAACATTGAGAAAGGGAAGTTCAGGGTTTGCTTGGAATACCACATTGGAAACTGCAAAGGCCCATGTGATGCCAAGCAATCAGAAGAAGAGTACAACCAACACATCCAAAACATCAAGCGCATTGTAAAAGGATACTACGGTGATGTGCTCCGAGAGCTCAAGCAAGAAATGCAAATTCAAGCGCAGGCTTTGAATTTTGAAGAGGCACACAAAATCAAGGAAAAGATTGATGCATTGGAAACTTTTCAAGCCAAAAACACCATCGTTCATCCGTCTATTTCCAACATCGATGTATTCAGCATTGTTTCTGATGAGCAAAATGCATTTGTCAATTATCTTCAAATCATGAACGGTTCCATTTCCATTGGGTACAACTTGGAGTTGAAAAAGAGAATGGACGAAACAGACGAGGACATATTGCAATTTGCGGTGATTGAAATCAGAGAAAAATTCCAGTCCAAGGCCAAAGAAATTTTGACTCCCCTTGCCATCGATTGGCCCTGGGAAGACAGCAAAATCATCGTGCCGCAAAGAGGAGATAAAAAGAAGCTACTCGATCTGTCCGAGCGAAATGCCAAGCAGAGTTTGATTCTTTCACACAAGCAAATAGAGCTAACAGATCCTGAGCGTCACACTGAGCGTATTTTGGCCACTTTACAAAAGGATTTACACATGCAGGAATTGCCTAGGCACATTGAGTGTTTTGACAATTCCAATATCCAAGGAACCAATCCTGTGAGTGCTTGCGTTGTATTTAAAAATGCCAAATCCAGCAAAAAAGATTACCGCATTTTCAATGTAAAAACGGTACAAGGTCCAGACGATTTTGCCACCATGCGCGAAGCCATTTACAGGAGGTACCACCGTGTGATGGAAGAGAATGAACCGCTGCCCCAACTGCTCATCATTGACGGTGGAAAAGGACAATTGAGTGCAGCCTTGGAAAGCTTGACACTATTGGGATTAAATGGAAAACTTGCTGTGATCGGGATCGCCAAAAAATTGGAAGAAATCTACTTTCCTGGGGATTCAGATCCTTTGTATTTGGACAAACGCTCTGAGTCACTCAAATTGATTCAACAGCTCAGAGATGAAGCGCATCGATTTGGACTTTCCAAACACCGCAACAGACGCTCCAAAGAAGCCATACAAACAGAGCTCACGCAAATACCAGGATTGGGAATCCAGTCGGCACAAAAACTATTGCGCCAATTTGGAAGCGTTGAAAATATCAAACAACAGTCCGTAGAGTCACTAACCACTGCCGTTTCAAAACCCATAGCCGCCAAGGTTTATCAGTACTTCCAACTTCCGCAAGATCTCTCCTAAAAGTAACGGGTAAGGTGGTCAAGAAATGAGCAATGGCCTGTTGAAAGACCCCGCATTATTTCGTAACCCTACTCAGTCAAAAATTATCTTTGTATTATGGAAAAAATGAATCCTGACGTAGTTAAAAAATACAACAAACGAATAATTTGGATCGGAGCAACGCCAGCCATTTTGGTGTTCCTGATTCTTCTCATTACGCTGTTTAGTGGGCTACCCAATGTCGATGCCTTGGCCAATCCCAAGGTGAGTTTGGCCTCTTCGATTTACAGTTCTGATGGCAAATTAATCGGTTCATACTTCAAAGAAAATCGTGCAGATGTCAAATTCAATGAATTGCCCAAACACTTGATAGACGCGCTTGTTGCTACCGAGGATGAGCGTTTCTATCAGCACAGTGGCGTTGATTACTTGGGGCTTTTTAGAGCCGTATTCAGTTTTGGACAAGATGGAGGTGGCTCAACCATTACCCAACAATTGGCCAAACAACAATTCACCAAGAACTTCGAAAAAGTTGGTAAAGTAAAACGTGCTTGGCAAAAAATCAGAGAGTGGATTATCGCCTGCCGTTTGGAGCGTTTGTACACCAAAGAAGAAATCGTTACGCACTATCTCAACCAATATGACTTCTTGAATCAAGCGGTGGGAATCAAGTCTGCAGCTTTGGTGTATTTCAATACCACTCCGGACAAACTTACGGTTGACCAATGCGCCATGTTGGTAGGTATGCTGAAGAACTCTTCATTGTTCAATCCCATCAAGCGTGAGGAGAAGGTTCTGAAACGTCGCGAAGTGGTATTGAAGCAAATGGTGAAAAATGGCTACCTCACCGATGCTAAATATGATTCGCTCCGCGTGCTACCTCTGGGATTAGATTTTCAAAAAATTAGCCACACTGAAGGAATGGCGCCCTATTTCAGAGAAGTTCTTCGATTAAAATTGCAAGATATTTTTGAAGAAAAAAATGCTGATGGTAGTTTGAAATATGCCAAAGCTGATGGTACTCCGTATAACATCTACAAAGACGGTTTAAAAATTTATACCACCCTTGATTCGCGCTTGCAGGAATACGGCGAATACGCAGTAGAAGAGCATTTGAGCAAGGAATTGCAAAAAGCCTTTACCCAGGATTTAAAATCGAGACGAAAAGAAAATTATCCATTTTACAATGGCATTACGGCCTCGGATAGAAAGAATATCATTGATCAATCCGTGAAGCAAAGTGATCGCTACAAAGTATTGGCGGGGCACCAGTGCCCGAATTGCAAAAGGCCCAAGAGTTACATTGCACACCAAGGAAATGAATGGGTCTGTCAAGAAGATGAAGGTGGATGTGGTGAACATTGGAAATACCATAGCGCGAGTGACATCGATCAAATTTTTGCCAAGCCTGTAAAAATGAAGGTATACAGCCATGCTGGTCCCAAAGACACCACCTTGAGTCCCATGGATAGTATCCTTTACCACAAAGCGATTTTACATGCCAGCTTAATGTCCATCGATCCAAAATCAGGTCATGTCAAAGCATGGGTAGGTGGCA
>JBDLUK010000032.1:0-15001 GCA_039805365.1 Bacteroidota bacterium | reverse complement strand
TTTCAAGTTTGAAAAAAGGAACTCTTCGCCTGGTAGACAAAGCTGGAAAAGAAGTTACTTTCGATTTAAATGGAGGAACTGTTGAGGTATTAAACAACAAAGTGGTTGTTTTAGCTGAGTAATTCATATTTCACAATACAAAAAAGGCGATCAATTGATCGCCTTTTTTATTGCCTCAATATTTCTATCAATCTTGTAAACAACGTATGGAAAACCCATCCTGTTTACCGTCATTCAACTTTGAAAAATTAGCTGATGTGTAACTCATTCTTCTGTACCATGCATTGCTCGAACTAAAACTAGTTTTGCTCCAATAATATCCTTGATTGCCAATATTCAAATATCCTCCTGTGCTGATTGCATCCCCACCGGGTAAGGCTCCAAATCCAACAGCATCCGTTCCTCCTGTATTAGGCGATGTCCAAAACTGTGTCGATTTTAATACCCCTCCCGCCAAAGTGCTTTGATTACAAGGCCCACATGTAGTGCTTGTTGCAGGGTCAGCTGTCAGCGCCAATGTCGTCCATTCCGCATCAGAAGGTACATGCCACCCACATGGACAAACATTTCTAGTGTCTGATGCGGCAAACCAATTGTACAAATGACCATAGGTATTGGCCATGGTTGGATCATCACTATACGTGCAGTAAGCCGACGTTGTAGTTGTTGACCACGCAGAAGTAGTGACTAAGGAAATCGCATCGCCATTGCAAAAATGAGTCGATTTCAAATTTTCCGCCAACCATACTTGACTACCAATCGTGACTTTATTGTAGATATTACCATCTACATCCAATACCACATCTGCTGGCAAATTGGCTGCGCTAATACCGGGAACAATCGTAAATGAACCTCCGATAAATAAGCTATCTCCTGCGGTACTCACCCGAAGAGATGTTGATTTGGCTGATAGACTATATGGTACGCTTTGCATACCCTGAACGCCCAATAATACGTACCCAGTTCCCGAATCAACTTCTACCTTCAGAAACTTCTGTCCTGTCGACCAATCAATACTTGCATAATTCCCTGCGGTTATTCCTCCTCCAATAGCCAAAGAAAATAACCCGTTTTCATTCGTGATTACCACATGCGTTTCTGTGTACAACGCATCTCCCGCACTACCTCCTTCTAGTATAGAAACGCGGACACTGACCATCGCATTGGCTTGAATATTTCCATTTGAACCACGAAGAATCGCCTGATAGCTCAAATAATCGCTGGTCTGAGAGTCAACTTCAAAGCCTAACATGAATACGAATAGACTCAAAGCCCATTTCAAATTTCTACCCATAAAGCAATATTAAATAAAAAGGCCGGTAATACCGGCCTTCTATATTGATAAATCAAAATTACTTGTTTTCTTCTTGTCCTTCTTGAGGCTGCTCTGTTGGAGCGGGAGTCAAAGATGGAATCAACGTACAAGTTGAAGGATCTACAGCTTGCATTTCCTTTTCTGCCATCATCTCATTGGATCGTTTGTGAGCTGAGTCCAATTGCAATACAACTGCCCAAGCAGCTTTTGCACAAGGATCATTTCCGGTGCGTGCATAATACACACCCAAATAATCATAAGCCTCAATCAATCCTTTCTTATTCTTTTCAACTTGTGACTGGTCCTTGGTAACGCGAGCGATGAACTTCTCAAAGTGTGGTTTAGCCAATCCTTTAAATTCGGTTGTGCTCTCCATGCGGTTATTTGCTTTCGCGCGGAACAATGTTGCATCAAAATACTTCTCTTCAGCCAAAGTCAATACTGAATCAGCCTTAACATAATTCTTTGACAAGTAATAATTCAATCCCAAATTGAAGTGATCAATTGGTTGTGCACCAAATCTAGCAATTCTCTTTTCTTGCCAAATTGCTGCCTTGTCATACTTCTTAGACTTCTTGTAAATTTCGATGATCTCTTCATATCCAGTGCGATAAGAGGTATCCAACTTCATAGCTTCCTCAATCATCGCAACACCCAAGCTGTCTTTCCCTAATGAAGCCAATAACTTACCTTTCAAAGCATAATCGTTACCAGTGATATAAGAAGGGTCTGTTGCCTTCTGCATAAACAACTCAACGTTATCCAAACCTTTGGCATAATCGCCTGTTTCCAAACAGGTATACGCAATTACACGATACATGATAAAGTTGTTGGGATTGCATGCCAATGAAGATTCCAACTTCTGCATAGCATTGGCGTAATCTTTAGCCAAATACAAGAACGTTGCATAACGTTGAGATACACTACAAGAATTGTTCAAATCCAAATACTTCTGGTAAGCTTCAACAGCTTGAGAATAACGACCCGCTGATTTCAACAACTCAGCTTTCTCACGGTAAGCTGGAGCGTATTGAGGATTGATCTTGATGGCTTCATTATAAAACTCCAAAGCCTGATCCCAGTTTTCTACTTGCTTATACAATTTACCTTTTCTCAAAACAGCATCAGAATTCAAAGGATCAACACCAATGGCCTTGTTATAAAAAGCAATGGCCTTACTCAAATTACTTGCTTCAATACCTGAAGCAAATTGACGTGCAGCCTCCTCATAATCTCCCCATACCACATACAAATCGCGATTCTTGGGATTCTTCTTCTCAACTTCTTGCAACTGAACCAACGCTTTGGGCAAATCTTCTTTGGTTCCATAAGCTGCATATACAGAAGCCAATTCCAACATGGCATCTTGTATCATGTCCTTCATTTGCTTATTCTTCTTGCCGGCAGTTACTTTTTCTGTTGCGTAAGTCAATTTACTTGACATACCAGCAACATCCTTGCGCAAACCTTTCACACGACCCGTACCGATGTGATTCAATGGATTTTCATCCATGATGCGAATTCCCTTTTCAAAATAAATATTCGCGCTATCTACTTTCTCATTCATGAAAGCAAGGTTATCCATCTCTGTCAACGCCCATTCCATGTAATTATCACCCAATTCATAGTAAGCAGTTGACAATGTCAATGCTGCTCCTGGCTCTTGACGGGCCATTGCACCATTAGCAAAACCGATTAAGGCTTGATAATCAGCGGCAGCCTTGCCAAACTGCTCATTTCTTTTTTTCTGACCTGCGCTTTGCAATGTCACTTGTGCATTGCTCATCAATACCATACAAACTGCAACTGCAGCTAACGTGATGGTCTTTACCACTTGATTCATAACTCTTATTGTTTGATTTTAATAGTTCTTACTGGAGACTTGGCCGCAACCATACCCATTTTGTGAATAATCAATTGCCCTTTCTCACCGGCCAAAAACGAGACAAAGCCCGTGCCAACAGTTTCCTTTAAACCTGTGCGTATGGCGTATACATCTCTTCTGTACGGATAAGACTGATCATATATGTATGCTTGGTAGGGACCTCTTGCCATTTTTGACTGGTACTTATTCTTGTCATTTATGACACCAATCGTTTTTACTTTTCCGCGAATAGCCTTTGCTGTAGCGTCTTCTCTATCACTCAACCAAGATACACTTATCACACCGATTGCCTCTGGATGAGAAGCAACATATTCAATAACGTCCTCATTTTTTTCAGTTGCAAAGAAATTCTCTGGTATTGCTGAATTATGTAAAAATTCCTCACGTATGAATCGTGCGTTACATGAAGCCTTGTTGTCAATTACTACACGAATGTCCCCTTTGCTCTTTCCTCCGAGCTCATTCCAAGACTTTGATTTTCCTGACATGATAGATTCAATTTGATCCGTTGTCATCGATGTATCCTTGTTGTCCGGATGCACAATAAACGCCACTCCATCAATGGCAATTCTTACCATTTCAGGAAAACGCTTCTTAGAGGAAAACATTTTCAACTCCTCATCTGTAAGCTTTCGATTAATGATAGCCCCCTGAATACTGTCCTTCAATAACAACTGAATTACCTCTGTTTCTGGCAAATATTGCGCATTCACTTTGGCATCGGAATAAAATTCTTGAAAAACATCAATCTCCGATTCCATCATCAAGCGATAAGAAATATCTACTCCCAACTTTAAAGTTCCTGAAGATATTGAATCTCCTGATCGATCGTAATTGCCGCAGGCCAATCCCGATAACAACAATACAATTACTATTATGTTTTTCATGATTTAAGTTGTTTGATAATTCTTCTAGACCTTAAAAAAGCATACAGTCCAATAACTGCAGCAAAAGCATATCTTCTCCAACCTGGCAATGCAGCATCAAAAAGATTACTCGATAAAACCAATATGGCCATAACCACCATTACCAAAATAGTAAAAAGTGACAATAGTTGAATGATAGACAATTTTGGGAATGACATGCGGCGCTAAGATACAAAGGGAATCCGATTACCTTATTGATTTAGAAAACAAAAGGGAGTTTACACTCCCTTTTTAATATTAGTTCAACGTAAACTTGATTGGAATTCTCATTCGGTATCGAACCGAGTTTCCATTCATTTTCGCTGGTGCAAATTTCTTCTTCAATTTCTGAACAGCACCTACAGCAATCTTATCGAAACCAGGTCCTTCTTCTACACCACGTAACACTTCAACATTGGATACAGCACCATCTGCTTCTACAATGAATGAAACGTAAACAGTTCCTTCAATTTGGTTTGTTTTCTCCATTTCTGGATAAACAATGTAGTTTCTCAATTCAGCATACATTGCTTCTTGTCCACCAGGATATCCTGCCTCTTCTTGAACAAAGTCAAATACTTTGGGAGGATCCTTCTTTACGTCAACAACAGTGTATGTATCCTCGTGAGGAACAACCAATCCCTCTTCACCTTCTGTAGTTTCAGTAGAAATGTTTTGACGATCCAAATTGTCCTGTGAGGGGGGAGGATTCTCAACCACTTCATCTGTTACCTCGATTGTCGTGAACTGAATCTGACGAATCTTGGGTGGGGGTGGGGGTGGTGGGGGTGGCGGGGGTGGGGGTGGGGGCTCATTTGGATCTGTAGGAGGTGGAGTCATCATCTCTGCTGACAACTCAACTTCAAAAGCTTCTTCTTCGCCTTCTGCACCACGCAAAATCTTGGGAGAATATGCTACCAAAGTAGCAAAACCCACAGTTGACATGACTGCATAAAACAAGAATCTACCATACCCCTTACGGATGTAATAAGCACCATATGCTTTGTTTTTGTCTTCAAAAACAAGGTCATTTCGATCACGGCTGAATAAGTTATTCCAACCGGACTCAAAGCTCAATGCCACTATGATGAGGGCAAATATGCTTAGGGTTAGTATTGTATCCATAACTGTCGATTTTTAAGGCTGTACAGCCAACTTCATTATTCGTTCGATGAAACTGGAGCTGCTGGTAAACCCAATTCTTTAACACGCTTTTCTACTGCAACTTGCTCGTTCTTTTCCATATCCAAGATTGCACGCTTACGAACATTGCAGATATTCAATTCATCAATTGAATTCACAACGTTTCTCCACATACTCTTGTCTATGGTCTTCACGATAACAAAGGGCGCCATCTCGTCATTAACGATTTTGCTGTAAGCCTCTTTGTACTGTGCTTCGTAGTCTTCTTTGCTCAACTGCTTGCTATTCAAATCGGCTTTCAATTCAAATACACGCTCGTTGATTGTTCTGTTCTTCTCCAACAAAACCTTACGAAATCCATCTTTCGAAAAGTCTGTTTTTTGAAGAACAGTAGTATCTGGATCAAACTTTCCGTGGTAGTAAAACAAATGATCTTCACCTTCACCGATCAATATGGTTGTTGCCAACTCATCGGCCAATTTGGTTTTTTCGTCTTTGTTCTCAACTTCCTTGGGGTAGATGATCTCTAACGTCTTGGGCTTGCTGAGTGATGTTGCAAGGATGAAGAAAGTTAACAACAAGAAAGCCAAATCCACCATGGGAGTCATATCCATGCGGACTACGCCTTTCTTGGGTCTTTTCTTACCACCCTTTTCGCCACCACCACTTTCTATGATTTCTGCCATAGGATATCGATTACTCGCTTTCAGCAGAAATATCCACTCCTGCTTCTAACGTGGTTACCATGTTAAATTGAAAAATATTCTTCTCTCGGAAAATATCGATGACCTTCTCGATTTTCTCATATTGCGTTGCACCATCCGCTTTGATTGCGTATCTCAAACCTTCGTCATCACGAAGATCATCAACGCTAACCCCTTTGTTCTGTGCATCAATCATGAAAGCCTCATATCCTTCTTGAATCCACTCTGCTAACTCGTTCTTCAATGAATCTGTGGGTATTCCCTTTGTCATTTGATCCATTTTTGAACGAACAGCTTCGTCTTCTTTCAAGTACGTTCCAAGATTCGCCAAGTCCATTCCAAACATCCCCATCACAGAAAAGCGCTTTAACTGCTCTTCCGTTAATTTCAACTCGGGATGTCTTTCAATCATTCCGTTGATCATCTCTCTGCGAACATCTTTTCCATGAATATCAAAGAAAACACGTCCATCGTTGTCGATGGTAACCAACATGATTTTTTCTGGCAACAACAACTCTGAAGTAGAAGACGGTGTGTCAACCAATACAGGTTCGTTGGGGCGAAACTTAGCGGTAAGGATAAAGAAGGTCACCAATAAGAAACCCAAGTCAACCATGGGCGTCATGTCCAGGCTGGGGGCACTTTTTGGCATTTTTGGTTTTGGCATAATAGCTACCTAATAATTTGACCTTACCTACAATATTACTTCTTTGCTCCTACTGCTTGAGCAACACTGAAACCAGCCTCATCAATAGCGTGAGTCAATGAATCAATACGCGTACTAAAGAAGTTGAAAAGGATAATCGCAATCGCTGAACCCAAGATACCCAAGAAGGTATTGATCAAGGCCTCAGAGATACCCAATGAAAGTGCTGTAGCATCTGGAGCTCCAGCAGTTGCCATTGCTTCAAATGAGGTAATCATACCACGTACAGTTCCTAACAATCCTACCAATACCCCCAAAGAAGCACAAGTAGACAAAATCACCAAGTTCTTAGACAACATAGGCAATTCCAAAGCTGAAGCTTCGTCCAACTCATTTTTCACTGCAGTAACTCTAGCTTCTTTATCCATAGAAGTATCACCATCTACAGCCTTGTACTTGGTCAAACCTGCTTTTACTACAGCAGCAACAGAACCTCTCTGTGCATCACACGCAACAATCGCTTGATCTACTTGACCATTGTTTAATAAAGTACGGATTTGACGAACAAATTTGCTCGTGCTTCCTTTTCCTTTCGCTTTAGAAAGGCTAATCAAACGCTCAACGAAGAAAATAATAACAACCAAGTTTACAGTAATCAAAAGAGGTACAATGAATCCCCCCTTGTGAATTGTTCCCAAAACATTCAATGGATGACCTTTTTCAGCATCTCCACCTTCAAAGTTGGCTGGATCACCCAACACATTAACAAACAACAATGCCGATACAACCAAAGCCACAGGAATGGCGATGTACGGGAAAATTGCCGACCAATCAAAGCTGCTCTCAGCGCTTTGTGTTTTTTTCGCTTGACTCATACAATTAGAATAAAGATTTTTTTAGTGCGCCAAACATACGCAAGGAACACCTAATACGGAAACATTTTATGTTTTCTTTTTGTGAAATTTAGGCGTGCATCTCATCGTGCTTGAGCCTTACAAACTTACGGACGCTAAATATCGTGGCCAACGTAGAAACACTTAGACCAACAAATATTGTCCCTATGATTACCCACAAGACTCTTCCATGATCCATTAGCACACCAATGATGGTTGGCCAATCTTTCATGATAAAAAACAATCCAGAAAAGATAATGGCAAGTGCAATCAAAGCTGCTCTTAGACCTTGCCACATACTTTTCAAAACAAATGGTCGAATAATAAACCACTGTGTTGCGCCCACCAGCTGCATGCTGCGGATAATAAATCGTTGAGAAAAAACGGTCAGCTCAACCGTATTCACTATCAACGCTATGCTAATCATTAAAAGCAATCCTGCAATGGTCATCAATATCAAACTCCAATGGGCAATATTTTGATTGATCTTCTCTATCAAACTTTCCTGAACAATGACATCTTTTACCAAAGGACTCTTTTTCCAATCCTCTACTCTTTTCCGAATCATTTGAATATCTGAAGACTCTGGATTGATTCGAACATCCAATGATGCGGGTAGCGGATTATAGCCCAATACACCGGCTACAAAATCATCTCCCAACTCTTGCTTCATGATTTCTGCCGCTTGCTCACTACTCACAAACGTGGTGGATTCACAAAACGACTCTGATTCAATTTGCTTTTTAAATACCATCAAATCATTGTCATTAGCATCGGGGATAAACATCACCTGAGCCACCAACTGATCTTGAAAATGATGGGTCAGCGCATTTCCCAATATCCAAAACACCAATAACAAGGCAACCAATATCAAAACCATTGTGGTTCCGATAAATGTGCTAATTGAAGCTGATTTACTGGCGGATGTCCTTAAGAAACTGCGCATAATTCAATTTACTGTACTTGTGCAATTACACCTGTAAAGTACAAATCTTCATCAGCCAAAGGATGATTGAAATCGATAACAATGGTATTCAACTTAACTTCAACCACCACACCGTAAACCTCATCTCCTTCTGGCGTATTCATGGGAACAACTTCACCTACTTCAAACAACTCATCATCCATTTCTCCATCCTCACCAATGAAATCACTTTTTGGCAATTCCATGTAAAACTCTTCTTTCTCTTCTCCATAGGCATCCGCACATGGAATATGAATTTGGAATTCTTGTCCTTCTTCCATGCCCATGATGGCTGCTTCAAATGCGGGAATCATTTCACCAGCACCAATTTCAAACTCCAAAGGTTGCTCTTCGGTGGTTTCTTCAAACAATTCTCCTTCAAACCCATCCAAGTGGAGGCGATAGTGAACCGCTACTGTTTTTCCGTTTTCTACTTTCATTTTTTTACTTTTTTACGATTATTTTCTGACCTACTTTCAACTTGTCTGTCAACTTAGGATTCATTTTTTTCAATTCTTGAACAGTAACACCGCTCTTCTTTGCAATTTGTGTCAACGTGTCTCCGCTTTTTACTGTGTAGTATTTGGGCGCAGTTGGTTTAGGCGTTGGTGATGGCTTGGGATCCTTGGGCGCCGCTGGGGGTGTTTTTAATGAATCCGCAGCTTCTGTCGCGTTTTCCATCGCCTTATCAGCAGCGCTAACTGGCGCGTCTTCTGTAATTTGAATGGTCTTTTTTACTTTGGTTTTGATCTTCAATTTCTGACCGGACTTCACACTATTGCTGCGCAATTTATTCCAATCCTTGATTTGCTTGGTTGTTACACTATACTTCCTGGCAATACCAGCCATGTTTTCTCCTCTACTAACCTTGTGTGTCTTCCAAATTTCTTCGTAAACAATTTTCTCTCTAACTTTCTTGTTGCTCTGCCCAGACTCGGCCCCGTTACTGGCCATTTCAGACCTGGGTGCCTCAATCACGATAGCGCTTTGTGCGTAGATCAACGACTCATTGGCCAAAAACAATCCTACTTTGCTAATGGGCAATGTCAAATAATGACGGTACCCATTGTCCGGAATCTGCTTCAACTTGTATGTTCCATTTAAGTAAGCGATATCTTCCACGCTCATGCCAATAATCTTGGACATGGTTTGAAAATCTACTTTGCTCTTAACATCAACCGTGTCTATCTCATAGCAAGTAACCAAAGGCTTTTTGGGATACAAATTGTACTCTGGTGCGTGGCTCATGATATAGTTTACCGCAATAAAAGCGGGAACGTATCCCTGGGTTTCCTTTGGTAAATAGGGCTTGATACTCCAAAAGTCTTTCTTTCCTCCTGATCTTCGTATGGCCTTGTTCACATTACCAGGACCACTGTTGTAGGCGGCCAATGCCAATTGCCAATCATCAAAGGTTTCATACAAGAATTTCAAATATTTACATGCCGCTTCGGTAGATTTATAGGGATCAAATCGCTCATCAACATAACTGGAGATATTCAACCCATACAATTTACCAGTAGCTGGCATGAATTGCCATAGCCCACCAGCACCAACGCGGGAGATAGCAGTAGGATTCAATGCAGATTCAACAATTGCCAAATATTTTAACTCAATGGGAATATTGTACTTGGTCAAATGCTCTTCTATCATTGGGAAATACAACTGTGATAGACCCAAAACTTTGGAAGTCACATCCTTCCTTCTCACCGCATACAGATCAATAAAACCTTGAACAGTTGGATTATAAGCCAAATCAAAAGGTGTATCCGCATCCAAATTTTTCATTCGCTGACTAACAATCTCAGCCGTAAAACTGGGCAATTGATCTTTCTCGTAACCAAAAGGATTCAACAAAGTAGAGTCAGTGGAATAGCAAAAATGATTCAAGTAACCTGAAACCAGAATACGATCTATGGCCTGAATGGCTGGATCATCTTTTTGAATAGAAAAAACGCCGTCGCCTGTAGGTTGCGCCTGTACTAGACTTCCGGCCAAAATCACAAATAATAAAACAATTAATCTCACACCCAAATTTTTAGAGGTTATCAAAAAACATGTATCATCCTAAACTTTGGACAAGTTCCGAAGGTTTAGGAGGTGCCTAAACGAAAATCAGCGCTGTTTTGTTAACAGGGTTATTAAAAACCCGAGATACATTGCTCCATTTGTTTGGCGGCTTGGAGCAATTGGTTTTCCTGAAATGCCGGTCCTAGAATTTGAAGCGCGAATGGCATTCCGTTATCTTTCTTTCCCAATGGAATTGAGATGGCTGGATGACCGGTGATATTGGCTTGAACAGTAAAGATATCTTCCAAATACATCGCAATCGGATCAGCAGATTTTTTTCCCATTTCAAAAGCCGTATCGGCTGTTGTTGGGGTAATAATCACGTCAAACTGCCCAAGTATTTCGTTGGTCTTGTTCTGTATCACTCGTCTCACCTTTTGAGCGCGGCTGTAATAAGCATCATAATAACCAGAGCTCAATACAAACGTTCCCAACATGATTCTTCGCTTCACTTCTGTACCAAATCCTTCCGTCCTACTTTGCTTGTATGTTGCCTCAATGCCTTTGGCATCCTTGGCGCGGTAACCGTAGTGAATACCATCAAATCTGGATAAATTAGATGATGCTTCTGCAGTCGTTAAAACATAATAGGTTGGAACCAATTGATCCACGAATGGAAAATTAACCTCTTCAACCGTATGACCTTCTTGCTTTAACTTTTCTATAAGATTTAAAAACCTATTCTTAATTTCCACATTCAACCCTTCACGATGCAAGCAATCTTTTAAAACCGCTATTTTCAAGGGTGTTGGGTTCAAATTCGCTTTCTTGTAATGTTCGGTAAACAATGTTCCGTCCATTCCATCCGGACCCGACATCACTTCCAACATCAAAAAGGCATCATCAACATCATGGGTCAATGGTCCAATCTGATCAAAACTGCTTGCATAAGCAATCAAACCATATCTTGAAACTCTTCCGTATGTTGGCTTTAATCCCACAATATTAGTATATGCAGCGGGTTGACGAATACTTCCTCCGGTATCACTTCCCAAAGTGGCCAAACACAAATCTGCAGCAACGGCTGCCGCTGATCCACCTGAAGAACCGCCTGGAACACATTTTTCATTGACTGGATTCAACACAGGGCCATAGACTGATTTCTCATTGGAAGAACCCATCGCGAATTCATCACAACTCAGTCTTCCAATTATAATGGCATCCTCATCCAATAACCGCTGAACGGCAGTGCTGGTATACAAAGAAGTAAATCCTTCTAAAATCTTGGAAGAGGCTGTTACTTGATGGTCCTTGTAGCACAAGTTGTCTTTCAAACCAACTACCATTCCCATCAACTTTCCGCATTGACCACTCTCCCATTTTTTTTGCAACTCTTCCGCTCGTTGAATGGCTTCATCAGCAAAAACTTCTACAAAAGCGTTCAAATGCTTTTTGCTTTCTATTTGCTGAAGATAATAACGCACCAATTCAGGCAGGGTTATAGCACCACTACCCAAATCCTTTTGAATCTCGGTTACGGAAGAATAACGTGGGGTCATTATAATTTCTCTGGCTTGTTGTCTGAAGATTCGCCTTTGCTTGCGTCTTTAAATTCCTTCATCCCCTTTCCTAGACCACGCATCAATTCTGGAATTTTTTTACCTCCAAAAAACAACAACAACACCGCGATAATGAGAATAATCTCTGTAGCTCCTAATTTACCCATGAGTAATTTTTTTTCAAATGAATAGGTCGCAAAGATAAACCAAATCAATGCGCACTGAACGACTATCTTGAAAACACCAATTCCGATTGTCCTATTTTCTTTCCGCCTTCGTAAATGAAGATTTTATAGGTTCCTTTTGACAAGCTTCCATTGGCGTTGCAATAAATACAAACGTCGGTATCTTGGTTTTGATAATCAATCTCACGCATCGCGCTGTAAGCCAATGGCGCGCCGTCCACTGTGATGTTTCCAGCATTGCCAACAACACTTCCACCAGGTCCCTCAACACGCATGTATACTTTTCTTGTACCTGCTTTTACAATTGTATTTTGGCGAATGGTAAAACAAGATTTTAATTGCTCGGCTTGAGAAGCGCGTTCTACATCCTTTTCACCCCCTCTTGATTTCTCCTTGATTCCGCGGTTTGAAAATCCTGCAGCAGAAAGTACAGATCCTTTGGTAACCAACTCTTGTGTTGACGTCAACTCGTTGGCCAATTGTTTGGACTGAGATTCTGCATGATTGGCTCGATTGGTTTCACTTTCTTTTTCTACAATCAAGCGATCATTCATGCGTTGCAAGGAGTCAATATCATGAATATATCCTTTCATGATGCGGCGCAATGTTGCCGTTTCATCACGCAATTTTGAAATATCAAAATCTTTGTTCCGTGCAGCTTGAAGCAATGAACCTATGCGCTGCGCCTGCCATTGAATGCTATCTTTCATTTGTGCATTGTCCGTCTCCATGCCTTGAAAGGTCTGCTGCATCTGCTCCAATTCCATTTGCAATCCATCACGTTCATCGATCAATGTTCCGTTCTCCTTGTCAATGTATACGATTCTCTCCGTCAGTTCTTTTTTCGTTGAATACAACATGTAACCCAAGAACAATGACAGTGCAGCCAAGATGCTGATGAGGATAATGTAAACGCGATTATTCATAAATATTTTTTTACAAAATTAAGTTGTTTGTTCTTTCGATGTTCCGTCTTATATTTGCCACCGCTTGGGTCCTGTGGCCGAGCGGCTAGGCAGAGCTCTGCAAAAGCTTGTACAGCGGTTCGAATCCGCTCGGGACCTCTAAAATCCTCCTTCGGGAGGATTTTTTATTTCCCTATGGTTGGTCTTCGTTCAACTCCAATTCATCTTTCACTCTTTGCACGCCATTGTGATAAAGTGCACTCTGTTCAATCACTGGAAGGACAACAAATGAAAACTGATAAATGGGATCGTAGGTCCAAGATTGCTCTCGCTGTTCTCTTGGCATCCATTGAACTTTACCATTGATCTTTTCCCCCGCGACCAACAAAACACTCAAGACCAACAATGTTTTTAAAACCGAAAAAAACAAGCCCGCAAACGAGTTTACATTTCCCCCTCCGCCAGCTTTGATAGCGGCTCCGGCCAACTTGGCCACAAAAAATAATGTCACAGCGATTCCAATCAAACAAAGCAAAAATGTCTTGAGACCGGTTCCGTTGGGTTGTGGTCCTCCCCATTTCTCTGCAATCCAATCCGAAAAATGAATGGCCAAATACAAGGAAACAAAAATGAACAACAGATAAAATATCTCCATGATGAAACCATTTTTCCACCCGCGCCAAGCTGATAAACCAAGCAATAGAAAAATGACGATGTCAAAAATCATAATCATGGTTGAAAGTTAAACTTTTTACAAGCAATTTGATATTTGTATTCGATTCTTTGTCCATTCCCACTTGTTAATTACTTACTGATGTTCCTACTTTTGTCAAAAATTTGAATCATGAGTCAGTTTGATGTTGTCATTATTGGATCGGGACCTGGTGGATATGTAAGTGCCATTCGTTGTGCCCAATTGGGAATGAGCGTGGCCTTAGTTGAAAAATACAACAGCCTCGGTGGAACTTGTTTAAATGTTGGATGTATTCCTTCTAAAGCCTTGTTGGACTCTTCGGAGCACTATCACCAAGCGGTTCATCAATTTAATGAGCATGGAATTGAGTTGGCCACTGCGCCAAAAATCAACATCAAGCAAATGATCACACGCAAAGCGGGTGTGGTTTCCGATACCGTCAAGGGAATTCAATTCTTGATGAAGAAAAACAAAATCACCGTTATTCAAGGTGTTGGAAGTTTTGTTGATGCACACACTTTGTCCGTAGCTGGTGAAAAAGAAACAGTAACCATCAGCGGTAAAAATTTTGTAATTGCTACCGGATCTAAGCCCGCAACATTGCCTTTTATCAATATCGATAAAAAGCGTATCATCACAAGTACAGAAGCTTTGGAAATGACTGAGGTTCCCAAGCATTTGATCATCATTGGTGGTGGAGTTATTGGTTTGGAATTGGGCAGTGTTTATGCACGATTGGGAGCCAAAGTAAGCGTGGTTGAATTTATGGATGGCATCATCCCAACCATGGATAAATCATTGGGCAAAGAATTGCAAAAGTCTTTGGCCAAATTGGGATTTGAGTTTTACTTGTCACACAAAGTAAAATCCGTTGAAAGCAAAGGCAAGAAGGTGATTGTAAAAGCAGACAACGCCAAAGGAGAAGAATTGACTTTAGAAGGCGATTATACCTTGGTTTCTGTAGGTCGCAAAGCATACACAGAAGGATTAAACGCTGAAAAAGCTGGAGTAAGTTTGGACGAAAGAGGCAGAGTAATCACCAATGATCACTTACAAACTTCTCAACCCCACATTTACGCCATCGGGGATGTAGTGAAAGGCGCTATGCTCGCGCACAAAGCAGAAGAAGAAGGCGTGTACGTAGCTGAAATCATTGCGGGTCAAAAACCACACATCAATCACCATTTGATTCC
>JBDLUK010000031.1:0-5820 GCA_039805365.1 Bacteroidota bacterium | reverse complement strand
TGCTAAACTGCCCAAAGATTTTGATGAGAAAAAGGCCGCTAGGGAATATTTTCAGAACAAACACGCATGAAAAAGTTTTTCATCGATACCAATATCGTGGTGGATTATTTGGCTTGTCGTGAGCCTTTCTCGCACCATGCATTGTCCATTTTCCAGGCCGCAGATGAAGGTCGTGTTCAACTTTATTTATCGTCTCACTCAATTGCCACTACTTATTATATTCTGCGGAAATACACCGAAGAAAAACAGCTGCGTATGGCTATGGCTGCATTAATGGATTGCTGTGAGGTGATTGCAGTGGAGGATGAGATGCTCAAAAAGGCTTTCCGATCAAGTATAAGCGATGTAGAAGACGCTATTCAGTTGGAATGTGCCTATGTCGTTAAGAATATCAGTGGCTTGGTTACCCGAAATATCAAGGATTTCAAGAGTGCTAAGATTCCTGTACTAGGCCCTGACTTCATCTTGAATTATTAATCTACATTAATTTTGTTCACCCATTTTCCATCTACCTTCGCTGTCCAAATTTTCAATTATGTCACTATCAGAATCCTTTGAAACTATCGTCAACACGCGTCGTGCAGTGCGCAAGTTTCATGAGTCAGATTATAATACTGAGGCTGTTACCAAGAGTCTGAAGCGTGCGCAGCTCGCTCCAAGTAGTAGCAATATGCAGTTGTGGGAGTTTTATCGTGTTTCAAAGTCTGAAGATTTGGCTGAACTTTCTACCATTTGCATGGGACAGAATACGACTGCAACCGCAAAAGAGGCGATTGTAGTGGTTGCTCGTCCTGATCTTTGGCGCAAACGTGCCGATGCCAATCAAGAAAATGTGAAGCGTGTGCACGGTGATCGTCCTGGTTTTAGAGGTCAAAGTGCTTTGGCCTATTACGGCAGCCTTGTCCCCAAATTGTACAACAATGATTTTTTGGGCATCAGAGGTTTGATCAAAAAAATATATGTAACATATGTGGGATGGAAGAAACCAATGGTTAGAGAAGTAACCGGTAGCGACATTCGTGTTGTGGTGCATAAATCTGCAGCATTGGCTGCCCAAACGTTCATGCTATCCATGGTGGCGGAAGGTCATGATACCTGCCCAGTAGAGGGATTTGATAGCGTACGTTTGAAACGTTTTTTAAACCTGCCGAGCAAAGCGGAAGTGAATATGGTAATCACTTGCGGCAAAAGAATTCCTGAAGGAATTTATGGCGAGAGATTCAGGGTGCCTGAATCTGATGTGGTTTTTCAGAAGTAATATTTAAATCAATTAAAAAAGGTGGCTCAATGAGCCACCTTTTTTTCTTTGAACAAGAATACAAAGAGTACCGCGATCACCAAGGCATATCCGGCAAAACTGAGCCAGATGCCGTGCCAATCCAAATGGGGTATAGAAACTCCTGCTGCATTGGTTTCATATCGGGTAAAATATTCCTCAATCAACCATCCGCTGACCCTTGACCCCAATACCGCTCCAACACCATTGACCATCATGGTGAACAATCCTTGAGCGCTTGCACGTATACTGGGCTCCACACTTTTCTCGATAAACAAAGATCCAGAAATATTGAAAAAGTCGAATGCCATTCCGTAGATGATACAAGACAACAAAATCATCCACAAACCATCTCCAGGATCACCAAAAGCAAACAATCCAAATCGCAATACCCAAGCTATCATGCTCATCAACATCACTTGTTTGATACCAAATCGCTTCATGAAAAATGGGATGGCCAAAATGAACAACGTCTCTGACACCTGCGCCAAAGACGAGACAATGGCTGGATATTTTACAGTAAGTGTGTCTACAAAAAGTGGATTTGAATCGAAATCATGCAAAAAGACATCGCCATAAGCATTGGTCAATTGCAATGCTGCACCGAGTAAAAGTGCAAACACAAAGAAAACCGCATAGCGGTAGTCTTTGAACATTGAGAAGGCATTCAGTCCCAAAGCTTGAATCCAATTCTTTCTTTCTAAATCTTTTCCCAATGGGGGACAGGCAGGAAGGGTGAATGCATAAACACCTAGAAACAACGATGAAACGCCACCCAAGTAAAATTGAAAGGCATCTTTCTCATGACCAGATAAACTGACAATCCAAAGGGCTACGATAAATCCAACAGTACCCCAAACACGTATGGGCGGAAATACTTTGACCACATCAACGCCTTCTTGTCTGCTGAGTATCGCGTACATCACGGTATTGGACATGCTGATGGTGGGCATGTAAAAAATCATGGTAATCAAAATTCTCCAAAACATATCATCTGGAGTTTGAGCGGCTGGAACGAAAAACAAACCAATGCCTCCAAGAATGTGCAGAATACCATACAGTTTCTCGGCATTGATAAATCGATCGGACAGAATTCCCGCAATGGCGGGCATAAACAACGCTGAGATTCCCATGGTAGAGAAGATAACCCCAAATTGATCAGGTCCCCAAGCTTTGGTCTTGAACCAAAAAGCACCAATGGTGATCAACCAACTTCCCCAAATAAAAAATTGCAGGAAGCTCACCAGAGTCAAACGAAGTTTAAGCATATTCAAATCTTTGTCGCAATATAAGAATGAAAGCCCAAGCCATCAATGACTTTATTGCCAATTAAAAATTGAATCGCTTGCTGTAAGTGTTGAAATAAGCGAGCCCGAATTTGTATTGAACCGTGGCTTTTGAAAAATTATTGTCCGCAGTGCAGGCATAAATTCCAAATCGGAAAAGTTGTTTTTGAATTTTAAATATTCTTTCGGCTCCAATGTACAATTCTTGATGCCAAACACCTTTGTCCGGAATAGCGAGCATGGCGGTTCCTGCAGCTTCTGTTATTTTAAGTCGATTGATTAATGGGATTTTATTGGTCAACAATCCATTGAAATGATGAAAATAGCTGCCTCGTAAATAACTTGAATTTGAACTTAATTGAGGACCTAACAATTGTAGTGATAAACTGGGGTTAGAAAAGAGACCAGTATCCGAGCCTCGGAAATAGTAGAACTCACCAATGTTGATGTTCTTTTTTCCTAAGAATTGCCCCGTTTCAAAATTCCAAAATCCATCACCTATGACCGGAATGCTGAAGTTCTGCTCAATACTGAATCTGATTTTTTGGTAGTCAATCGTTGAGTTGAATACTCCTGGGATGCCTTGGAAGTACTCAAAAATAACATATGGGTTTTTGTTGGGTAAGTAATAAATGCGTCCTTTTTTGGAATAGTATTTTTGACCGAGGCGATATTCAAATCTCAATCGTAAGTCAAGACGGGTATAGCCTTCAAAGGATACAGGTTGGTTGTAATCTCCATACAACTGATTGGTCCAATCCTCCAATTTTATCCCGTCCAATGAGCGTTGTGTGTTGTAGTAAATAGATACTCTTCCAAAAAGAGCAGGAATAATTTGCATGGTGTGATCGATGCCTCCTCCAGTTGAACGGATATAGTTACTTCTCGCCAAAACAGTTCCTAAAGAAGGTGTGCGATTCAATGGAGCGTAGTCGTCTTGAATCGTTATGTCCGTACGCATGAATTTATTGGGATTGTATCCAATGCCAATCCTCATGCTTCCGCGAATATCATTGTTCTGGAATCCGTAACTAAGATTGGGCGCTAAGAATAATGTCCGACCACTTTCAAACTCCTTGCTGTATGTACCGTTTAGTTTAGGTCGAATTCCGCCAACTCCCAGGAAGTCGTAATTGGCCAAGAGTGGATTGAAAAAGAATTTTTCTTTTTTGAAAGAATTTTGAATTCCAACTCCACTCAGGGTTACATCCCAAAAAGTAATCTTGTTGTACAGCGAATCCCGAATGGTCATGTAACGGGTACTGTTGTATTTGGTTTGGACGGAATCACAGAAATGTGCGTATTGATTTTCCAAAGAATCCAAGGGAATTGGTCTCATCGCATTCCAGTATGCCTGGTCCTTGTTGTCATAATTGTCCAGGTAGGTTTGCATTTCTTTGCTGCTCTTCGATTGTGATTTTAGCATCCATCGAGGAGATGAAAAGTAAATTGCTGTGCTACCATGAATCGAGTCTTTGCCTTCTTTGATTTGGTAGTCGACGATTCTGCTTTTGGCGAATTGAGTATTTTTCCAGTCACCAAACTCTTGCTCAAAATTGAACTCTTGATAGAAGTTTAATGCGCGAGGAGTAAAATTATATTCTATTTTTTCAATTCTAAAAGTGGAGTCTTGAATCCAAATGGAGCCTTGAATGAGGGCTTCTCTTTTAAAACGTGGTTGAATTTGAATACAATACACATTTCCACCTTTTTTTTCCTCGTAACTGCTGATGTTGTATTCGTAGGTGGCATGTCCAAGGTCTGAAAAAGGAGAGACGATGAGTTTGGAACTAACACCTTCCACACGAAGATGGTGTTTTAAAATATCAAATTCTTCAAAGGCTGTATGGGTCTCAAATACATGCGGATCTGACCAAGTGTCACGATCATTGTAAATGAAGTTGTCGCCATAATCAATATTTCCCCCAATGGAAATTTGACCTCCTGGATAAAAAGGACGATAGGGTTTGTAATTCTCTTCGGCCTCTACAATTTCGTAATGGTCTTTGCCTATTGGAAACTGATGTTCGGCATAGTTTTCCATCAAATGCTGCTGCTTAAATTCTGGAATGGAATCTTTTAAAAACTTGTACGCAGCACTATTTCGCTTTTCATTGTTGATTCTGTCTTTGCGTTTGTATATCCAAGGACATTTTTTTCGCCACCATTTTTCCCATTTGGTTGTGTCAACATCGATTCCCAATTCCTGTTCAGCTTCAACCTTGGATGAATCCTGTTGCTCATCTTCACCTTTGGGTTGTATGGCTTGTCCCTGAACACTGCTTTTCTGATACCCATTCAATACCAAGACACTATCTGCGATTGTATTCAAAAGATATCGTTCTTTGGCTTTATCCATGAGATACTTGGCAAAATCGCTGCGGTCGGATGAAATCAAAAGACTACTTAATTCATTGGCTTCTTCGATGATCGTGAGCTCAATGGTTTGGTCACTATTTTGAATAATGACTTCTTTCGAAAATGGCATGTAACCAATACATCTCAACTGTATCACATATTTGCCATTGGTAAGTTTAAATTCAAATTTACCATTGACATCAGTGATGGCTCTTTGACTTTTATTTTCAATACCCACCCAAACTCCAGGTATGGTTGTTCCCTTGATATCTTTCACGGTTCCGAGCAGCCATGCAGCTTGGGCGTTATTCCAACCAAAGAAGAGTAGAAGTGTGAAAAGAAAAATTCTAATGGACATAACGCAAAAATAACGCGTTACATCCATTAGAATTCATAAAATTCGTTTATTCAAGGGATCTATTCGCCTTGGTTTTTCATCGCTTGAAGGGCATAGTACGATCCTTCTGTAATGATAGGTGAATCGCTCAATTGCGCGTTAACCCAAATGATATCCCCCTCTTCATGTACCTTCTGTATTTCGATTAGCGTGAAGTTGTTTCCATTTTTGACTTGAAAGACGTAGTCTTTGTTTTCAAAATTTACAACCGCTGTTTTGGGAATCTGAATGGCTTTGATGGATGTTGAAGCAACATGCGCAGTGATGGCTTGTCCGGGTTTCCAATTTTTATTGGGATTTTGAATTTCGATCCATGCATGAATTGCGTGGTCCACTGGAGATACCTGTCCATCGACTTGAATAATTTTTCCGATGGCTTTGTTGTGGGCAGCATCTTCAACTTCCGCGTTATTACCAAGAATACTTTGAGCGTTTTGATTGTCAAATAGAGAAATCTCCGCCCACAGTCGATCGAGATTCAGAATGCGGCAAATGGATTCGCC
>JBDLUK010000030.1:0-4833 GCA_039805365.1 Bacteroidota bacterium | reverse complement strand
CCGTTTTGGATGTTTGATTTTATTTCATTAAAGGACAATCCCAATTCGTCGGAAATGGCTTGATAGCTTTTGTTCAGAAGGAAGAAATGCACGATGCATGTTCTTTGTTTTTCTGGAATTTGAAGCAAAGCTTTCTCCATGGCCATGAGTTGTGGTTCTAGTTGATCCACGCCGTCTTCCTCCCAGGGATTGCTGGTCAATTGTCTGAATTGTGCATTGTCTTTTCTGAGACGCATCAAGCAATGAAACTTGGTGACACTGTGCAGCCAAGCGGGACCATTTTCGATTTTTTCCTCTGGAAAGTGATGAAGTAATTTCTCGAAAATTTCAGAAACGACATCGTTGGCGTCTTCTTTGTTCTTGAGATATTTAAGAGCTACAGCATAGACAATATGGGCCCATTGTTGGTACAATAGGCCCATGTTTGGGCTTGAAGGATCTGATTGGATCCTTTCCCAAATGTTGTCGTATGTTGTTTTTCTATTCAATCTATTTGTTTAGCTTGTTGTAAAATTCTTGAATGTAGCTTTTGGTATTAATGACTACAACACCTCCTGTACTATCGCCATATACAGCGGGCATTCCTCCAGTGTAAACAGAGATAGACGCGATTCCTGATGAAGGAATGTTTGGAACATTCTCCCTAACCTTCACTCCATCGATATAATATACAACGCTTCCAGCCCTGCTACCGCGAAAATAGAGTTCTTCTCCGCGATCTCCAGTTTTTACATCGGAAATCATTCCCGCGACGATGTTCTTAATGTTTCCACCATGCGCAGATGGAAGATGTGTCATCTCTTTGGAGGTTAGTGTGATCAAGGTTCCCCCATTTTTATCGATCAATGGAATTTTTTGCTCTTCGATGACCAAGGTTTTGCCAAATTTAGACTCCTCTTGTAATTCTGCATCCACGAAAGTGATTTTTTCAGGAGTAACTTGTACTTGCGTTTTTAAGTGCTCATTTTTTCCAACAAACTTGAATCGCACATTGTAGATTCCGGGTTCTACGCCGTTGATTCTGTAACGCCCATCAATATCTGTGTGCATGCCGTATCCCGTCACACCCAAACTATTTTCTACCGTGATCACCGCCCCGGGGATGGTATTTTTTGTTTCTTTTTCAAATACGGTTCCCATGATGCTTCCTGTATTTTGTGTCCAGCTGGTTCCTAGAACGAGGCAAAGGACGAGGGTTAAGTAAGTTTTCATATTTGTTTTTTTAGTTAGATGCAGGCCTGAATTGAATTTCATAAGTGAAAAGAATATTTTTTTTCAAGGCATTTAAAAAACTATCTTTGCGACACAAAATTTGACACTCCCTATGAGTGACGCGATCAAGCACGAGTGCGGAATAGCCCTGCTGAGATTGAAGAAACCACTTCAGTTTTACACCGATAAATACGGAACCGCTTTTTACGGCCTTAACAAAATGTATTTGTTAATGCAAAAGCAACACCATCGTGGGCAAGATGGTGCTGGAATGGCCAATATTAAATTGGACATTGAACCTGGAAAAAAATACATCAGCAGAATCAGAAGCAATGATTCACAGCCCATTCGGGATGTGTTTGCCAAGGTGATGTCGAGATTCAGTGAATTGGAGAAATCCGAGCCTGAAAAGTTGATGGATAGTGAATACTTGAAGGAACATTTTGCGTTTACCGGGGAGGTATTTCTGGGCCATTTGCGTTACGGCACATTTGGGGGAAATAGCATTGAAAATTGTCATCCCTTTTTGCGTCAGAACAACTGGATGACCAGGAATCTGGTTTTGGCAGGTAATTTTAATTTGACCAATGTGGATGAGCTTTTTTCATTGTTGGTAGAATTGGGTCAGCATCCCAAAGAGAAGGCTGATACGGTTACTGCGATGGAGAAAATTGGTCACTTTTTGGATGAAGAGAACCAAGTTTTATTTGAGAGATTCAAAGCACAAGGATATTCCAATGTTCAGATTTCAGAATTGATCGCCAAGCATTTGGATGTACAGCGTGTCTTGTCTCGCGCATCACGTGAGTGGGATGGAGGTTATGCGATGGCGGGTATGTTCGGTCACGGTGATGCTTTTGTAGTTCGCGACCCCAATGGTATTCGTCCGGCATTTTTCTTTGAAGATGATGAAGTGGTGGTGGTAGCAAGTGAGCGAACGCCGATTCAGAGCGCCTTTCATGTGCAAGCCGAACAAATTCAAGAGATTCCTGCGGGTCAAGCTCTGATCATCAAGAAAGATGGTCAAACAAGCTTAAAGGAAATTAGAGTTTCCGAGAAAACAGCACCTTGTTCTTTTGAGCGAATTTATTTTTCAAAGGGCAACGACAAGGACATTTATTTCGAGCGTCAGCAATTGGGAAGAAATGTTGTACCCGCCATTTTAAAAGCGGTGAACCACGAATTGGACAACACTGTTTTCTCTTTCATTCCCAATACAGCGGAGACTGCTTTTTATGGCATGATCAAGGAACTTGAGGATGCGGCCAATAGAAAGAAAATTGAAGAGTTGACCAAGTTGGGTAACGCCATTACACCAGAGCAAATTGAGAAAATTATTTTGACGCGTACGCGCATTGAGAAAATTGCCTTGAAGGATGTAAAGTTGAGAACTTTTATTACGCAAGATTCTGCGCGAGATGAGATGGTTTCTTCCGTTTACGATATTACGCATGGTGCAGTCATTCCTCATCAAGACCATTTGGTTGTGATTGATGACTCCATTGTGAGAGGAACTACTTTGAAGAAATCTATCTTGAGAATATTGGATCGTTTGCATCCAAAGACCATCATCATCGTTTCGTCCGCTCCTCAAATTCGTTTCCCAGACTGCTATGGCATCGACATGGCGAAAATGGGCGATTTCATTGCTTTCCAAGCTTGTGTAGCATTGCACAAAGAGAGAGGAACAACCTCTGTTTTGGATTTGGTTTACCAAAAGTGCAAAGAGCAAATTCAACTTCCCAAAGAGCAGGTTAAAAATTACGTGAAGGAAGTTTATGAAACGTTCACCGTTGAAGAGATCAATGATAAAATAGCTGAGTTGCTTACACCCATTGACATTCAGGCACGTGTAAAAATCATTTACCAAACAATTGACGGCTTGCATCATGCTTGTCCCAATCATCAGGGAGATTGGTATTTTACAGGGAATTATCCAACTCCAGGCGGTAACAAAGTTGTGAATCAAGCCTTCATCAATTACATGGAAGGACGCAACGAGCGCGCGTATTGATTTATATTCGTAGGGTTAAACTACGGACATGAAGAAATTAAATCTAACGCAATGGATTTTCATTGCTTTGATATTGGGTATAGGAATAGGTGCATGGTTGAATATTCAATTTCCTGCATCTCCGTCCTTGACTAAAGTAGAGGCATGGAGCAAGATGGCTCCAGTTTTGGAAAACAAGTCTACCCTTGGCAGTGATGCCCAATTGAAGGCGATTGCTTCAGACACTTTATTGACGGACGAAGAGAAGTACAGTGCGGCATTAAAAGTAGCCCAGGCCAAGGGAGCGAGTAGTCTTTCTGAGCAAGTGGTTAAGGCGGCCAATCGTGAGTCTAAGATGCATCCCACGTTAGAAAAAATCCTTGAGATATTCAGCATTTTTACAGAGGTTTTTCTTCGATTGATCAAGATGATTATTGCCCCATTGGTCTTTGCTACTTTGGTAGCGGGAGTGGCCAAGTTGGGCGATTTAAAGGCTGTTGGTCGAATAGGCGGAAAAACACTGTTGTGGTTTATGACAGCGTCATTGGTATCGTTGGCGCTTGGTGCTGTTTTGGTGAATTTATTTCAACCTGGAAAAATGTTGGAATTGGAAATGCCAGATGGCGCTGCGGGTATAGGCTTGGAGCATGCCGCGATTACATTGAAAGGATTTATCACGCATATTTTTCCAACCAGCTTAATCGATGCGATGGCCAAGAATGAGATTTTACAAATAGTCATTTTTGCTTTGCTTTTTGGAGTAGGCGCTGCCGCTATGGGTGATAAGGCGGATGGCCTTATCAAGGCGATGGACGCCATTGGACACGTGATGTTAAAGGTGACAACTTTTGTTATGTATGTTGCGCCATTTGCGGTTTTCTCTGCCATCACAACAATCATTGCCAAAAAAGGAATGGGTGTTTTGGCCACTTATGCCACGTTTATCGGCGAGTTTTATCTGGGACTCATTTTGCTCTGGGTGATTTTATTGTTTGTCGCTTGGTTGATGTTGCGCCAGAGAACAACCACCTTTGTTAATCATTTAAAACAACCTTTGTTATTGGCATTTTCTACCGCTTCCAGTGAAAGCGCTTATCCAAAAATGCTTGAACAATTGGAAAGATTTGGATGTCGCAACCGCATTGTCAGTTTTGTTTTACCATTGGGATATTCGTTCAATTTAGATGGAAGTATGATGTACATGACTTTTGCGAGTTTGTTTATCGCACAAGCATACGGCATTGAGTTGTCAGTTGGAGATCAAGTAACAATGCTATTGACTTTAATGATAACGAGTAAAGGAATTGCAGGTGTGCCAAGGGCTTCGTTGGTCGTTATCGCAGGAACGATATCTGCATTTGGTATTCCTGAAGCAGGTTTGGTTTTGCTTTTGGGCGTCGACCATTTGTTGGATATGGGACGTTCAGCAACCAATGTGATTGGCAATGCGGTTGCAACAGTAGCCGTTGATCGCTGGGAGCACTGATTTGTTGTTTAAGAAAATTTTTGTACATTTGTTTATTGTAACCGAAAACAAAAAACAAAAATGGCACAAAAATTTAACGAAAAGGCATACTTGGCTTCAGTTGGAGCGGGTATCCGAGCTCTTCGCAAGAAGAAAAAAATGA
>JBDLUK010000029.1:0-10371 GCA_039805365.1 Bacteroidota bacterium | reverse complement strand
ATCGAGGAAAGAAAAATCAACTACTTGTTTGGTACAGTTGGATACATCAATGGACCACATCGCATCACTTTGGGATATGGTAAAAGACGTGAAGGCGTATTCTGCATCGGCGGTGTATGTCGCGCAGTACCTGCAACCAACGGTTTTGAAATCAGTATCACCAGCAGCTTTTAATCATGAGAAAAATATTTTTTACCATAGTCACTGCAGCCCTTCTTTGGAGTGGATGTGATCAACTAGAAAATCCATATACATACGTCAAGTACCGTTACATGGATGAAAAATATGGTCCCGCGCCTACTTTCAACTTCGAAGAAGGCATGACCAAAAATGTATTGGTTGAAGAATTCACCGGTCACCTGTGCGGCTTTTGCCCCAAGTCGACCAAATTGGTAAACGAATTGGACAGCGTCCTTGGCGAGCGAATGGTTACAGTTTCCATTCATGCTGGTTCATTGGCACAAGTCGGCGCTCCGCCATTTGATACGGACTACAGAAACGCAGTGAGCAATTTGTATTGGGGCCAATTACAAGGAGGTTTCAATCCTTGCGCACGAATTGATCGTCAAGGTGGAATTTCAAATTTCGTTTGGCTTGATGCCGACAATCCCAATTCGTGGATAGATATCATTCAATCCGCTAAAAATGAAACCCCAAAAGCCGGTATTCAACTCCAAGCAGATTTTGTTGCTGAGGACAACGTAATCAATATTCATGCAGCATCACAATTTCATGAAAATTTAAGTAATCAATACGCACTTGTGGTCTTGCTTGTTGAATCACACATCATCAGTGCTCAAGAAGATTATGACCAAACGCCATCTGAAATTTTGGAGTATGAGCACAAACATGTTTTGAGAGATGCAGTTACGCAAGCAATGGGGAATTTTGTTGCTGACGAACCTAAGCAAGGTGATATTTTTTCGCAGAGTTTTACTTATCCATTGCCCACCAATTGGAAAGGTGAAAACATGACGGTGGTTGCTTATTTGATTGATCAAACGACCAACGCAGTAATCAATTCGTCCGAATATGAATTGGATTAAGTTAAGCATCCTGCTTTTTGTTTTCCATGCAACTAGCGCACGGATTCATGCGCAAGAAGAACCGGCTCCACAGCGTTTTAAAATGGGTCTCAAATTTGGCCCCATGACCAGTCAGATGAGCGGTGACGGTTTAGGTGGATTTGACAAGTTTGGCGCAGTAGCAGGCGCTCAAGTGCGTGCTACCATCAATGAACGCAGCAGTGTTTCCCTTGGGATGGAATACATGAGCAAGGGAAGTAGGGCTCCAATCGATACCATCAATCACACCACGTTTGCTTATCGATTGCATTACATTCAAATTCCAATCAATTGGCATTACAGTTACAGCAATAGACTGCAATTTCACGGTGGATTGTATGCCGGTTACCTGATTCATCAAAGTGTAATGGCCAATAAATTGGTTTATTCCATAACAGAGTACGGTGGACAGCCGGGATTCAACAGTTGGGATCTAGGTGCGCAATGCGGCGTACAGTTTGTTTTGAATGACAACAACGGATTGATCATAGATTTCGGTCAAAGCATACTACCCATCCGAGACAATCCTGCTCAAACCAACCAATACAGTTTCTACGAAGGTGGAAATTACAATTCTACGCTCAGCTTGGCTTGGTTACATACCTTTTAAGATTTCCATTTTTCAGGTAGATGAACATATGGCGAGACTTGTGAGATGAATTTTCTCCATTCGTCATTCCATATTTCTTCATTCTCACGCTTCCATTTCTGTACATCATCATCCAGCAATTGAATTCCATTAACCGCATTTGTTCCTGGAAATTCCATTTCCGTACTCAACAACGCGTATGGTGTCCACCATCTTCCACTGATCACCCGACTATCATCTTGAATACCATTGAGTCCATCTTTCATGAACACTTTGTCCATCTGAACAGTCCATGATTTGTTGATACTATCGGAAAGAGCTTTGATAGGCTTCTGGAGGCTATCTGGTAAATACTTCATACTCTCTAAACACCAATTCATGAGCTCCTTGGATTCTTTCACCTTCTCTACTTCTTTATCCAAATCCAACATTACCGTTTTCCACTTGTTATATAGCCCCTTCTGCTCATTGTAAACACCCTGATTAAAGGGTACTCGAGGATCCTCTTCTACCCAGATATCGGTATGTACTTTCTCGCCACCGTAGGAAATATGCATCTCGTATCGACCAGGCGCAACGCGATATCCACCACCTGGAATCGACTTGGATTTCTCTCGTTTGCCTTTGGTTGGATATTGAAATCCATTGGTATCAAAATACCAGTGAATGGTTGTCAAAAATGAATCTGGCTCTTGCTCAAATACACGTATGGTATCGCTACCAGACAAAATAGACACCTTCATTTTTTCTTTGTCCTTCCCTTCAACAACTGGCTGCAATTGAGCCTGGCAATGTACTTTTATTCCGCTCGCACGATTATCCCCGGAGTAGTAACGATCACCCGGAAAACGTTGTCCCAAATGACGACGGTAAGAAACCAAAAATCCAGGTTGCGGACGGTATACCACCAATTTTTTCTCAATATTATTCTTGCGGTTGAAAATAGCATCACGCAATGGATTGATATCATCCAAAATGTAAATACCTCTTCCAAAAGTGGCAATCACCAGATCACTTTCGGTGGGCTGAATGCGCAAATCTTGCGTAGGTACCGATGGATAATTATGCGTCCACTTTTCCCATGAAACTCCGTGATCCATTGATACAAACAAACCGTGTTCTGTACCACAAAAAATCAAGTCGGGCTGCTCATCATCTTGCGCTACACTCAGACAATGCCCTGTCATCGGACTCTTCTCTACCACATTCTTCCAATGCTTTCCTCCGTCCGCGGAGTGGAACAAATAAGGCTTCCAATCATTCTGTCGGTAGTTATTGGCCACCACCCAAATCTCATCTTTCACTTTGGTAGAAAGTACAATTTGAGGAATCCAAGCGTTCTTGGGCAATCCCTTAATATTGGCTGTTACATTGGTCCATGTTTTTCCGTGATCACGTGTCACTTGAACCTGACCATCATCCGTGCCCACCCAAATTTCTTGCTGGTTATTGGGATGCGGAGCAATGCACAAAATGGTGCAAAAATTCTCTGCAGATGTGGCATCCGTCGTTAAACCACCACTCTTGTATGCCTTCTGGCGCAATGTATCGTTGGTGGTTAAGTCTGGAGAAATAATCTCCCAAGTCTGACCATGGTTCTTGGAGTAATGTACAAATTGACTTCCGATATAGATCGCTGGATCTGCATTGGGTTGATCACTAAGCGCAGTATTCCAATTGAAACGCAATGGCACACCATCTGGATGAACCGGTTGAATACTTTGCTCCTCCCCAGTTTGAGAATTTACTCTGGCCAAATTTCCACCTTGCGACAATACATATACCCAATTGTCTTCGGATGCATCGGGAATCGCATCAAAACCATCACCAAAATAAAGTTCCTGCCAATCGCTATCTAGGATTCCGTCACTGTGCCATACATAAGCAGGTCCCTTCCAAGTGCCGTTGTCCTGTAGACCCCCATAAACATTGTACGGCATCGTTAAATCATAGTTGATGTGATAAAACTGTCCCAACGGAAGGTTGGGAATGAACTCCCAATTCTTACCCCCATCGCGGGAGACATTTAAACCACCGTCATTTCCTTCCCACATCTCGAAAGGATTTTTGGGATTCCACCAAAAGGCGTGATGATCCGGGTGTACGCCATAATACGGAAGCATGGTGGACCAAGTCTTGCCACCATCGATACTCTCTGAAACGATACTATGCAAATAAATCAAATGATTCTCATTGGAAGGATCGACATAAAATTCTGAATAGTAAAATGGACGATCTCCCACACCCTTGTCTGTTACCAAGTTCCAACTCGCTCCTCCGTCTGTACTCTTATATAGCGCAGTGGTTTTGGATTCGATCATGGCATACACCACACGTGAATTGGAAGGTGCAATGGCAATGCCTATACGGCCCAAATTACCCTTTGGAAGTCCCTCTTTCTCTCCCAATCTTTTCCAACTAATTCCACCATCCAAAGTCATATACAAACCAGAACCTTTTCCTCCTGAATGAAAGTTCCAAGGCTTCCTTTCATACTGCCACATTGCGGCAAATAATTTCTGATCATTCAAAGGATCCATTACCAAATCCGCGCATCCTGTAGAATCATTTACATACAATATCTTTTTCCAATTAGAATCTTTTACATTGTAATAAAATACACCTCTGTCTGAATTGGGCCCCCATGCAGAGCCCATTGCGGCTGCATACACATTGTCACTGGCATCCATACAAATCCTGTGTATGGTTTTGGTTTCTTCCAATCCCATGCACTTCCAAGTCTTACCTGCATCGCGACTTTGAAAAATTCCTCTTCCAGAGCTTTGTGAATTTCTCGGATTTCCTTCGCCCGTTCCTACCCAAACAATATCAGGATGTGCGCGAGAAACTTTAACCGCACCAATATTGATTACAGGCTGATCATCAAAAACAGGAGTCCACTTGGTTCCCCAACTCTCACTCTTCCACAACCCGCCTGAAGCGCTACCGACGTACATGATGCCTTGCTGTTGGTTAACATCAATTGCGGTAACACGTCCGCTCGTAACGGCTGGTCCTATTGCACGCATCTGCATGCCTTTAAAATTTTTCAATTGCGCTTGGGCCAAGCCACTCAACAAAATCAGAAAACCAAATAAAATTTTTCGCATGTGTTAAATTTACACATAACTTGCCCAACTCAGTATCTCCCATGAAGGTTAGCATTATCACCATTTGTTACAACAGCGCTTCTACGCTAGAAGCGACAATTAGATCCGTGATGCACCAAGATTACCCAAATATTGAGTACATCATCATAGATGGCGCCTCACAGGATGGAACAATGGATATTATTGAAAAATACAAATCCAAAATAGCTGTGTTGGTCTCTGAGAAAGACAAGGGGATTTATGATGCGATGAACAAGGGCCTCGAGCGCGCAACAGGTGATTTAATTGGCATTCTCAATAGCGACGACACCTATGCATACCCGAGTGTAATCAGTGATATCGTCAGACAAATTGGGGATTCTGATTCCATTTATGCAGATTTACAATATGTAGATGGTACGACAGGAAAAGTTGTGAGAAATTGGAAATCAGGATCATTCCATCGAGACAATTTTTTGATGGGGTGGATGCCTCCTCATCCCACATTTTTTGTTCGGAAAGAAATCTACCAACGACAAGGACATTTTCTCATCGATCAAGGATCCGCTGCTGATTATGAAATCATGTTGCGGTTTTTATTTAAGCACAACATCAGCGCAGCATATTGGCCCAAAGTGATTATTCAGATGAAAACCGGTGGTGCCAGCAATGTCACTTGGAAACAACGCATAAAAGCCAATCAACAAGATCGATTATCCTGGAAAATAAATGGGCTTCAACCCAAGTGGTATACACTCTGGTTAAAGCCCATCCTAAAAATTAGACAGTTCTTTTAAGTCTATTTGGTGTTGTACAACGCCGTTGCCACGACTTTACCAACAGCCTCTATGACTTGAGGATCGATGTTTTCCAAATTATCACTCAATGCGTGATGGAAATGTCCAAATTCAAAACCACCCATGCCCATCGATATGGTGCTCGGCCTCATGTCCACAATATCAATCGAGCGAACTCCCGCTTGGTTCATGTACACGTGATCATCGGTAATACCTCCAATTTCTTCTTTCACAAATAATCCTCCATAACCCAAACGATTGGCCTGATTCCAAACCCAACCCATTACATCGCCAGCCGCCGCCATGGATGTAGCTTCCATATTGAAGCGCGCATTCTTTCCACCCACCATATCCAACAAGATACCGTAACGCACATTCTCAACATTATGTGGATTGTTCGCCCAATATTGAGAACCCAGACACCAAGTCTTATTGGATTCTTGCGGAGACATCGTTGACCACTCTGGAGCACCTTGATCTTCGTTGTCAAAAAAGACCAAATCAACACCCACTTCAGGTTGACGCTCGTGAATCAGTCGTGCCAACTCTAACAAAACAGCTACCCCACTGGCACCATCATTGGCTCCGTCAATGGGCTTCTTTTGATTCTCTTTCTTGGGGTCTTTATCAGCCACCCATCTTGTATCCCAGTGAGCTGCTAACATCACCCTGGACTTCTTGTCTTTTCCCCATTGGGCAATGATATTTCGTACTGGCGTAGCATTACCTTCCCAACTCGTTACTTTGGTATTTTGCTCTGTTATTTCAGCACCATATGACTTGCATTTGGCAACGATCCAATCTCCGCAAACATTGTGACCCTTACTCAAGGGGACACGCGGCCCCATTTCCACTTGTGCACGCAAAAATTGCATGGCCGAATCGACTTTAAAAAGTGGTGGTTCCACCAACTTTACTTCTGCAGATTCTGCAGGTGTCTGGGGCTTTGTTTTTCCCTTGGGTAAAAACTGTACCACAGCCCACAAAACAATCAATGCCAATAGTACAAAGGCAACTATTCTATTTCTTTTCATATTTCCATTCTCCACCGTCTTTGGTGTCCTTTATAGCAATATCTCTTTTCGCAAAAGCATCACGCAACATGTCGGCAGTTGCATAATCCTTATTCTCTTTCAATCCCTTTCTAACTTCAAAAACAGCGTCCATCATTAGATTGGGAAGCTCTGAATTTCCAGTTTCAGCTTGCTTTTCAATGCCCAATACATCAAACAAAAACGCATGCATCAACTTTTTCAATCCATCCAATTGGATCTGTGATAAAGTCAATTGCCCATTCTTACAACTATTAATAACCCTCACGGCCTCAAACAATTCCGCAATCAAAATAGGCGTATTAAAGTCATCACCCATTGCGGCGTAACATCTTTCTGTCAGTGCCATAACATCGACATCGCCAGCAGCTCCTATCGGACAAGAATCAATTGCTTCTACTGCCGACATCATTCTCTCATATCCCTTTTCAGCTGCGCTCAGCGCCTCGTTGCTAAAATCCAATGTTGAGCGATAATGTGCTTGCATCATAAAGAATCTAACCACTTGTGGAGAATATCCTTTCTCCAACAATGGATGATCACCAGCAAACAGCTCATGTGGCAGGAATGAATTACCCAAAGACTTGGACATTTTTTGTCCATTGACAGTTAGCATATTGGCATGCATCCAATAATTCACAGGGCCCTTTCCACAGCATGCAGTATTCTGCGCAATTTCCGATTCATGGTGCGGGAATTTCAAATCCATACCACCACCATGAATATCAAATTGCTCTCCCAAATATTTGGTGCTCATGGCTGAACATTCCAAGTGCCAACCTGGGAAACCTTCACCCCAAGGTGACGGCCAACGCATGATATGCTCGGCAGAAGCCGCTTTCCACAATGCAAAATCTGCAAAAAATCTTTTCTCATCTTGGCCATCCAATGTTCTTGTATTTTCATACAACTCCTCAACATTGCGCCCACTCAATTCGCCATAAGGATACTTTGCACGGTAAGCTTGGACATCGAAATAAATACTACCATTCACTTCATAGGCAAATCCTTGATCCAGAATTTTCTTGATCATCTCTATTTGCTCAATCATATGACCAGTAGCCGTAGGCTCGATACTTGGCGCATGGTTATTGAAAATGCGCATCACCTCATGAAAATAATTGGTGTACTTCTGTACAATTTCCATCGGTTCCAATTGCTCCAATTTGGCTTGCTGTCCAATGCGGTCTACACCTTCATCAAATTGAGAAGTGATGTGTCCTACATCCGTAATGTTTCTGACATATCGAACTTTGTAACCCAAGTGGGTGAGGTATCGAAACACAACATCAAAGAACATGAAAGTTCTACTGTTACCCAAATGAACATTGGAATAAACAGTAGGACCGCAAACGTATAAACCCACATGCGGTGCACTAATGGGTTGAAACAAATCCTTGTTGCGGGTTAAACTATTATAGATATAAAGTTCGCGTGTCATCTTAACCAATCTTCTTTTTAATCTCTTCTAACATTTTTGCCACCAACTTGGGGGTGTCGTATTCTGCTTTCCAATCCCAATCACGTGCTGCAATAGCATCATCGATTGAGCTTGGCCACGAGTTGGCAATTGCCTGTCTAAAATCGGGTTGATATGCAATGGTGAATTCAGGAATATGCTTTTGAATTTCAGTCGTCAATTCGTCTGGTGTGAAAGTCATTCCAGCCAAATTATATGCGCCTCCTACAGTCAACCGCGAAGCATCAGCCTCCATCAATTGAACCGTAGCTTGAATCGCATCGCTCATCATCATCATGGGAAGCGCTGTGTCTCCAGTTAAAAAACATGTGTACTTTTTATCTTGAAGCGCTTTGTAGAATATGTCAACGGCATAATCCGTTGTTCCTCCGCCAGGAGCACTCTTATAGCCAATCAAACCTGGATATCGGATACTGCGAACATCTACTTGATGCTTTTGGTGGTAGTAATCACACCAACGCTCTCCCGCCAATTTACTGATACCATAAACTGTATTGGGGTCCATCACCGTATCCTGCGGTGTATTCCATTTTGGCGTACTCGGTCCAAAAACAGCGATCGAACTTGGCCAATATATTTTTTGAATGTGTTTCTCTTTGGCCAAATCCAAAATATAGAACAGACCATTCATGTTCAATTCCCATGCAAAAGCTGGATTCTTTTCAGCAGTAGCCGAAAGCAAGGCAGCCAATTGATATACTTGGGTAATGCCATATTTTTTTACAATCGAGAACAACGCGTCCTTATCCAAAGTGTTCAACACTTCGTAAGGTCCATTCAATAAGGATGGTTCCACCTCACTTCCCTGCTTCACATCCGCAGCCACAACTGATTCATTTCCCCACTGTGCACGCAATCTCTCAGTCAGTTCAATTCCGATCTGACCCGACGCGCCGATTATCAATATTTTTTCGCTCATTATTCGATCAATATAGTTCCAAAATTACGACAGACTGCCTGATTTCAAGGCAATTTGATTAACCATTCTCTTATCGTCTGCAAGGTCTCAGGAGAAATGCTTTCTTCGATTTTTGCATACTCAGAAACCTTACCAGATTCAGAATATTGAAAAAGATGATTGTGCTCTGCCAATATCACTTTTTCAAATGGCACTTGATTCTTCAAAAGTACCTCGGCAATTTTATGGGCATTGACATCCCAACGAACCTGCCAATCTTTGTCTCCGTTTAAAATCAAAGTAGGACATTGTACTTTTTGCCAATAAGAAATTGGGTCAACCTTGACAAATGTCTTCATCCACGCGCTATTCATGGCATTGTTGTAGGACATAAACATTGCCTCACGCATATCCTTTTTCAAATTACTGTTTTCTTTATAGACATATTTCTTTATTTGTTTGGCTACTTTCACTGAATCGGCATCAGAAGAAATCAAAGCAATAATATCCTTATTGGTTTGAAGAGACTTGGCAATTTCAGGCTCTTTCATTCCTTCAGCACGATCAATGTCTACAGTTTGCGTACACAGAATCTCCGCACCTGTTACGCCAGGACCTGCAAGTGAAACGATACAATAAATACCAGGATTCTGGGCTGCTACCATTGGTGCCACCAATCCTCCTTCACTGTGACCCAATAATCCAATTTTTCCTGGAATCAAGTTCTTTTCCTTCTGAAGCGCCATCCAAGCAGCGTTGGCATCTATGACAAAGTCAAAGGTTGTAGCCATAGAAAAATTACCTTTCGAATTTCCTACACCTCTGTCATCATATCTAAAAGTAGCCCAACCTTTCTTGGCCAAATCATCTGCAATAATCGCAAAAGGTTGATGCCCCATAATTTCCTCATTTCGATTCTGCGGTCCGCTTCCGCTGATCATGATCAAGCATGGGAAAGGACCTTCTCCCTTAGGCATAACCAAGGTTCCAGAAAGCTCAATCACATGGTCACCTTCCTTGGAATTAAAAGACAACTCCTTCTCGATATAATCAAAAGGTGGTTTTGGGGTTTGAGGTCGAACATAAACAGGAGAAGAAATTTTTCTTTCTGTACTTGACCATTTCAATGGAATCTTCATTCCACCCTGAACAAATTGACCTATGTAATAAGCGGAATCTTTTAACCACTCTCCCTTGTAATCAATCTGCAATGACTTTACTTGCCAACTCATAGAGGTATCATCACAATGCCAATTTTGCACCTCAAACCCTTTGTTGGATTGTCTTGGACTGAATAATTTCACATGCTTCCCCTTATCTTCCAATTCTAAAATCAGCGGCAATTTCTCGCCGTTCAATTCCAATGTAGCGTACCATTTTTGAACTTCAGTTCGAGCATGTA
>JBDLUK010000028.1:0-4519 GCA_039805365.1 Bacteroidota bacterium | reverse complement strand
TCTAATCTTCCTTCTGCTCCAGACAATGATGGCAACTTTATTCCAACTTCAGATCAGTGGTTAGAGAATACTGTTGTATTGACGAATCTTTCCTACATGACAGAGCAATTTCAAGTCAAGTTTGAATTTGTAGGAAAGGGTGGAAATCATTTTTATTTGGATGACATCAATATCTTCACACCAGGGGGAACATCTGTTGGCTCTATAACCCCTGACGTTAAGGTATTCTTATTTCCCAATCCCACTGAGGATGCTATGCAAATGCAAATTGACACATGGCAGCAAGGTCAATATGAATTAGAAATGTGGGATGCAACCGGAAGAATGGTTTGGACGATGAATACCACGCTTGCAGCTGGTGAAAATCGTGTGACGATTCCTCAACAATCAAGTGGCTTGTACATGATATCAATTAAGAGCCAAAAAGAAACAATTGTAAAACGCGCAATATTTAAATAATGAAAGCAAAGAAAAATCCAGGCACTTCGATGGAAGTAGTTCTTTGGAACAAAACCAACTCGTCAGCACTCAAGGGTATGACAAAAGAGTTGGCAGCGCATATTCAATCCATTGCTAAGGAAGGCGGTGATCGAGTAGTGGAACAAAGTGCAGGCAATACCCAATATATTTTTATTGTGGATGGAGCTGATTTATCTCCGCGTACAATTGAGAAATGGAGAGGAGCAGGAAATGACGTGCAACAAGCCGCCAATGCTCAAAAGGTAGAAAGTGTTTGGGTGAAAAGTGAGGGTGTAGATGAAGCCATTACGTATGCTTTTGCAGAGGGAATGGCCTTGGGCAATTACAAGTTCACCAAATACCTGAAAGATGGAAAGAGCAAGCAGCCCCCGTTGCAGCAATTGTATATTCAGGATACGCATTTGTCAGAAAAGAAGCAACGTGAATTGTTTACTTTGGTCAATGCAACGCATTTGTCTCGCACATTGGTTAATGAGCCTGTGTCTTACTTGACCGCAGAAAAGTTTTCTGAGGAAATGGTTAAGGCAGGAAAGGAAGCTGGTTTTACGGTGAAAGTGCTACACAAAAAACAAATTGAGGCTTTGAAAATGGGTGGCCTTTTAGGCGTAAACAAAGGTTCCATTGATCCACCAACTTTTACCATCATGGAATACAAGCCTGCAAAAGCAAAGAATAAGAAGCCTTTGGTTTTGGTAGGGAAAGGTGTCGTTTTTGATACTGGTGGTTTGTCTTTAAAGCCAACTCCAGGTTCTATGGATGAAATGAAATGTGATATGGGAGGAGCAGCAGCAGTTGTGGGCGCTATGTATGCCATTGCTGCAAACAAATTACCTGTTCATGTAATTGGCTTGGTTCCCGCAACCGATAATCGTCCTGGTATGAATGCTATTGTACCTCAGGATGTGTTAACCATTTCTGATGGAACGACCATTGAGGTGATGAATACCGATGCCGAGGGCCGATTGATTCTTGCTGATGCTTTGGTGTATGCACAAAAATACAGCCCGGATTTGGTGATTGATTTGGCTACATTGACGGGAGCGGCTGTTCGCGCAGTGGGAACATACGCGTCTGCAGTCATGGGAACGGCTGCAACTGAGGACATGCAGACTTTGCAGAAAGCCGGAGAGAAAGTTTGGGAGAGAACAATGGAATTCCCATTGTGGTCAGAATATGGTGATGAGCTGAAGAGTGATGTTGCTGACATGAAAAATTTGGGATTGGGAAATGCCGGTCACTTGTCTGCAGGAAAATTCTTAGAACATTTTACCAAGTACCCTTGGATTCACATTGATATCGCGGGAACAGCTTGGAACGGTGGAGCTCAATCCTACCGCACCAAAGGTGGAACTGGCGTCGGAGTTAGAATGTTGTATCAGTTTGTTGTTGACAAATATTGCAAAGCGTAAGGAAAATGGAGAATCGAATCAAGGTAGGAATTAGCTGTGGTGACCCCAATGGAGTGGGTATGGAAGTGGTGTTAAAGACATTTTCCGATCCTCGGATGTTCGAAACCATTACACCTGTTTTGTATGCCCATCCAGAATGGGTGAAACAAACAAAAAAGTCTTTGCGATTGGAAGAGTTGATGTATTTCTCAATCAATTCAGCCAAGGAAGCACAAGCCAAAAAATTAAACCTGGTCAACGTTGACAAGGAAACAGCGTTTTCTTTGGAATGGGGAAAGGCTGATTCCGCAGCCGGAGAGTGGGCATTCAAATCCTTGGACATGGCCGCACGTGATTTGGCTACCAACGCGATTGATGTTTTGGTAACGGCTCCAATCAACAAAGAAGTAATTCAAAGTAAACAATCGTCCTTTATCGGACACACAGAGTATTTGGCAAAAATGGCGGGTACAGAGGATGTATTGATGTTCTTGGTGGCCGATCAACTTCGTGTTGGTGTCGTCACTGGTCACGTTCCTATCAAAGATGTTGCAGGATTGATAACCAAAGAGAAGATTGTAAAAAAAGTCAACATGATGCGTGAATCTTTGATTCGCGATTTTGGAATTCCAAGTCCTCGCATTGCTGTTTTGGGCTTGAATCCACATGCAGGTGACAACGGTTTATTGGGCAGTGAGGAGAAGGAAATTATTCTTCCCGCAGTTCGTGAATTACAAGAAAAAGGTTGGGGTGTTTTGGGACCTTATGGTGCAGATGGTTTCTTTGGTTCCTCTGCCTATCAAGCTTTTGATGCTGTTTTGGCGATGTACCACGACCAAGGATTGGCACCTTTTAAGACCATGGCTTTCCAATCGGGTGTGAACTTTACTGCTGGATTGCCCATCGTAAGAACTTCTCCAGATCACGGCGTAGGTTATGATATTGCTGGAAAAAATGAAGCGGATGAGTCTTCTTTTCGTGCTGCAATATTTTCAGCGTATGATATTTTTCATGCCAGAAAGGATTTTAAGGAGTACGGAACGAATCCATTGCAACGCCAAAATATCAAAGAGTCCAGAGACGATAAACGCGAGTAATTGAAAATCAAAGTTCTCAATATCGGTAAGACAAAGGCGCCGTATTTGATTGCAGGGGAGGAGGAGTATAAAAAGCGCTTGACGCACTATATCTCTTGCGAATGGGTTGTTCTGCCTGATGTTTCAGCCAAAGGAATGTCTCGTGAGTTGATCAAGGAAAAGGAGGCACAGTTGTTTTTGAAACACATCAAGACGGAAGATTATGTTTGGCTTTTGGATGAAAAAGGGAAAATGTTTTCTTCTTCAGAATGGTCACAGCAAATTCAAAAACTAATGAATGCAGGAACCAAAACTTGCGTCTTGATAATAGGTGGAGCCTTTGGATTCCATGATTCCATATACCAAAGAGCCAATGCCAAGTTGTCTTTTTCAGCAATGACTTTTTCGCATGAGATGATCAGGATGTTCTTGTTGGAACAGCTGTACAGGTCTTTTACAATTCTTAAAGGGGAGTCTTATCATCACGATTGAAACGTGATGCCGAAAAGATGTTGAATGTGTGCTTTTAATTTGCTTTTCACTTCTTCCAAATCGGGTGCATAGCCCAATTCTTTTTCCATGGAAGTAACAGGTTTGTCGCTAATACCACAGGGAATGATGTTGGTGAAATATTGCATATCGGGATGAACATTAAATGCAAATCCATGCAAGGTCACCCAACGGCTGCATTTCACACCCAATGCCGCAATTTTTCTTGCTTTGATGGGATGGGTTTCATCCAACCAAACACCAGTAAGTCCTTCAATTCTTCCAGCCGTAATGCCGTATTCAGCCAATGTGCGAATAATGGCTTCTTCTAAAAATCGCAAGTACAAGTGGATATCAGTAAAAAACAACTCCAAATCAAAAATGGGATATCCGACAATCTGACCTGGTCCATGATAAGTGATGTCTCCCCCGCGATTAATGGGGTAAAATGTAGCGCCTACTTTTTCGAGTTGTTCCTTGGAAAGCAATAGGTGTTTCTCATCTCCACTTTTTCCCAACGTATAAACGTGCGGGTGTTCGACAAACAACAAGTGATTTTCGGTGTTGTCTTCTGCATCAGGATTCAAACGCTTGGACAATTTTTTGTCCACTATGCGCTGAAAAATGGACTCCTGAAAGTCCCAAGCTTCTTTGTAATCCCGTCTTCCTAAATCCTCGAACCGAACAATTCGGCTCGAGGAAATGGGTAGAGGGATAATTTCTTCTGACATGCTTATTGCATTTTGGCCAATTCGCCCTTCAAGAATATAATGGCAGGAATGGCAGTTGCATCTTCGTTGCGCAATTCAGCCAAATCAATACTGATCCAATCCCCCAAATGTACCAAGTACAATGAACGCTCAATTCTATTGGCTCCCTTGCCCCATGCTTCAATGATAGTATCACATTTTTCGCCCATCAACTTTTTACAGATTTCCATTCGCATTTGAGAACGCTTGTGATCATCTTCGTTGCGAAGGATAACAACAGCAACGCGATTATCGCCTCCTGTCCATCCTACCAATTCATTGTGATTCATCTCTGGGAAAACGTGGTGTGAACACAACATTTTTGAGTTCTCGTTAA
>JBDLUK010000027.1:0-4824 GCA_039805365.1 Bacteroidota bacterium | reverse complement strand
ACAATTCAAACCGATAGTGTTAAATCAGGAGGATTGCAGTGGGACCAACTTTCTATTGACGCACGTTCTGAAGGTGATTTGATATTTACAGATTGGGTTTGGGGCAATGATAGCACCATTCATTCCGGTGATTTTGGAGGACAATTGAGCTTTGATGATGATAAGGTTGTTTTTGAATTTTATAGAGGTGACTTTAGGGTTAAAAAAGAAAAGTGGAAGGTTGATTACGGTGCCACCATCCTATATGAAGATGGAATCGTATGGTTCAAAGGAATGGAAATGCGAAGCAATTGGCAGCACATTGCATTGCATGGCGGTTTAGCGAGTGATCACTCCACTCCGTTGATTGCATCTTTCACGAATGTAAACTTTGATATTTTAAATGCTTTTTTACCAAAGGATATTCAGTTTCAAGGAGTATTAGATGGTAATGTTTCGTGTGTTAGTGTTTTGGATGAGCCTGACTTTAGCGGAGATATCTCGTTGTCGGATTTCGGAATTAACAAAGTGATTTATGGAGATGTTTGTCTCAAAAGCCAATGGGTGGATTATCTGAATGCTGTCGAGCTAGAAGGAAGTATTGAGAATAACGAAAAGAAAACTTTGAAATTTGAAGGCATGTACTTGCCTTTTGATACGTTGAGTCCTTTGGATGTCGATGTGGACTGTGATGATATGGATCTGGCATTTATCGGGTCATTTGTAGATCCTGAGATTATTGTCATAAAAGGTTTTTTGGACGGACATATAAAAGTAACCGGACAGTTGTCGGCTCCCCAACTTCACGGCTATGGGAATGTTGCAGAAGGTCTGTTAGAGGTGGATTATTTGAAGACCAAATACAAGATTGTAGATCGAATTTGGATTGAGCCGGACCGATTCATTTTTGATGAGGTTGAATTTACTGATGAAAACAACAACAAAGGTTTGCTAACAGGAAACATTGGTCATAAGGCTTTTCAGGAATGGAGTTTTGATTTGCTTATGGATATGGAGAAGCAGCCTATAAAGGTTCTCAATACTACAGCTGATGATAACCCAGACTACTACGGTAAGGGTTTTGCAACAGGTTATTTTAAGCTGAAAGGAGATTTGGATAAGTTGGATTTGGAAGTGGCTTTAAAGACGGCCGCTGGAACAAAGCTAATTCTTCCCATGAATACCAGTGAGGATGTCGAAATGGGGCAGTTTATTCGGTTTGTTCAAAAGTCAAATGGTATTAACAAAAAGGAAGATAAATTGGATTTGTCTGGGGTGAATTTGAATATTCAAATTGACGTTACTCCGGATGCTGAGCTTGCGATTATTTTTGATGAGGCGGTAGGTGATGTAATGAGAGGTAAAGGTACTGGTCACATATCCATGGGTATTTCCAAGTTGTCTACATTTGATATGTATGGGCAAATTGAGATAGCTTCTGGTAATTATTTGTTCACGTTAAAGAATTTGATCAATAAAGATTTTACCGTTCAACCTGGGGGAACCATTTCTTGGTACGGCAATCCGTATAATGCAGAATTGAAGTTGGCGGCTGTGTATAAGGTCAACGCTTCTTTAAGTGATGTTTTAACAGACGCCAATTCCAACGGACAACGTGTGCCCGTGGATTTGATTATGAATCTCAGTGGAAAGATGATGAATCCTAGTGTTGATTTTAATATCCAATTGCCAACTGTTGATCCGATGACCAAAAGTAGATTTGAAAGTGTGGTCTCTAATGAACAGGAGCGCAATAGACAAGCTTTTGCTTTGCTGGTATTGAGACAATTTGTTAGTCCGCCAAATATCGTAAGAGCCGAAACCAATTTTGGCGTAGTTGCGAATAGCACGGAATTGCTTTCCAGTCAGATATCCAACTGGTTGAGTCAGATTAGTGATGATTTCAATTTGGGATTTAATTACCGCTCAGGAGATCAGATTTCAAATGATGAAATTGCCTTGGCCTTGAGTACACAATTGTTCAATAATCGGGTTCAGCTAAGCGGCAACTTTGGAGTTTCTCGCGGCAACGCCACCAATCAGCAGCCTTCTAACTATATCGGAGACGTTAAAGTTGAATACATCTTAACCAAAGAGGGCAAGCTGAAATTGATGGCGTATAATGAGAGCAACAATTACAGAAATATTACAACCCAACAATCACCTTATACACAAGGTATAGGTTTGGTTTACCAGCAAGACTTTGATGTCATGCAAGATTTGATTGATAGTTGGTTCAAGCGAACCAAGAACAAACCGAATTGATTTATTGAGGGAAATCTTCTGGGAAGCGCGATCTGAAGTCATCACGTTTCTTTTTCGTCAATAGCAATTGATATAGATACTTTTCTTTTCCTTCTTCAAATTTCTTTTTATCATCCTTGATGTCAGTGATTATTTTGTTGAAATCAGCATCTCCAGAGATAATGGTCATTGCGCCCAATTTATACTCGAAATAATACCAAGTGCTTCTATCAATTTCGATATATACACGCATGACGTCAGCTGTTTTTCTCTTTTCAATTTCAATCTTTCCTGTGACATATTTGAAGATTTGTTTCTTATCCATAGAAGCAATTCCAATAGGCCCCGTTGTATGGAAAGTTTCTGAATTCACGTCCCATACCCATTTCAAATCTGCAAAAACAAAAGTCTTTTGCATTTCTTCCGGAATCTTCTTCATTTGTCCAGATAGACTCATTTCCGTAATCAATCGATCCGAGCGCTCAACACCAATAACTTCTGCAAGACTCTTTTCAAATTGCGTTGTGCTGATATCCAAGCTAGGAAGATCTGTTGCTTTCTCTAAATTCTCGCCTATCTTTTTCATGGCACCTTCATCCATGGGAAAAGTCAGAATAGAGGATGTTTGCAGGCTCAATGAGCCATCGGCTTTTTTAAGTTGTCCTTTACCGTAATTCTGAAGTTTCACTAGGCCTGTTCTGGCATGAAAATCAAATTGACCATCGGCATTAACATCACAGTTGTTACCAGCCAATTCAATCAGGTTACCAGGAAGCTTGGGTTGCAAGATTTTAGGTTTGCTACCGATTAGATATTTTTTGGTGTTCTTGTCGTAATGTAAAAATCCGCTGGCCTCCATTAGAGGAGTATCCGAGGCACTCATTTTGGGGCTCAAGAAGGCGGGGTAAACTTGCTGCGGGCTTGTGGTTTTGGTCATCATACCCACACCCAATTTGACGGAGGCGATGTCTTTTACCAAAGTGTCTACTGGTATATAAATGTCTAATGGATCGATGGGTGCTGAAAATTTGAAATATGATTTTTCCAAATTCTCACAAGTATGCTCCAGTTTCACCCCTCCATCAAAGTGTAAGTGTTTTTGATTGGCGTTCAAATTGTATTTGCCATAGAATGCGAATTGAGGGGATAAATGGAAGCCTTGATCTTCATTGATAACGCCCTTGGCGATCGTGCTGTATGATGTATCAAGTTTGACCTCAGCAACGTGAATCAATTGATTTTGTCCATTTTCATCCGTGTAATTCATGTCTGCAAAACCATTGTACTTTCGGCGTCCTTCAATTTTTAATTCTGCATTGAACATGCTGTGGTATTGCGTGACAATGTTTGTCAATATTTGGGCGCGGTATAGCTTGCGCATATTGGCAAATTTCTCGATAACTACCTTGCCACTGTCGGGAACAATCTTCGCATCTCCAACTACAATGTGGTTAATTCGTGTGCATGTAAGAATATTCTTTGCTAGGTCAAATTTAGCTCTTGGGGCAAGGAAATTCAAAGAGTCTTGCCCTGCTGCAATGGAGTAAAAGTTGGAGTATCGCTTTCGTTCTTCTGCATTGATCACGACATCTGCATTGGCTTCTCTTGACGACTTCATTTCCAATTCATCTTGCTTCATGTACCAAGTGAATTCATCCATGAAACAAACATATTGATTGGCGGGGAATGTTATTTTATTCTCTCCTGTATTAGAAATAAAATGACCAACATTCTTATCAAAATCAACTTTTGCCTGAACATTATCTGTTGAGAAGGCCAACGCGTTTGAAAGATCTTTTCCGGCAATCGTCAGTGCCGATGTGTCGGCATTGATTTTTCTTCGCTCATATTTAAAATGATCAGAAGACAGGGTAGCCCCATAAAATTCCATTTTCCCTTTTCCGCTAAGGCCTTCTGGTTTCAATGTCGTAGCACCTTTGAAAGTGGCTTCTTTTTCGAAGAATACCATTGGCTCATCGATGGTGGTAATCATCAAGCGCTCTTGCTTGGGGAAATAGTTGATCTGTGCCACAGCAACCGAAGTTTTAGGCACTTCAGGTTTTGTGGCTTTTTCAGTTAGAGCATATGATGTCGTCTTGCCTTTTGTTTCGTCTGGTAAGAAAACGAATGCATCAGATTCTGTTTTGGACGTCAGGTAAGTTAGCTTTCCTTTTCCTTGCAAACCACTATAATTCAAAGTCAAATCCGCAACTACGTTAGAGAAACCGCGGTAGGCCGGATATCCTGAAACACCGGTGGATCTTTTAAAACCCAATGAATTGTCATCCATCAAAATCAAAGGCTCTGGGATATCTTCAAAAATTCCGGCGCTCACAAGCAAACCATTGAATTTGACATTGCTGGTTTTAAAATTGTCCAATGAATCCAATGTGAAAGGATCAAGTTTGTAATAGAATTTGTCTTTGGGGTATCTACCATTTTGGATTCTGTAACTTTCCCAATCCACAAAGGAATTCTTGGTAGTCGTTACATACGGATAGTTGGGGTACTTTTTGGAATTCGCACCGCTTTTATTGGTAGGAGCATCGATGTACAACACACCTGTAATGTCCTTGATTTTACTTTTAATTTTGATTTTCG
>JBDLUK010000026.1:0-4861 GCA_039805365.1 Bacteroidota bacterium | reverse complement strand
CGGCTTCAGCATACGACAATCGCAATTCGCGCATGGTCTGAAAGAGTTGCTCGTAACTGAAGCTGTTCATCTCGTTGAAGTCGAAATGATTCATGGCGCAAAAAGTTTGAACATGGTGCTTCACTTCGCTGCCCTCACGATCAAAACGCTTGGTTAGAAAATGAGCTCTATCATTTTCTTCCAATAACATAGAAGGCATCATGTTAATGCCACAAGCTATGGCCATGTTGTAATACGCCATCTCCACTCTTCCGTAACCTTTCGATTGTCCCAATTGAACATCACTGACGCCGTCGAGTTTGATGAGCCAATGCTCAAATCCCTTGGGTGCCTTGGTCTGTCCGGAACGAACCTCTCCCGTCTTTTCGTTGTAAGCGATAACCGCCTTTGGACGCGCTCCACCAGCGGAAGTTCCGATGCGCAAAATATCTTGCATCGATTGAAGATCGTTGCTTTTTAGTTTGGATTGAAATTGCACTTTTTCACTGAGTACTTGCTTTGCCGTTTCAACCAAAGTATCGAGCTCAATTTGAAACGCGCGTTTGTTTTCGGTTACTTGTGCAGGTTCAAATTCCAAAGCGCCCATACCACGTGTGCCAATGAAACAGAGCATTTCAACCGGATTCAAACTGTTTTGCGGACGTCCGTTCGCAGCTAGCCAGGCGTTGATCAGTTGGCTTCCGTATTTGTCCGGCAATACATCGGCTAACATACCGGGTAGTCCTTTGAATGTGTCGAAATCAGACAGCGGTGAAGCACGTAGTTCGGGGAATTGAAAAATGCGGGTAGCAGATTGAACAGGCATTTTCAATGGAGAAAGGTCCCATTCCAATCGTTTGAAATGGGTGTCGTATTCAAATGTGGCCAGTCGTTGTTCTGGATTCCATGCAATCGCACCAACCAATTGTCCCCATATTTTTACATAAGCAGCATTCATGCTCACCAATCGGTTTGGGGTTTTTGTGAAGAAGGTTTTGTACGGACGCGTTGGCGTTTTTTCATTTCTTCTTTGACCAAGAGAAGCGGACTAACAACAGGCGTTATTTCAAAGACCGATAACACATGCAATTGATTGAGCATTCGAAGCACTTGAAGCAAGGTGCCTAACGAAGCTGTCTCCCCTTTTTCTAGTAGCACCAATGTAGAGCGACTGATACCAGCATCTTTGGCCAATTGAGCTTGAGTCATATTTTGTTCCATTCGTTTGCTGCGAATGAATTGACCAATGAATGCCGCCAAAGCGTGATCGCTCATGGCGTTCCAGTTTTTATACTGTGCGATGCTTTCCATGTGACGTTGTTTTGTGAGGCAAATATACTGTAATTATTTTATTGTGTTTGCAAATTCAGTCATTAATATCTTAAAAGGCACTTAATGAATTGTTTTTAATACATAAATGAAGATTTTTTCGGTGTTGATGGTATCCCATTACCCCGGATAGCAGTGGAAAGCCCGCAGGGTGCGCAGCACCCGAGGACTTGGAACGGATAGCCGGAATAGGTCCCAAACAGAAAGAGAATGGGAGCGGGAAAGGGAATGAATAAAGTATCATTGTAAACCAATAACAGTAAATCAATCAAAAACTGTCAACCTTTTTTAGGATAACACACACCGATTCACCGATTCACCGATTCACCGATTTACCGATTTACCGATTTGCCGATTCACCATTGTTTTATATTTGTTACATGAAAATGAAATTCGTGTTAGCATTGTGCTTGCTGTCTTCGATGGTTTCTTTCGGACAGAATCTATTCATCAATGAATTGGTGGCTTCCAATAACCAAGATCAAATGGACGAATTCTTTGAATTTGACGACTGGATCGAAATCTACAACACGGGTGGAATTACCAACCTGGCGGGTTACTACCTGTCAGACGATCCGCTTTTGTTGACCAAATACGCAATCCCCAATGACCCCGCGTTGACTACCATTCTGCCCAATGGCTACCTGATTTTTTGGTGCGACAATGACAACGCAACTCAGGGAACAAGTCATACCAACTTCACGTTGAAGTCGGGTGGTGAAACGGTTTTCCTTACCGCTCCTGATGGCGCCACGATTATCGATAGCATCTCTTATCCGCAAATGGCAGCAGACATTAGCTATGGCCGCACTTGCGATGGTTGTGCTACATGGCAATATTTCAATAACACCACCTGGAACGCAATGAACCAAGAGGTGATCAATCCGAATGGAGAATTGCTTTTCATCAACGAAATTCAAACTGTAAACACACAGACCATCCACGACCTGGCTTTTGATTACGAACCCTGGATGGAGATCTATAACCCCAATTCTTTTCAAGTGAACTTAGCGGGTTACCAAATCCAAAACGCTTCTGGAACCTACACGATTCCGTCCAATAACCCCACCCAATCGATTATTCCTGCTGGTGGTTTTCGTGTTGTGTGGTTTGACAACGAAATCGCAGAGGGTGCGCTGCACTTGAATTTGAGCGTGTCTCCGCAGGGCAATGTCAAACTATTTGCACCCAATGGAACCACTACCCTCGATCAGGTGAATTACGGCGTAATCAATGCCAACCAAAGCTGGGGAAGATCTTCAGATGGTGGTGGTTCTTGGATTACATTCAATGCGCCAACGCCGACGGCATCGAATAGTTTGTTCATTATTCCGGGTCAAGGCGTCAAGATCAATGAGGTGATGGCGAAGAACTTGGTAACCTTGATGGACAACTTTGGTGAGTACGAGGATTGGGTGGAAATCTACAATCCGCTCAATGTGAATGTCAACTTGAGCGGTTATTATTTCTCGGACAATCCAGAGATTCGCAACAAATGGCAAGTGCCGGGAACTTTCCCGGATAGTGTTACTGTCCCGGCCAATGGATGGCGCTTGTTTTTCTGCGATGCAGATTTGAACCAAGGTGTATTGCACAACAACTTCAGTTTGTCCAACGGTGGAGAGTACATCGGGCTCTTCGGTCCAGATGGATTTAGTTTGGTGGATGAAGTGCAATGGACTTTCATGGGCGCAGACACAACCTACGGAAGATTGTACGACGGTGATGCGCAATGGGTTCAGTTTACCACGTCAACGACGGTTACTCCTGAAGCGAGCAATGGCATTAATCCCCAAGTGGATGAGCAAGATGATGTTCAAATGATGGTCTATCCCAATCCTGGATCGATGCAGCTGAACTTTGAGCGAGCAGTGTCGGGTCGCATGTATGACCAAAAAGGAAATCTGGTTGCAGCCCACAGCAAGCAACGCAGCTGGAACGTATCGACATTGCCTGCGGGCGTGTACATGATCGTTTTAGATGGCGGTCGAGCGGTGCGCTGGATCAAGGAGTAGGTCGATGCTGTCACACAATGTGACAAATTGCGGTGCGGTTTTGCTGGTTTTGTGACAAGTTTTCTTGTTTTTGTTTTGGGAATAATGGTTGCTAGGGCAGAGAAAACAAAACAGAAAATTAATCACTATGAGTAAAATAATAGGTATTGACCTTGGAACTACCAACTCTTGCGTTGCCGTCATGGAGGGTAACGAACCGGTAGTCATCGCGAACAGCGAGGGCAAAAGAACAACTCCATCGATTGTAGCATTTGTTGAAGGTGGTGAACGCAAAGTAGGAGATCCTGCCAAGCGTCAAGCCATCACCAACCCACAAAAAACCGTTTATTCGATCAAGCGTTTCATGGGATCTTCGTTCAGCGAAGTTGAGCGTGAAGTGGGTCGTGTTCCATATAGTGTCGTTAAAGGCGATGGCAATACGCCTCGTGTAAAAATCGACGATCGAAATTATTCTCCCCAAGAAATTTCAGCGATGATTCTTCAAAAAATGAAGAAGACTGCTGAAGATTATTTGGGATACGAAGTAAGCGAAGCAGTTATCACAGTTCCTGCTTATTTCAATGATGCGCAGCGTCAGGCTACCAAAGAAGCGGGAGAGATTGCAGGTTTAACTGTAAAGCGAATCATCAACGAGCCAACAGCAGCTGCTTTGGCTTACGGATTGGACAAGAAGTCGCAAGACATGAAAATCGTGGTTTTTGACTGCGGTGGTGGTACACATGACGTATCGGTTCTAGAATTGGGAGATGGTGTATTTGAAGTGTTGTCAACAGACGGAGATACCCACTTGGGTGGAGATGACTTTGACCAAGTGATCATCGATTGGTTGGTGCAAGAGTTCAAAAACGAGAACGGCAACCTTGACTTGACCAAAGATCCCATGGCTTTGCAACGTTTGAAAGAAGGTGCAGAGAAGGCGAAAATCGAGTTGTCTTCTGGTACAAGTACTGAAATCAACTTGCCTTACATCATGCCCGTAGATGGAATCCCCAAACACTTGGTGAGAACATTGACACGTGCTAAGTTTGAGCAATTGGCGGATAGCTTGATTCAAAGAACCATCGCTCCTTGTGCTTCAGCATTGAAGAGTGCAGGATTGGGTGTGAATGACATCAACGAAGTAATCCTGGTAGGTGGATCGACACGTATCCCAGCTATTCAAGATGCAGTGAAGAAGTTCTTTGGTAAAGAGCCTTCAAAAGGAGTAAATCCAGATGAAGTTGTTGCTATCGGAGCAGCTATCCAAGGTGGTGTTTTGACAGGAGAAGTGAAAGATGTGTTGTTGTTGGATGTTACACCATTGTCTTTGGGTATCGAAACCATGGGCGGTGTTTTCACCAAGTTGATTGATGCAAATACCACGATTCCAACCAAGAAATCAGAAGTTTTCTCTACAGCGAGCGATAACCAACCTTCAGTAGAAATCCATGTATTGCAAGGAGAGCGCGCGATGGCCAAGGACAACAGAACAATTGGTAAATTCCACTTGTCTGATCTACCTCCAGCTCAAAGAGGTGTACCACAAATCGAAGTTATTT
>JBDLUK010000025.1:0-19454 GCA_039805365.1 Bacteroidota bacterium | reverse complement strand
TTTTTTCATAGTGTTAAACTTAATTCGTGAACGATATGACCGTTCCATCTTTTTTGCTTTATTATCTTAAAGTCAAGATTTAAAAATAGAGACAATGAACCTTTGTTACTGTCTTGTATGTTACAGTGTACGGTGTGAATATTCCAATCGTCATGCAAGATCTCAATGGCTTTTTGTAGGGATTCTTTGGCGTATCCGCGACGTCTAAATTGTAAATCCGGAATGGCGATACCAATGCCAATACTTTGTTGTTTCTTTTTCCAATCAAACAAATCAATCATACCTATTGGCTCTTGATACAATTGTATCAGCCATCTTTCTTGTTTGTGTTTTTTAAGATCGTTTTGTTGTGTCAAGAATAGAATGATTTCATCACTGGTAAAAGGGCCAGGGTGCTCTGTTACTTCCCAAAGTGATTCAAAGTTTTCCCATTGATAAATCCATCTCCAATCGGCCAATTCGGCTTTTCTAATTAGAATCATGACCACTGACCAGTTTGCAGTAATACCAATGTGCAAGCTTCTTCCCATTCAATACCTGCTTCATTGAGACGTTGCTGAAATTCAGGATTCTCTGTGTCTGGATTGAAAATGACCTTCTTGGGTTTCCAATCTATGATTTGATCTATCCACGGAGCTTGATTTTTTGGGCCAACATACAATGTCACTCGATCTGGCTTTTCATTGTTTGATTGAGTGAATATCGGTAATTCGCCACTGAGATCTTCTCTAAGTGCTAATAACATCACGCTATGGCCATGTGAAATCAACATCCTTGCAGCGATGTAACTATATCTATCGGGATTATTGGAAGCTCCAATGACGAATACTCTCACTTGCTATTTTTTTGGTTACTTTTGAAACATGTTCCAATCATCAAAAATAATCATCTTCTTGTCATTGGTGACGATGATGCTCTCTTCTTGCATCATTAATAGAGATTTTATTCTGCAAACCGACGAAGACTTTGTTTTCAATACACCAGTCATTGATAGCTCAAACAGAGAATACCGCATCCCGATCAATTCATCATTGACGGTAATGGTATTCACAAGAAATGGAGACATTATTTTTGAATCACTCACATCAGCTGCCACAAGTTCAAATGGATCGGGGAATTCAAGAGGGTCTAATTTTATCTTTCGAAACAACAATACCATAGAGTTCATGATGGACGCTGAAGGGATGGTTCATTTGCCATTGGTAGGCCCGCAAAGGTTAGTAGGTATGACCATTTTTGAAGCCCAAGAATTTTTAGAGAAGAAATTTGCAGACTTTTTTGTTGAACCTTATTGTATTATTCAAGTTACCAATAGAAGGTTTATGTATTTCAATGGAAGTGGTAGCCAAGGTACTGTTATCCGCATGAACATTGAAAAAGTAAATTTACTTGAAGCGATTGCGCTAGGTGGTGGATTGAGCAGTCGCGCGAATAGTTCTAAAGTAAAAGTCATCAGAAATATCAATGGCAAGCAGCAGGTGTATTACTTTGATATGTCAAAAATTGATGCAGTAAAATACTTTGATTTTTATATTGAATCAGGCGATGTTATTTATGTTGAACCAATGCCGCAGTTTGCGACGGAATTGTTAACGGTGATTACGCCTGTCCTAACATTGTTTTCCACTGTTATTTTGTACTTAAGTGTCGTTGCCAAATGATGAATTGTACGGAGTTAGATTTGCGCGGATTGCTTTTGATTTCCCCGCGCGTGTTCAAAGATGATAGGGGTTATTTTTTTGAATCATTCAATGAAGCAGTTTTTCGTTTGACCACAGGTTTGAATGTCACGTTTGTTCAGGATAATGAATCATTGTCACATAAGGGGATTTTTCGTGGTCTTCATTTCCAAGTTCCACCAAAGTCGCAGGCCAAATTGATTCGTGTCGTCAAAGGCAGTATCATCGATGTAGTGGTTGATCTCAGAAGATCAAGTGAAACTTTTGGTCAACATGCATGTATTGAACTTACCGAAGAAAATCAAAAGCAGCTGTTTATTCCAGAGGGTTTTGCACATGGTTTTTTGGTAATGGAGAACAATACCATTGTCAATTACAAATGCAACAACTATTACTCACCAGATGCGGAACGTTGCTTATCTGTTTTTGATTCAGCATTAAATATTGAATTGCCAATACCGTCTAGTGAATGGGTGATGTCCGAGAAGGACAAGCAAGGAAATGAATTGTCAGAACTTTCAGGTATTTTTTTCTAGTCGCAACGAATTTGAAACGCTACGCTCTTGATGTACGGTGTGGTGGTGTATATGTCTTTTTTTACAGCACCAATTTTCATCGCTTGATCCATTACCTCGTTCATTTTTTTAATTTCTCCAATAGGAATATTCTTTTGGTGCAATAGCGGTAGGATGGACTTACCATCTAAATGAACTGCTGATTGCTGCATCACTTCAATTAGTTGCTTTCTATTGGCTACACGAAGGGCATTGTTTTGAAATATTTCTTGCTCAGGCAATGCGGGTAGATTTAGAACATGGCACAAATCCGAAAATTGTCGGTTGCTACCTATGGCAAGCACAATATTTACGCCATCTTTGAAGCGAAGTATTTCTCCATAAGGAGAGATCGTGGGATGCAAACTTCCTGAAGGATTTGGAACAATTCCACTCTTCAAATAAATGCTACCTTGGTTCATCAGTGAAGCAATTCCCGCCATTTCTAGCGAGCAAGTAACAGTACTTCCTTTTCCTGTTTTTGCTTTATGTAACAGTGCACACAGAATCCCTTCTTTTAATTGATGAGCGGCTAAAACATCCATAAATGCAACCGGCATTTTTAATGGGGAACTATTTTTTTCACCATTGATAGCCATAAAACCAGTCTCTGCTTGCAATACGACATCATAAGCTACACGTTGAATGTCCATTTCAAATCCTTGAATTTTTGCGATGATGATAGATGGTTGAATAGCACGAATTACATCATCGGTGATCTGGAATTTTTCGTCATCCCCGAATTTGAAATTGCTCAGTAAAATATCTGCATCTTGGAGAAGGTGAAATAGTTTTTCTCTTTCTGTAAATAAATCTACTTGTACAACTGATTTATTGTGATTGACAGCGTTGTAGTAGGCGCTGGTCGTTGAAGTGTCTTCCCCTTCGGCAAACCAAGTTTTTGTGATGTCTCCAAATGGGGATTCCAATTTTATTACTTCAGCCCCCATTTCCGAAAAAAAACTTCCGACACTAGGTCCCGCTAAAACCGTGGAAAGATCAATAATTTTGAGTCCCTTAAAGAAATTATCTGTGCCCATGACACAAAAGTAATGGCTATTGCAATGCCTCTTTGTAAGTTTTTAAACATCGATCTCTAGCAAATGCATGATCGACAATTGGCTTGGGATACAGAGAAGTTTGGTATTCCGGAACCCATTGCTTAATGTATTTTTCTTCTTTGTCAAATTTTTCTGTTTGGTTGTACGGATTAAAAATTCTGAAATAAGGAGCCGCATCACATCCGCTACCCGCTGCCCATTGCCAGCCGCCAACATTACTGGCCAACTCGAAATCCAATAACTTTTGTGCAAAGTATCTTTCTCCCCATCTCCAGTCAATAAGTAAATGCTTTGTTAGAAAACTAGCCACAACCATCCTTACTCGATTGTGCATATGGCCTGTACTATTCAATTCGCGCATACCCGCATCAACAATGGGGTATCCGGTTTTACCATCACACCAACTTTTGAATTCGGCTTCATTGTTGCGCCAAATAATACGATCATATTGGGGTTTGAATGACGAAGTAGCACTGTGTGGAAAATGAAAAATAATCGCTTGATAGAAATCTCTCCAAATCAATTCATTCAGCCACTTTTCATTCTGGGCCATGCCTATCTTGACGCAATTGCGGATGCTGATGGTGCCAAATCTTAAGTGTAAACTAATCTTGCTGGTTCCATTTATACTGGGAATATCCCGGGTTTCATGATATTTAGATAGAATAGTTTCGTTCAATACATCAGAGGGAAAATCAATATCTGCTGTTTGAAATTTCATACTCTCCAGCGTAGGAATTTCATCGGGATTAAATTTGAACCACTGCTCGTCGGTGATAAGGGGATTGATTACAAATGGAAATTTCTCCAATGTACTTTTCCATTTTCTGCTGTAGGGTGTATAAACGGTATAGGGCTTTCCATCATCTTTGACAACTTCGTTTTTTTCGAAAATCACATGGTCTTTGCTGGTGTGAATTGGAATATCCCTATCCTTTAACAATTGGTATACTTCCATGTCGCGATCTCTCGCATATGGTTCATAGTCCCGATTGAAAAATACTCCTTGAATATCATATTGTTCGATAAGTGCTTGCCAAGCTTTCTCGGGTTGTGTGTAGAAGAACTGAATGCCGCTTCCAATTTTTTTCAGTTCAGCTTGCAAATGTTGCAAGGTGCTGTGAATGAATTGAACCCGCGCATCTGCACGTGATTCTAGTTTGTCCAGAATATTGACATCAAAGATGAAAATGGGCAATACCGGAAATCCACTTTTTCCCGCTTCGTAAAGTGCTGTATTGTCTTCTAATCGAAGATCACGTCTAAACCAGTGTATGACAACTTTGGGTTTCATGATTGCAATTGATGTTGTAAAGATGATAGAAGCGTTGGATAGTGAAATTCAAAACCTTGGCTGATTATTTTTTGTGATGAGATGCGGTGAGAATTCAATACCATGCTGGCCATTTCGCCCATAACGAGTCGAATAATAAAACCGGGAACTGCAGGCGCCCAAAAGGGTCGGTGCATAACCTGAGCGAGTGTTTTCGAGAAAACATAATTGGTTACGGGTTCAGGTGAAACAGCATTGATGTCTCCTGATATGTTGTTTTCTAGAACAAATAAAATCATATTGCACAAATCGCTCATGTCAATCCAGCTCATGTATTGCTTGCCATCACCTATGGCAGAACCTAGTCCAAACTGGAAGGGTATTTTTAGTGTGGGCAAAGCGCCAGATTGGGCATGGAGTACGATGCCAATTCGCAGGATGATGGTTCTAGTGTCTTGTGTCAGTTTAGATTGAAAGCTTTCCCATTCTTGGCAAAGCTCAGCCAGGAAACCTTTACCCTGAGGGCTATTTTCGTCTTGTATGGAAGGGAGTGATGGATATATTCCAATGGCACTTGCGTTGATCCAAACTTTTGGAATCATATTGTTTTTTTCGAACCATTGGATCAAGGTGTCGTTGGATTGCACTCTGCTGTCGTGCATGGCCTTTTTGTTTTTCTCGGTCCATCTATTGGAAACGCTAAAACCATTCAGGTTAATGACGGCATCAATGGATGTAGAAAGTTGAGATGAGATTTCGTTTTTGGATGGATTCCAAAATACATCTTTTACATTTTTAGGGCTTCTTGTAAGTACCCAAACTTCGTAACCTTTTGATTCCAATATGGGGACAAGGTTTTGACCTACATTTCCGCTACCACCTGCCAATAATACTCTCATAATTTCAAAACAAATTAATGGCAGGAAAGTTCACTTATTGGTCATCTCTAAAACTTGATCATAGTTGTTGCCAGGGCTTGTCCAAACGGCTTGACCAGTGATGGGATGAATTTGAATGACTTGGCCGTTTTCAATCATCCAAATGCTTTGATCATAATTGGATTTCATCCAATAGGTAGGAGAGGCTTGGTGCGGCCCCATAATTATTTCACCACTTTCATTGTACGCATTGATAGTGCCATCACCAGCAACCCAGAGTTCATTTTCGGTAGTAAGAGTTTTGGGCGGCGAGTTCCAATTTTGCTGTTGTAAAGGATGCCAATTTACAGCCAGTAAGTTCTCCATATTCAAAAGAGCGATTTTATAGATGCTGTTTTCGAGGTAGACGATGCCAATGTATTTGGACCATGAGAAAACTTGAATGGTATTTTTTCCATGAACCCAAGTGTGATGGTGTCCCCAGGTGTCTTTGTTCTTTATAACCACTTGCGCAGGATTCCCGGGAGGCAATTGAGACAATGCAATGAATCCATCGTGAAACGCAATTTCCTTTGTGTGCGTTTCAACTGCATTTTTAACTCGTATTCCTTTCTCGTTGATCAATTCAATCCCACCATCATCACTCAGCACCCATGCTCCAAGGTGCTGGGGATCTGTGATCATTTGTCGAATCGGTGATAAGCTTGCGGTAGAACTTGTCCATTCAGGTGTATTGCCCATCGGGACGTACGCCTGAACAACAGGCGTGCTAATCTGATGCGTCCAGATCAATTGGTGGTAGGCGTCGCTGAATTTGGCCTGCACATCACTCCCGATCATCCAGGGTAGTGGTGAAGAAGGGTTGGTCCAGTTTTCAATCGGTTGATTGAGATTAGCATTACATAAAAACAGATGGGTTCTTGATATGGGACATTCAGTGTAGGAAAAGGAGAGAATTTTATTCGTTACATAGGTGCCATCGTCAAGAACAACTTTGACAAAATAATCTCCGCTGGGCATATACCTATTGTTGAGCGGAAGCGCAACCAAACCTGACCAAGCACTGGTGTTTTGAGTAAATGAAATGCTCTTTTGGAACCAAACTTTTGCATTCAGGTCTTGAATAGTAAACTGTATGGATTGAAGACCAAATTCATCTCGGGCCCAACCTTCAGATTCAACATAGACGGTATCGTGATAAGCGTAATTGGGAATCCCGATTGAGGACAATTGAGAGGAAAGTAAAGGATATGTTTTGTCTTTCTTATGACAACTGCTCAATAGAAGTGCTACTATACATAAGGTAAAAAAACGCATCTTCCAAATGTAAGTGGAAAACTTGTTTTTTATAAACATAAAATGCTGCGGGATTATGCGCGGTCATTGACTTTTGGCTAAGTAAAAAGTTATTCAAAAGGGGATGGCGAATAATGTGGATACTTTTCAAACGAAATTGGAGTTTGAAAAATATACTTTTGAACCTCTCATTAAATAGTTATGGATAACAAACCAATCAACAAGCGCAAAAAGCCAGTAATGGATTTTAATAAAACGGCATTAGGAACGGAAATGGGCCGAATTGCCCCCAATGCTAGAGACTTGGAAATGGCGGTTTTGGGCGCCATTATGTTGGACAATGCTGCAGTCAACTCTGTAATTGATATCCTAGAACCAAATAGTTTTTACGACCCAAGACATACCATCATCTTTGACGCAATCAGAGGTTTATTTTCCAATGGTGAGCCCATTGATATTTTGACCGTTGCACAGTTCCTCAAAAAGAACGGCAACTTGGATATAGCAGGAGGCCCTTCCTACATTTCAATGTTGACCAATCAAGTGGCTTCAGCCGCTAATATTGAGGCCCACGCTCGCGTTATTTCACAGAAGTATATTCAACGAGAATTGATTCGAATTTCAGGTAGCATTATTCAATATGCCTACGAGGAAACGACTGATGTGTTTGAATTGTTAGACAAAGCCGAGTCCGGATTATTTGAAGTTACCCAAGGAAATATCCGCAAGAACTATGACAAGATGAGTCATTTGGTCAAACAAGCGTTGGATGAAATTGACAAGGCCATGAGCAATGAATCTGGCGTGTCGGGTGTACCATCAGGTTTCAATGCATTGGACAAGATTACCAATGGATGGCAGCGTTCTGATATGATTGTTATTGCCGCTCGACCTGCCATGGGTAAGACCGCGTTTGTATTGTCCATGGCAAGAAATATTGCAGTGGATCATAAAATTCCTGTGGCGATATTTTCATTGGAGATGTCGAGTTTGCAGCTCGTTCAGCGTTTGATTTCGAGTGAAACTGAACTAGAGGCGGATAAGTTGCGAAGAGGAAATTTATCCGAGCGAGAGATGCAACAGTTGCACCAGCGTATCGCAAAACTGACAGATGCGCAAATGTTCATTGATGATACTCCAGCATTGTCTGTCTTTGATTTAAGAGCAAAGTGTCGTCGATTAAAGGCCCAGCACGGTATTCAAATGATCATTATCGATTACTTGCAGTTAATGTCTGTTGGAGGCGGTGACAACAAAGGCGGAAACCGAGAGCAAGAAATTTCAACCATATCTAGATCAATCAAGCAAATTGCGAAAGAATTGGATGTGCCCATTATTGCACTTTCCCAGCTTTCGCGTTCTGTTGAAACCCGCTCAGGGGACAAGCGTCCTGTGCTTTCGGATCTCCGTGAATCGGGAGCTATCGAGCAAGATGCAGATATCGTTGGTTTCATTTATCGCCCCGAGTATTATGGTATTCAAACAGATGCCAATGGCAACTCTACAGCGGGATTAGCCCAGATATTGATTGCGAAACATAGAAATGGAGCCGTGGCTGATGTTGACCTTGAGTTCAAAGGGAATTTGGCCAAGTTTACAGATCGTGAACATTCAGATGGTTTCCCAATGTCCTATGGAAGTAGCATGGGAGCCAATACAAGTTTTGAAATGGGCACCCAACTGCCAGGAGCGGGAATGACAACCATTACGATGAGCTCGAAGATGGATCAATTGGATGACGACGATGAGCCATTCGGATACGGAAGTGGAGTAAATGATCCGGCACCATTTTAATTTTCGTTAACCTTCACTACTTGTCAGTATTACCTTTTATTTTAGCCTAATGAAGAAAGGCAAACGGATTTTGGTGATGTTGTTCATGACTTGCGTGTCCATGTTGAACGTGAACGCAAGTAGTATTCTAATTCCCATGGACGATCAACAATCTGAACACCTCAAGGCATACGGTATCGCTTATTGGTTGCTTCAAAATGGTGGTAGTTTGGAGTGGTTGTTGAACTACAGAGGAGGAAGTTTCTTGTGCCCCAATTTGCCAACGCTATCCAAAGAGTGTACAATCCGTGGAGTTTCTTTCGAGGTAATTGCGGATGCACAGGCTCAAGCCATTTACAATCAAATTGCCGATCCTGAGGTGAACATGGAAAGGGTTAAATTAGAAGTTGCCCCCAAGATCGCAGTCTATACTCCTCAGGGAAAACAACCTTGGGATGACGCAGTTACCATGGTGCTGACGTATGCAGAAATTCCCTATACTGAAATTTACGACACGGAGGTAATCAAAGGTGATTTGGTGAAATATGATTGGTTGCATTTGCATCATGAGGATTTCACAGGTCAATACGGTAAATTTTATGCCCAATACAGAAACGCTGCGTGGTACCAAGATGAAGTAAAAAACCAAACGGCCACAGCACAATCTTTGGGTTTTGGAAAGGTGAGTGAAATGAAACGACAGGTTGCCACCAATATTAGAAATTTTGTACTGGGTGGTGGTTTCTTATTTACCATGTGCAGCGGCACAGATTCTTATGACATCGCCCTAGCTGCTGAGCATGTGGATATCGTAGAGTCTGTATTTGACGGCGATGGTAGTGATCCGCAGGCACAACAGAAATTAGAGTTTCAAAATGGTTTTGCTTTTCAAGACTACAGAATAATCAAAGACCCAATGGTCTATGAGTTTTCTTCCATTGATGCGACAGAAGACCACAATCGATTGGGAGAGATCAATGATTTTTTTACACTATTTGATTTCTCTGCAAAGTGGGATATTGTACCCACCATTCTGACGCAGAATCACACCCAAGTAATCAAGGGTTTCATGGGACAAACAACTTCGTTTCACAACGAGTTTGTCAAATCCAATGTCACTGTAATGGGAGAGACCAAAAGTTTGAAATCTGCTAGATACATTCACGGTGAAATGGGACAGGGACAATGGACTTATTATGGCGGTCACGATCCAGAGGACTATCGTCATTTGGTTGGGGACCCGCCCACGGACTTGGCCCTCCATCCCAATTCACCGGGCTATCGACTGATCCTGAACAACATTCTTTTTCCGGCAGCTAAGCGAAAGAAACAAAAAACCTAGTGAATAGGTTGAATGCTCAAAATTTGCGTTCCCAATGGTAGGTGAATGAGGTGTTCCAATCCTGATGTAATATCCCCCATATTGGTATATCGACCATCCAATGTATAGGCCTCATCTAGCATAAAGAAAATCTGACAACTCTCTGTATGTGGTCCAGCTGATGCCCAACCGATAGATCCTTTTTCAAAGTGTCTCCCTGAGAATTCTGAAGCAATGGTGTAATCCAAACTTCCCATTCCGTCGCCTCTAGGACAGCCTCCTTGTAAAACGAAATTGGACACTCGGCGATGGAAATATTTGTTTTCATAAAAATGTTCAGCCACCAAGTTAGAGAAATGCAATGCTGTTAGTGGGTTGTTTTCTTTGATCACGCTGAAGCTAATGGTATCCAAAGTGTCATCATGAAATGTAATCATCAAATACTTACTTTCATTGGGCAATGCAGCAAGTTGTTCTGGTATCCATTTTAATCCGGAATCATAATTTTTGGGCATTGATAAAGTGTCCCCCCAATGCGCTAAGGTCATTAGTGCTTCATTTCTTGTCTCGACCATTTTGGGCAATGTGTAAGTCGAAATGCGCTGATGTATTTGTGTTTTAATTCGCTCTTGTCGATCTGTCGGAACTTCTTGTTCTCTGAGAAATTCGTAGAGCAGGGCATCTACGCCCTCGTCATTGAGGTTCCATAATTTTTCAAAACCTTTTTCAATAATGCCCGATGGGTACATAGAGATCAAGCATGTCGTTACGTAGTAAAGATCCGTCGCATGACTTGATTTCATGATATAATCGAGTAGTTGGGGAAATAAACTTTTGCAGTTTTTGATGGCGTCAAATGCCAGCAAACGATGGTAGGGATTGGACTCTTCCAAAAATGCTTTCCATGTCTTTCTTATTAGTCTTTCGTCATCTGGTTTTTTTTGCAATTCAAAATATTTTATTTTCCAAAATAAAATCTTGGAGATTTCTTTTGAATGGTTTCGTGAGACACTAGTGATTATTTCATTGACAGGTATTTCAAATCGTTTTTGTTGCACAATGCAATCAATGGTAAGCGCAATGATTTCATCATTGGAGTGTTTCAAAAGGGATATTATTTTTTGCACATCAAAATTGGATTGGCGCATCAATTGAAGAAGACATTCTACAATAAGTGCTTCATCTTGTTCTTCAATAATCGCTATGCTGATGAGGTTTTCAATGGACTTGGATGATTTATTTTTCCCAATCATTTGAATTGCCATTCGGTTGTTCCAATTATCAATTTTTGAAATTGAAAAAAGGCTATCTAAAATTTCAATGGGATAATGTTGAATCGGTATTGTTTTGATTGCTCTGCAAACATTTGTAGTGGGCAGGGATAGACGTATGTTCTCTGAGACGATTTGAAGTAAATCCATGGACATAAAATCAAAATAGTATCCATTCCGCATGGCGTAATACAATCCCAGTGCATACCCATCTTTTTTATTTTTAAACTTTCTAAATGTGATGGCGTCTTTTTCTGAGCGAATACATTTCCCGATCCATCCAATGGCGGCTTCGTTGGTTGTTTCATCGTTGATGTAACCAGTAATCCATTTTTCAAAATGCGTATTTTCTTGCTGACTCAATGCAAAGAGAATTCGGTCATCTCTTCTATTCATCAGCTCCTCGGCTAGAATAGTGGAACTCGAATTGTCAGGATGAGCGGCACTATAATCTGCATATACAAGTGTGGAATCCGAATTGTAAGTCGAATGATTTGTAGAATTAAAATTTTTATGATGGAGGTGCCAAAGAAACCTGCAGTTTTCATTTAAATCGTATAGCTGAGATTGTTCGGAATTCCTTGACTGTCCCCAAGATATAAGGGAAATAAGAAGGAAATTAATTGCAGCAAAAATTTTGGTCATTTTCAAATGTAAGGCAGAAGGATAATTAAAACTTTTGCATCAAGTAATTTCTAGTAAAGATATAGTAGTTAAATTTCTTTTCTTTGTGTTAAATAACAAACATTTGTTGTATAGTTAAAACTTCCGATTATTTTTGTTTAGGTTATGAAAGGACATACACTTATTGTTCGCTTGGTTACTTCGAAAGGTTCAGAATGGGCATCGCCGAATGCGCGAAAGAGATTTTGGTCTTTAATGTACCAATCTGGATACACTAATAGTGAATATGCAAGTACTGAAATTGAGTCTTTTTCGAGAAAGTATGGTGTTCAGTTTTTTGATGTTGAAATGGAGGATGTGACGCAGCAACGCGTGATGACTTCAGGTTTTCAATCAACCTTAACAGAGCAGCAAGAGTTGATGTTGGCAAATATGGGACTATTGAAGCAAGTATTGGATTCGAATAAATTCAGATTTGTTGTCTTTGATGGTTTTGAGATTTATTTTTATTACTTGGATTATCTTGAGAGTGGAGGAATAAATTTCCATCGCAACGTTGAGACTTCAAATACTTTTCAGTTTGGAGAATTGGATCCGTTAAATGATACCCGGGTTTTTGTTCTCCCAAGTATAGTTAGATCTTCAGATAATTCTTGGAAGACGTCCAATGGTAAAGAGAGATGGAAGAAATTTTGGTTGAAACTCAAGCATTATTATCCCATAAAAAAATCCAACTTGTGGGCGGTCATTGGAGTTTTTGTTATAACCGCTTTGTTGTTATTCATTATTTTATCAAAGAAATAAAAAAAGGAGCATTTGCTCCTTTTTTTATTGTGGACCCGGCGGGGGTCGAACCCGCGTCCAAACAGGGAACGACTGAGGTTTCTACATGCTTATTCTCTTATTGATTTTTCGAGAAACACACGGCAAGGGACAGCCTTGATATTTCCTTATCGTATAGTTTTTAACATTGGCTTATGCGCATCTGCCGCAGCGATTTCCCTTTAATGAAGCCCCAGTGTTATTGGCCGGGAACGAGGCCAACAACGGGACATGCCTGTCTCGTCATACCATGACGAGATTAAGCGTAATCACATATCGTGATTAGGCTGCAAGCGCGTAAGAATTGTTGTCATTTCTGACTGATGATTTCAGATTAAAGAGCTTCACCATCAAACGCTCTGCATGCTTGCTCCGAACTTCTACCTACTGTCAAATCCAGAAATCGGGCCCATAAATCAAAGAACTAGCACAAAGTTACGCTTTGTGATGATTGTTACAGCCTTTTGTTTTTCTTTTTTGAAACTTTGTGCCATAAATCAAACGATTATGAATTTAAAAGAGGCTTTAAAGAATCCCAATCATCAGATTATTGACGTGCGTTCAATTATGGAGTTCCAGATGGTGCATGTTGCAGGATCTATCAATATCCCTTTGAACGAGATTCCTCAGCATGTTGAGGAATTCAAATCTCTAAGTGGCGCATTGATTTTTTGTTGTGCATCAGGTAATCGCAGTGGACAGGCAGTATATTACTTGCAAGAAAGCGGTGTTGAAAACGTTTGTAACGGTGGTGGTTGGATGAATGTAAATTATGAATTATCTCAAATGCAATTGGTATGAGTTTTTTAAGAAAATTGTTGGGGATTGGCCCCAAAATAGATCACAAAGAATGGCTTAGAGAAGGAGCTGTGATCATAGACGTTCGCTCAGCTGGTGAGTTTAAATCAGGTCATGCAAAAGGAGCTGTGAATATTCCGTTGGATCGAATTTCGGAAGTTGGTAAGAAGTACAAGAAAGATCAAAAGCTGATTTTGTGTTGCCGCTCCGGAGCTAGAGCAGGAAGTGCCAAGTCACAGTTAAAGTCTATGGGATTTGAGCATTTGGTGAACGTAGGTGCTTGGCAAAATGTTTAATTTTACAATAAAAGAGAGATGAGTAATTTTAAAGAAATAATTGGAACTGATGTTCCTGTTCTTGTTGATTTTTTTGCAACTTGGTGTGGACCATGTCAGTTTCAAGGTCCGATTTTGGAAGAGGTGGCAAGCGAACTTGGAGAAAAGGCGCGAATCATTAAAATTGATGTGGATAAAAATCCAGCTGCCGCGCAAGCTTATGGTGTGCGAAGTGTTCCTACATTAATGATTTTTCAAAATGGAGACGTTAAATGGAAGAATGCAGGTGTAAAGCAAAAGGATGAATTAATCTCGCTTTTGAAAGGTTATATGAAATGATGTTGTTGAGTGATTAAATAAAAAAAGGGGCTAAGGCCCCTTTTTTTGAAATATATAAAACGAAACAATTTAGGGCAACCAAATTTTATGAATTTCATTTTCTCCATTCTCTGGGTGCATATGAATGAAGTAAATGCCTTGGCCCAATAATGATGTATTCATCTCAAAGTCATTTGAAAAGTTATTTTCAGTTACAACTTGCCCGAGTGAATTTGTAATGAAGAATTGTACTTCTTGGTTTTTAGGATTTTTGAAATGGAGTATTTCTCCAGCAACGTAGACCTCTATGTTCTTTTGCTCTTTATTATCCATACCGTTTACAATCTCCGGCTGATAATATCGCACATAGTCTACAAGCATTTCGGAAGGGAAGGGGGTGGTATTGTCCGGAGAGCCAGGCCATAATCCACCGACGGCCAAATTGAGAATGACAAAGAAAGGTTGATGAAAAGCGTTCATGCTATTTGCTGTGATGTTCATCGTCTTGAAACTGATCCCATCAATGAACCACTGAATTTTGTTTTCATCCCATTCAATCATGTATTGATGAAATGCTTCAGGATCAAATGAGGTGGTAGAACCGTTATACTGATGTCCATTTTGATTCCAATGCAAAGTGCCATTGATGTAGTCGTTGTTGTTGACATGTTCCATCACATCAATCTCTCCGCATGCAGGCCAACTTACTTCGTTAATGTTCTGACCCAAAAGCCAAAATGCGGGCCATAGGCCTTGACCCATGGGTAGCTTAATTCTGGCTTCTAATCGGCCATAAGTGAAATTGAATTTGTTGGACGAATTAATTCTTGCAGAGGTGTAATTACTTGTCCCAAATGCTTGTTGCTTGGCCATGATGTGCAACAAACCATTGGCTAAAAATAAATTTTGATTTGAGTTGGTGTAATACTGTAATTCATTGTTACCCCAGCCCCAGTTGCCTGTTCCAATGTCGAAGTTCCAATTGTTGGTATTTAGCGTATTACCACTGAACTCATCCGACCACATCAGACTCCATGTAGTTTGACCCTGAAGGGCCAAACTACACATCGTCAATACTGAAAAAATAATTAGTCGCATAATACAACCGAGAATTGTTGTGATTCACGGTCACCTTCAATTCTGATGATATAAAGTCCGTTATCCATGTCATTCAATTGAATGTTCTTGCTCTCAGCAGAAACACTGAATTGACGCACCAAATTACCGATCATATCATAGCAGTTAACGTTATAGTTACCGCCTTGCAATCCAGAAAAGGATACGTTGCCTGTAGAAGGGTTAGGGAATAACTGGATGTTGTTGTTCATCAACTCATCAGTGCTAACCGTACATTCAGCGCATGTATTCCAGCACACCACAGGTGCTTCTGTATCTCCGGTTACAGTGATGGTTCTTTCGTAGTTAGTGCCGCCGAATACGGTGCATGTCATGTCTGTAAGAACTTCCGAATTAGAACCGTTCGTATGCGTGAAATGATAGTTGTAAACTCCTGCTTCCAGGTACAATGTGTCACTCCATAGTGTTCCTATTCCGCTATCCATAGTTTCACAACCAACGCAAAAGTTATTAAAGTCTCCAGTGATTTCAACTTGGGTAATTGATGGATCGTTTACATCAACATGGAAAATAACAGGATAAGCTGCAGGAGCCTGACAATCTGAGCAGCTTCCGAAACACACAATAGGTATGATGGTGTCATTTGAAATTGTGATAATTCTATTGGTGAAGTTGCCAGATGTTACTGTGCATGGTTCACCAGGAGTTAAGTTTTCAGAGCCCACCCAGTTGTCATATGAATATTTGAACTCGTAGCTTCCTTCTTGTAAAGTAACGGTGATGTCCCAAATATTGTCTCCATTGCCGTCCGACATTTGAGCGCAGTTTCCACACCAGTTGTTGAAAGTTCCATTTAACTCAGGAGTTGTAAAACCGGTTGTTTGGTTCATATTTACTTGGAAAGTAACATTGTAAGAAGCAGGAGTGTTTTGACAAGAAGTACAACTTCCGAAACATACAACGTCCAATGTTGTGTCTTGTGATACCGCAAGTGAACGGTTGGTGAATCCAAAATTGGTCACTGTACAGCTGCTACCTGCAACCAAATTCTCTTGTCCAGCCCATGCGTCATAAGCGTATTTGAACTCGTGATCTCCTTGGTTGATTGGGATAGTAATTTCCCAAATGTTGTCTCCGTTTACATCAGTCATCGCGGCACATCCACCGCACCATCCGTTGAATGAACCATTAACCTCAGGTGTAGTAAATCCGGTTTGCTGGTTCATATCCACTTTGAACGTAACGTTATAAACGATAGGCAATACAGAGCATGCGTCACATTTTCCATAAACGTCATTTTGTGTACTTCCAGCGGCAGTTAAGCGATTGGCATAGTTGGCGAAGTCAGTAACAGGTGCACAAGTACCTCCATTTTGCATATCGTCAATCAAGTTTTCTTGAGACGCCCAGTTGTCAACCATGTACTTGTATTCTACATCGCCCATGGGTAAAAGTAAGGTTACAGCATATACACCATCACCGTCACCATCTGTAAGGTGATTGTAAGTGTCAGCGGCACACCATCCGCACCATGGACCAGTAATGTATACGTCTGTGAACGCGTCAGCGCATGTCATGTCCACATTGAAAATAGTTGCATACAAACAACTGTTGTCATCAACATTAGCAGCGCCATTGTAGTTTGCCGCATTGATGTCGGTGCATCCAAAAACATCCACAATGGGGTTACATGAGGTACACAATCCAAAGCAGACAGGTGACATAATAGAGTCTCCTTCTACAATCAACAAACGGTTTGTAAATCCACCGTTGGTTACGGTGCACTCGCTACCTTCTGTCAAACTTTCAGAACCAGCCCAACTATCATAAGAGTATTTGAATTCATAAGCGCCTGCTTGCAACGGAATTGTAATTTCCCAAATTCCATCAGCATTGGCATCCGACATTGCCGAACAACTTCCACACCAGTTGTTGAACGTTCCGTTTACTTCAGGTGTCGTAAACCCTGTTGTTGTTGACATGTCCAATTGAAAAGTAACATTGTACATACTTGGGGTTTGATCACAAGTGGTACATGATTCCCAACAAACAACGCCCAAGTCTTGCGCGCTGTTACCCACTGTAACTGTTCTATTTGTATATCCAAAATTGGTTACCGTACAAGACATTCCTTGAATTAGGTTTTCTTGAATACCCCAATCGTCAGCAGCAAATTTGTATTCGTAAGTTCCGGGCGCCAATTGCAATGTTGTTTCATAAATTCCATCGGCATCGACATCGGACAAAGGATTAACTACGCCGTTCCAACCATTGAAAGAACCATTCACAGTTGGTGTTGTATAGTTGCTCGTTACGTTGTTCATGTCTACCTTAAATGTAACAGGGTAGACATTGGAGCATGAAGCGCAAGCGCCCCAACACACAGTAGGTAGAACAGTATCCTCAGCTACTGTGATGGTTCTGTTGGTGAAACCAAAATTGGTTACAGTACATGAGGATCCTGGGGTCAAGTTTTCTTGCTGATTCCAACCATCCGCAGTGAACTTATATTCATAAGTTCCGGCTGGAAGATCGATTGTGATTTCCCAGATGTTGTCGGCATTCACATCAGTCATGTTGGCACAGGCACCGCACCAGTTGTTAAAGGTACCATTCACGTTGGCCACTGAGAATCCACTCACGTTGCTCATGTCTACTTTAAACGTCACATTGTACGCAAAAGAGCTAAGGCAAGAGAATAGCAACCCAGATAAAATAATAGCAATTTTTTTCATAGGATGAATTTCTAATTAGTTTTGCGACGAAGATAACTAATTGTATCGTTTACAAAAAGGTCATCTTTTATAAATCAATTGATATCACAAATGGCAAAGAAAACCGAGCCCAAAAAAGATTTGTACTCGATTCCAATTGACGGGTTTTTTAAATCTGCATTCTCTGTGGACTGTGTCATTTTTGGCTACCATGAGCAGGAACTCAAAGTACTTCTTATTCAACGTGGAGCTGCTCCTTACGAGGGTGATTGGGCATTGCCTGGAGATTTGGTTTATCCTCATGAAGATTTGGACACAGCGGCGGATCGAGTGCTTATGGAATTGACTCAGTTGGAAGATATGTCCATGCGTCAAGTAAAAACTTTTGGTAAGGTTGATCGACATCCTTTGGGGCGTGTTATTACAGTGGCTTATTTTGCATTGGTAGAATTGCAAGAAATTTCACCGATGGCATCAAGTTGGGCCAATGATATCAAATGGCACAGCGTAAAGCGTATCCCAAAGTTGGCTTTTGACCACAAAGAGATTTTATCAGAATGTTTGGGCGCCCTTCGAAGTTTAATCAAACGTGAACCCCTTTGGACAAGAGTTCTTCCAAAGAAGTTTACATTAACGGAATTGCAGGAGGTTTTTGAGACGGTTTTGGTGAAAAAATATGACAAAGGCAACTTCCGAAAGAAGGTAAATGGAATGAGTTTTTTAAAACGATTGGATGAGTCTCAAATGAATGTTAGACATCGCCCATCAACATTGTACAAGTTTGATCAGAAGCTATTCCTTCAGTATAGGGAAAGCGGCTCTGTGGTTGAGTTTTAGGAAATAAAAAAAGGCCGGAATTTTCCGGCCTTTTTCTTTACCATAGCGGTTTATTCTACAACAAAAGTTTTTGTGTTTGAAACTTTTCCTTCCTCGATTTGAGAGAAGAAGTAAACTCCTTTGCTCATATTGGATACATCCATTTGCATGGTTGATCCATTAGAAACAAAAGTATTTACGATTTGTCCCAATGAATTACGCAATTCGAATTTCTGTCCTGAAATTGTTCCATTGATCGAAATTTCTGAATGCGCTGGATTGGGGTAAATGCTGAAGCTGTCATTGTTCAAATTGGCTACAGAAGTCACACAAGCTTCGCAACTCTCCCAGCAAACGTTCGTCAAAGCAGTGGCTTCAGTTACTGTGATAGTTCTGTTCGTAAAACCATTTTCTGAGAAGGTACAACTGGCTCCTACAGGAAGATTCTCTTGACCAGTCCAATTGTCATAGGAAAATTTATAGGTGTAAACGCCAGCATCCAAAGGAATTGTGATGCTCCAAATACCATCTCCATCTGGATCTGACATGGGCGCACAGCTTCCGCACCAGTTGTTGAAAGTTCCGTTTAATTCAGGGGTCGTGAAAGCAAAACCAGCTTGAGACATGTCAACGTTAAAGGTGATGTTGTATGGCCCAGTACTTTGACCACAAGGACTACAACTTCCCCAGCAGACTGCTGGTAAAATGGTATCTTGTGTCGCGTCAATGAATCGGTTGGTGAATTGATCAGCCGTCACAGTGCATGAGCTTCCAGCAGCTAAATTTTCTTGAGTGTTCCAGTTGTCAGCAGAGAATTTATATTCATAAGGTCCTTCAGGAACGTTTACTGTAATCTGCCAAATGTTGTCACCATCAACATCAGTCATCGCTGTGCAGTTACCGC
>JBDLUK010000024.1:0-12420 GCA_039805365.1 Bacteroidota bacterium | reverse complement strand
ATTCAAGATACCGATCAACTTTCCACTTATTTTCCAAGACGAGCACGAAATCTTCAGTTCAAAAATGACATGTTGGAATTGAGCGCTCGATTGGAATACACACTATACTACGACAGTGATTTAAGCAATCAAGGATACTTTAATCCTGATATGAAGATTTATGTTTTTAGTGGTGTTGCCGGATTGTATTCCAACCCAAAAGGTTATATCAATGAGTACGCGGCAGACTACATTGGCTCTGCTACCGGAAACCCTGCTGCCAACTACTACGACACTTGGATTCCATTGCGCAAATACAAAACTGAAGGGCAAGACAATGCTTATTCTCCTTTTTCTGTTTCTATTCCGATGGGTATCGGCATGTACTTCACCTACCAAAAGAAATGGCGAGTGGGTTGGGAGTACAACTGGAGATTAACTTTTACTGATTACCTGGATGATATCTCTAAGGAGTATCCTACCAAACAAAGAATTAGAGAAACAGCTGGTGAAATTGATGCTCCTATTGTTTCTGGATACGTTTTCTATTCGTTTGATGAAGAGTATATCGATGGTCCGATGAACGTTGACAACATTCCATCTGCTAATTTTTGGTACCAAAACAGTCCTCGTGGAAATCCATTGAACAATGATAACTACATGACTTTCCAAGTCTATGTTTCCAAAGTGATTCGTTCTAAATCCAACTTCTATAAATCTAAGTACAACTGGATGCGTGGTAGAAGTGGTGGTGGTGTGAAAAGAGCAAACGTACGATTCTAAGAATCGCAGGCTTCTTTAGAAATCCATATTCAACGACAGGTAAAATACACGTGGCAACACTTGATTGTCATCTATGCCCCATGCCCAATCCGCACGCATGAAGTAACCTAACACTTTGGATCGCAATCCAAATCCATACCCCATAATGATGGGCTCACGATTGCTACTTACGGTTACAGTTACAGGATTTTGGGTGACACTATTCGTATTAAATGTACTTTCATTGGAATAGGGAGTAGCGCCTGTCCAGGCCGATCCCACATCATAAAAACCTATCACTTGAAAGTGACGAATGAACTCACTTTTGATGGGTTGCTTGGCCAAATAGCTGAACAAAGGCAATCGCAATTCACTGTTTATCGTGGCAAATGAATTTCCGTTTCTAGCATTGATATAGAATCCACGCATGGGACCGCAAAAAGACGCAAACTTGTAGTTCATTTGATCCGAAATCACCGTAGACTCGTCCACTCTTTGCACCAACCAATTGTCAACTCCTCCCAAATAATGTACAATCTTTTGGGTACCAAAGGAAGTGGCGCCGGCTACTCTAAACGCTCCTATAATGGTTCTATGAATGGGCACATAATAACGAAAGTCTCCACCCAAAACCTGCATGTCCGTTTTCTTGTCCCAAACATTCAATTGCTGGTAACGCTCATACCAAAACTTTCCGCGTAAGCCCTGCATCAAATTCAAGCCCAATGAACGCGTATTGTCCATCACATACTCAGCCAATATACCCGCATGATGCTCATTCTGATTGGGGAAAGCCAAGCTATTGGGATCAACACTTAGATTAATGCTTCGATCCCAACGGTATACCGCCGAAACCTTGAAAGCCTGAAATTCATCAATTGGATACTTCCATTCATGCGTAACATAATAGGTCTCTTGACGATAAGCATTGTTGATGCCTCCCCATTTCTGTGACCTGCGCTGCAGCGACCACTTTTTATCAATTCGATCCTTGTTGTTTTCAAAAGCAACACCAAAATCACTATTCTTGATATCAATCGATAAGCGGACCGCACCTGTTAATCGATAATCTTCGAGCAAGTCACTTAACGACACTTTGAACAACGCACTCATACCAGGAAATATACTGGTAGGTCCTGCATCAGCGCTTTGGTAAAACTGGCTAGCAAATGAGTTGTCCAATTTTGTTGTTGCAAAATCAGTTGTGAAATTCAATTCATAATTACTTCTTCGCCACTCAAAAGGTTTTTTCTCTTTGACTTTTCCCTCCGATTTTTCATCCAATACCAAGGTTTTCTTATCCAAGGTGAATGCTCTTCTATCTTCTGAAAACAAATAATCTGCTATTTCAATATCTCCGATGGCGCTGGATTTACCCACCCATTTCAATGTATCAGAAGGTAAAGCAATTACCTCCTGACTTGGTGCGGAAATACGATTCAACAAAGCCGAGGAATTTAAACTTTGCAATATCAAAGCGGGGTGTCCATAAAACCCATGCTCTAATACCCATGTGCTGTCTTGACCTCTCCATGATCGAACATCAGACACAAAGGGTACTTCCGCCAATTGGCGCACCTTGGGCTCTTTGCGGTAATGAATGGTTGTGTCAATGGATGCAATGACAGAATCCCATCGAATTTGATAAAACAACTGACCCTCCTCTCTTCTCTCAACACAACCCATTTCTTCCTTGCCCCATTCAAATGCAAAAGACAATGGAAAACTACTTTCATAAATACGCTCAGGTTTTGCAGCAGTTGATGTGGGTTCAATTTGATTCAGAACATACATCGTTCCTTTTTCGCCACGTTCTTTGGTCAGGTAAATCACCTTTTTATTGGGCAAAAAAACAGGGGAATAATCATCATCCTCCGTTTTGGTAATTGGCTTGGGTGTGTTTCCGATGGTTGGCATCACAAAAACATCACTTCGGCCGCTGTTCACCCCAATAAAAACAATGTTCTTTCCATCCTGACTAAATCGAGGCATCAAGATTTTATCCACAGCAAAAACCTGCTTCTCCGACCAACTCTTCTCCTTAACATTCCATTGGGCATATTTCAAGAACCCTCTTTTCTCATAAAAAATAGCCAACATTTCTCCTGCTGGATGCCATGCTACATGAGGATAAGTGAAATCATTCAATCGATCAGATTTGGGTTGTCTTTTAAGTATACATTTCAATTTGTCTTTTTCAACATCGTAAACCCAGACTCGGTATTGACCCCATTCGTGGGTGACAAATGCCCAATATTTACCATCTGGACTCAAAGTGTAATCACGGTACTTGAACTTCTTCTTTGACTTTAAAGCCAAAGCGCCCATCTTCTTTTGAAGTCGCGGGTCTTTCTCATACTCCTTAGGCAATTGCAATCTTTGCACCCGAATGCGATAGTATTGATAAAATTCCTGGATCAAGACATCCATGGATTTGCCTATGATCAATTCAAAACCCAAATCTATACCCCGAGCAAATCGCGACATTTGCAGAATGCTCGGTATCACATTGCTTCCATATCGGTCTGCTATAAAACTCCAAAAAGCTGCACCACCCAATCGAGCCGATTCACTTTTCCAAAAGTTGATCTGAATTTTCTTTCTCTTCAACTCTTGCATCATGAAGACATCCAACACTTCTTGTTTTTCGCCTCCTAACCAATAAGCCATTCCCTGCACAAACCAATCAGGATAATTAGAAAATGCCAATGCTTTTACGGCATCCTTCCATGAATTGCCCAATAATACCTGTGAAATGGAAATCTCCGCCAACCCTCTTCTCAACTGCGCTTGATAAGCGTCTTGGTTGCCTTCAAAAAAAACGAAGAGTTTGTTCTGAATAATCTGTGATGTCCCCATCACACCATTATTCTCATCCAAGGTCGTTCCAATGTTGCTTTGGCGCATATCAGATTGACTCAAATAAGACATGATATAAATGCGCTCTGATGGTTGAAACCCAAAATAAGCGATCATCTCAGAAATTATCGCATCCGACTTTTTAGCTGTTTCCAAGGCCAATTTCTCTCCCCCTTGATAAAAATACACATCGGCGTATTTTCCAGAAAAATATGACCATTCAAAATCCCTGTACTGAACCCTGTTCTTGCCAAATGTGAGATTACTTCCTTGATAAAACTGTCCCCATATCGAAGTAGTTCCACTCAAAAAAAGTAGAACAATCAAGACATGGATTTTTCGCATTATCATTGCCGCAATTTAATTCAATAAAGTTCATTCTATGGCTACACAATCCATAAAAAGGGATAATTTAACGGTGTATGTTTGGTCAGTTGGTCCATTTCAAGAAAACACCTATCTCGTTGTCAACGAAAATAACATTGGAACACTGATAGATCCCGGATTTAGTCAATTGCAAGAAGAAAACACATTTAAAGATTTTGTTGAAAAAAACAACATCATTTTAGATAGTATTATCAATACCCATTGCCACATTGATCACATTCTCGGGAATGACTATTGTGTGCGACAATGGAGTCTTCCTTTGTACTACCATACTCTCGAGGAAAGCAACATCGAGCGGTCTGTTCAAATGAGCCAAGTATGGGGGATTCCCTACACACCTTCGCCTCAAGCCACCAAATACATTGACGAAAACAGTAGTGTTCTCATTGCAGAGCAAGCTGTTGAAACATGGCTCGTGCCGGGCCATTGCAAAGGGCACTTGGCTTTTATTCATCACGAAAGTAAATCTGTATTTAGTGGCGATGTCCTTTTCAGAGAGAGCATTGGCAGAATTGATTTGCCGGGCGGCGATGGAGATGAAATAGAACAAAGCATACGTCGTCTGTATACATTACCTGATGACTACGTTATTTTTTCTGGACATGGACCATTGACAACAATTGGACATGAAAAGCAGTTCAATCCCTACGTAAGAGGTTAGGCTTTTTTCAATGTAAAGGCAAATGTAGATCCTATGCCTTCTGTGCTTCGCACACTAATGGTTTCTTGATGTGCTTCAATGATGTGTTTGCAAATGGCCAACCCTAGACCTGATCCCCCATCATTTCTTGAACGACTTTTATCTACACGATAAAAACGCTCAAATATTCGAGGCAAATGTTCTTTGGCAATTCCAATTCCGTTGTCCGCAACCTCGCAAAGTACGTGCTCCTCCATATCATAGAAGCGAACCTTAACTTCACCATTGACATTGCCATAGTGAATGGCATTTGAAATCAAATTGATCAGTACTTGCTGAACCCGGGCGTAATCACCTTTTACCATCAATTGCTTGGGCGAACCCTCCTTGACATACAAATGGACATTCTTAGATAATGCTAATTTCTCCACTGTTTCCATTGCAGCTTGAACACATTGCACCAAATCAAAACGAGCCATAACAATGGGAATACCCCCACTTTCCAATTTGGATATTTGATCCAAATCACCAATCAGCGCATTGAGACGATCCGCCTGGCGATTGGCTTTGGACAAGAACAATCGAATTTGTTCTGGATCATTCAAATCATCATCCAATAACGTTTCAATGTAGCCCTGGATGCCAAACAACGGTGTTTTTAATTCATGAGCAAGATTTCCAATGAACTCCTTTCTGAAAGAATCTGCATCGCGCAGCGTCTTGACCTCGTTGATTTTTTCTTCAACCCATTCTGAAACTTGGTCTTCAATATCATGCAATACATCGTCGGCCATAAGCAACGGTGCTCTTTTGTCCGACTGACTTTTGAATGCATGAATATTCTTGTAGATTACTTTGATTTTGGCGTAAAGAAATTTTTCAATAAAAAAACCAATGAGATAGTAACTGAATACCGCCAAGATTGACAACCCTATTGCAATGGGCAAAAGTGCTTGAATTTTAATTACCCTGAAACCTACCAATACTCCGATGATAATGGACAATGCCATTACTATCCATGCCGCAGTCCATACCGCGACGCCATTGGGGGTCCGTGGTTTCATCACGGCTCAAATTTATACCCTACGCCTTTAATTGTCTTAAAAAATTCATCACCAATCTTTTCACGAAGTTTTCTGATATGCACATCAATGGTACGATCCCCTACAATTACATCATTTCCCCAAACAGAATTCAGGATAAAATCTCTTGTGAAAACCCTTCCTGGAGCTGAAACCAACAAAGCCAACAACTCAAATTCTTTCTTGGGTAAATGAAATACCTCTGAACCTCGTGTTACTACATATTTTTCCTTGTCAATAATAATACCCCCAGTATCTATTGATTCTGGTGTTAACATAGACTGTCCTTCCAATCGCTTCAACCATGCTTTGACTTTTGAAACCAAAATTCTAGGCTTAATCGGTTTAGCAATGTAATCATCACCACCAGCCTCAAATCCTGCCATTTGACTATAATCCTCGCTGCGTGCAGTTAAGAATGCGATAATGGTTGACTTACCGTCTGGTAATTCGCGTATCTCACGACAAGCCTCCATACCATCCATCTCTGGCATCATTACATCCATCAAAATCAAATGCGGCTTGAATTCAGGCACCTTGTTAACCGCATCACTTCCGTTCTGCGCTGTTATCACTTGAAAACCTTCCTTCTCTAAATTGTACTGGAGCAGATCTAAGATATCTTGCTCATCATCCACCAACAGGATTCTGTATTGCATAATGTAATTTCTTGGACAAAAGTAGCGTTTCAAGTGTTAAGTTCAGGTTAATTAGAGGTTAATGATTATGAAAAAAAACAAACTAAATTGCAGCATGATTTGGAAGGAGAAGAAAGTATGGATCATTGGCGCCAGTTCAGGCATTGGACAAGGGTTAGCCATAGAATTAAATAAAGCTGGGGCATATGTTGTTTTAAGTGCTAGAAATAGTGATAAATTACAAAATACCCATAAGCTATTGACCTACCCTAACCAATCTGACATAATTGAATTGGACTTAAGCAATACCCAATCCATTCAAGCTGGTATAAAAACCTACCAAAATCGTCACCAAAAGCTAGATATCTTGATTCACAGCGGTGGGATTAGCCAACGCGCCAAGGCTACGGAGACATCAATAGAAACAACCCGACAAATTTTTGAAAGCAATTTCTTTGGTCAAATTCCCTTTTCTTTGGCTGCTGTTGATATGATGAAAAACCAAGGAAATGGAAAAATTGTTGTCATCACGAGCTTCACTGGAAAGTGGGGATTTTTCTTGAGATCATCATATGCAGCCTCTAAACATGCCTTACATGGTTTTTATGAAAGTCTGCGTATGGAGGTAGAAGAATATGGTATCGAAGTACAACTTGTCACCCCAGGTTTTATTGCAACAGACATTTCAAAAAACGCCGTTGACGGAGATGGAAAAGCAACAGGTGAGATGGATGAGAACCAGGCCAATGGTATCAGTACGCAAGCATGCGCCAGGCAAATCATGCATGGAATGGAGAAAAACAAATGGGAATTTGGCGTAGGGGGCAAAGAAAAATTAGGGCTATGGATTCATCGCCATTTCCCCAATTATTTTCAAAAGCTTTTAAGAAAACAAAGCGCTAGATAATCAGTCTTTGATTCTACTAAATCTTAATGCTTTGAGCATAAAATCAGGTAGTGGCTTCAAAGGATCGCGTTTTTCAACATTCAAATAAACACCCCATTTCTCCATGATGGGTACCTTGTACACTTCAATCATCTCAATGAGTATTCCATCGGGGTCATCAATGTATACGCAATGAACCTTTGTATTTCCCATGTTCAGCGCATCCTGACTATCACAAGTGAATGGAAATCCCTTTGCTGCCAATTGTTGACCCAACTGTTTCATGCCTTTGACATCCAATCCCAAATGAACAAATCCCAAATCACCCCAAATACGACCTTTGAATATCTTCTTTGGCTTTCGAGACAACACCTGAATAAGCTCTATATAATTGGTTCCGGTAACCTTTGCAAATCCTCCGCCAGTTGGTTTTGATGGACGGAGCATGACTCTCCTAAATTCAGCATCTCCGCCAGGATGGTTTGTCCACTCGTCAAAACGACCTGTTTTATCATAAACCACCTCATCAAATCCCAAAATATCAGCATATAATTTCATGCTGTTCTCGATATTCGAAACGCCCATAGCACATCCCATTACACCGCCTGAATGATGGCCACTCTGGGTATACCATCTATCATCAGAAGTAAACTGAAAATAATTGCCGTCAGGATCCTGCAAGTAAAAGGCTGGTCGGCCATCTGGTCGCTCATGAACATCGTATACCTTCTCAACAATTCCTTTGGCTACCTCATGAGAAAAATGAACATCTCTAGATTTAAAATGAATGTAATTGATTCCAATGTCGCCCCACTCAAATGCATTCAAATTATACCGAGGCTCAAATGATGTAGGCTGAATAACTTCTATCGCACAACCACCTTGTAAATTCAACACCATACTGGCGCGCTTGGTAATCACCTCATTGTGCGTATAAACTTGCATCAATGGGGCAGGCTGAACCGAATCAAAAAATGGGATGTCCAATCCAAACAATTTTCGATACAACGGTAAAAAACGGTTCATATCACTAACCGCCAAACCGATATGCTGCATGCCATTTACTCTTGCAATACTAGTTTTCATGAATTTCCCTCCACAATTTTCTTAATGACAATATTTCTTTTGCTGAATCCACATTGCGTTTGGACCAATTTCTCCATTTTTCAAATCGCTTTCTCTTGTTGTTCAATCTATTAAACGAAATGGCAAACATACCTAAAGAAAGGACAAATAAAATTCCCCAAAAATGTACTGACCAATGGTTAGTTAAGGTCAAGCTATTGAACAAAATCAACCAAAGCAAGGGAACATAAAACGGTGTTAAAAAAGTATACGAAGCCAAACGAATTGAATTATAAAACAATTCATCTTGTATTTTACTTTTGATAAATTTCTCGGTCACCCAATAATGTGGATAAAAGAGAATCATTCCCAACAAACCTGGTAATAACTCTACCCACCAAAGTGCACGCCACATCCACTTCTTGGGTTGAACATATTCTTCCATTTCAGCGGAAGTTCTTCCTGCTTCATTTAAGCGGGTCCAAAGCTTATGCAATACCGCCTTCTCTTCGTCTATGATAGCATCATATCCATTGCAAAACGATCGATAATGATTCCACTTTGTGAACGCATCACCCGCTTGAACCTCTTCAATGGTTGGCGCCATATCAATGAGCATTTCATAAGAATCATCGTCACGTATATCGACCATCAAACTGGACAATGAATCTTGGGTAACTTTGAGTAAAGCATTTACCGCACGATTAGGATCATGCACATAATCTTCCCAAAATTGCTTGACCGGGATTGGTTCACCCACCTCCAAAATCATCCTCGGATGGTACTTATAAAAATCGCTATAATCCATTCCGATGGGGACGATTTTCAAGTCCATCAAACTCAAATCTTTTTCGATTGAGGAAAAAGCCAATCGCGCAAATCCCTTTTTCAAAGGTGTCATCAATTGCTTCTTACCACGATGGGATCCCTCAGGAAACATAGCGATTACAGCACCTTTAGATAATCGTGTTCTACACACTGAAAATACAGCCTCGTTGCGTTCCATTTGATCCGCCACTTTATCCTTTTCTCGATAAATGGGCAGCATATTGATTTTGTACAAAAAACGGGCAGCCACAGGATTCCTGAAAACATCAGAACGGGCCAACCAATGGAGTTGATTGGGTATGATTCGGCAAAAAACCAAAGGATCCAACATCGCATTTTGATGATTACCAACCAACATGATGGGGCCCTCTTTTGGAAAATTCTCCATCCCCTTTACATGAAAACCATCAAAGAAAAATTCCTTGCCCAATGACAACCATGGGTGCAAGATTGAATAATACAAAGAACGCGTTTCTGTAGGAAACTTGTGAGATTTATTAGACATGGGTATCTATGTTTTGGTCCATGACATTTTGCATGGACAACATTTTACGATAAAAACCTTGGGGATTAGCAATAAGATCATCGTGGGTACCTTGCTCCATGATTTGTCCTTTTTCCAATACCATGATTTGATCACAATCTTTGATGGTGGACAAGCGATGCGCAATCACCACACTGGTTCTGCCTTTCATCAAACGATTTAAAGCCTCTTGAACCTGCTTCTCACTTTGTGTATCCAACGCTGAAGTAGCCTCATCTAAAATCAAAACTTTGGGGTTTCTAATCATCGCCCTTGCAATCGCTATACGTTGCCTTTGACCACCTGACAATTGAACGCCACGCTCTCCCACCAAGGTATCCAGACCTTCTGGGAAATTGGTAATAAACTCATGAATATTGGCATCTATAACCACCTGATCAATTTCACGCTGTGTCGCATTGGAATTTCCGTACAAGATGTTCTCTCGAATTGTACCACCAAACAAAATTACCTCTTGCGGTACAAAAGCCATTTGACTGCGCAACTCTGTCTTGTCCCAATCCAAGGCATTATCATTGCCCCAAAAAACTTCCCCTGATATAGGATCAAAAAATCGAAGAATAATGGCTGCAATGGTTGATTTTCCCGAACCGCTTTGACCTACAATAGCTAACTTCTGTCCTTCAGAAATTTCGAAATTGATGCCCCGTAAAACCGGAACATCCGGACGAGTGGGATAATGAAATGACACATTCTTCATTCGCAAGTTTGCACTGAATTTCTGCGCTACTTCGGAGGGTTTAACAAACTTCACCCCCTCATCAGGAGAATCAATCAAATTCATGATGGTTTCAATTACACCTACTCCTCTTTGCAAAGTTCCCAATTGAGCCGCCAACCCACCAATGGATCCAGCAACCAATCCTGTTAGCATAATGAACTGAGGAAGCACTTCATTGGGCAATTCACCCTTTTGATTGAGATAAGCTCCCCATCCTATGACCAAACCCAAGGCACCAAACAAAAAGATAATGATGAACGTTCCAAACATGCCACGCCAAATGGCGCCCTTCATTCCATAGACCTTGATTTTCTCCGCACTAGAACGAAACTTACTCCATTCCATCCACTCATTTGCGTAGGCCTTGACGTTCACGATTCCCATCAAACTTTCATTGACTATATTTCCTGATTCCGCAACTTTATCTTGGGTTTCTTTTCCCAATCGACGAATGTACTTGCCAAAAATTACCATGATAATCATAATAACCGGCAATGAGCATAGCATCACCAAAGTCAACTCCCAAGAGAATAAAACGAGACAACCCAAACCAAATACAATGATTATTGTTTGGCGAATAAACTCAGCAAGTGTGATGGTCAATGTCTCTTGCACAGTGCTGACGTCAGAAGAGATTCTCGTTACCAAATCACCCACTTTGCTGTTGTGATAAAAGTCCATGGATTGTGAGATCATTTTTTTAAATGCTTCACTGCGCAATTCCAACATCGCATTCTCCGTAACGTATGCAAACAAATACACTCGAATAAATGAGAAAAACCCTTGAACCAACAATAAAACGACAAGTGCCGTAAGGACTCCCTTGGTAGAAGAAAAATCTACAGTATTAGAGAAAAGATGTATAAACTTTGCTGTCAACTCTCCCCCAGGAACGGTTGACATATTTCCCGGTGTCATCAACAATCCCAGCAAAGCGGTAATGGTAATGACCAATAGTCCTGAAACCGATAACAAAATAATTCCTGCACCAAAGGCCAAGGAATAAGGCTTGATGTATCTAAACACCGCCAAAGAACGCTTCATCGAAGCTTTCGAAACTTTTTTCTTTTCCACTTACTTATTCAGAATATGCTTTCAACACTGCATCCAATCTGGCTCTCATCTCAAAATAATACTTATCATCCCAGAGAACTCCTTTTTCCTTCATTGAATATTTTCCTTTTCCGAAAGGCTTTGACTTCAAAAATTTAACGCCCATGAAATCATGATCCTTGTACAACACCACATCCATGTTGATAGCCACTGTTTGGGCATTGTCATTGCCGAATTCCGTTACATCCATGTCGATCATTTTGGTTAGATGACGGGACTCTTTAAATACAATTTGAATACTTGGGAAATATGGAATTTTTTTGATCTTGTATACACCTGAAGAACTAGCCGTATCCGATGCGATTTTTTTCCCTTCAGCAAAAATCTCAACGACTGCTTTGTTCAATCCTTTTCCCAAGGTATCAGGGTACTCCGCCGAAGTTATTTTCCCAGCCAAAGACAAGATCTTTTTTGATACATCCTTTTGAGCCAATCCCAAAAAAGGGAAAGCACCCAACATCAAGACAAATAGTATTCTTTGAATCATCTCTCAAATATAAGCAAAGAATTTAACAACTATTTGTATCAACATTAATTGTATCAACATATATTTGTCCCGTGAAGCTAGAAGATGAAATCAAGCAAGTGCAGTTCAAGACGGAACATCATAAGTTGATGATTAATCTTTTATACACCACATCTTGGTTGCAACGCATGCAATCTGGCGTATTGAGACCACATGATATTACGCCAGAACAATACAACATTCTGAGAATATTGCGAGGTTCCAAAGGCCAACCCATGAGTTTAAACGATATCAGTTCCCGCATGATTGACCGCGCGAGCAACACCTCAAGACTCATCGACAAGTTGGTGCTTAAAAAATGGGCGATTCGCAAAATTTGTCCCGATGATCGTCGTCAATCTGAAATAGCTATAACGGAAAAAGGACTTGAAATTTTGGATAAACTACAGA
>JBDLUK010000023.1:0-6283 GCA_039805365.1 Bacteroidota bacterium | reverse complement strand
AAGACGGCTGGGTTTTAAGAGGATACCTACACAACATTACTGAACGGAAGAAGAACGAAATTCAATTATCGCGTTTAATTGATCAATTAAAATTAGCAGAAAATGATCTTACGCTCAAAACGGTTGAGCTGGAAAAGTCGTTGGAAGAATTAAAAATTGCGCAATCGGAAATTGTGAGCAAAGAGAGGTTGTCTACTTTGGGTATGTTGATTGCAGGTATTGCCCATGAGATCAATACACCGCTTGGATCCATCAAAGCCTCTGGCGAGAATATGAAGCATTTGTTCAATGAGGGTGTAATGAAATTGGTTTCTTCTTTGGACACGGAAGATTTGAGAATGAGTGTTGAGCTGTATGAGCAAACCCAATTGTTGAATTTATCTACTTCCGAAGAACGACAATATGTCCAGCAATTGATGGAACGAATTTCATTTATTTCTGATTCAACCATGAGGAGGAAATTTGCCAGATCGTTGGTGCAAATGGGAATTTTAACCCCAAACAAATCCATAGAGTCGCTCATCCAATTGCCCAATGCAGACGTCATTATTCAACTTTGTTTGAATTTCGTTTTGATCAATCGCTCTATCAATACCACTACTGCCTCATCGGAACAAGGAAGTAAGGTTGTAAGGGCATTGAATAGTTTTGCTCATGGTAATTTGAATTCGGAGAAATCCAATTTCAACTTGAAAGAGAATGTGGATACAGTCCTTACCATCATGTGGAACAAGATAAAACAAGGAAGTCAAGTTCACAACAACATTCCGGCGGATATTGAATGTTTTGGTCTACCCGATGAGATGTCGCAAGTATGGACCAATTTGGTGAATAATGCATTACAGGCTGCCAATAACAAGTGCGAGATTCATTTCAATTATTCTCTCATAGATCAAAACCATGTCATTGAGGTTTCTAATAATGGACCTCAAATATCAGCTGCTATCATCGATAAGATTTTTGAACCCTTTTTTACAACAAAGGCAAGAGGAGAGGGAACTGGCTTGGGATTGAACATCGTGAGGAAGATAGTTGAGAAGCAGGGTGGAACAATTTCTTGCTCAAGTACAGATAGTTTAACGGTTTTTACTGTAACATTGCCCATTAACTCAATGATATGAATACAGCGATCTTAGCAGTGGATGACGATATTTTGGTGCTCAATTCTTTGCGTATTCAATTGGAAAGAAAATTTGGTCACGCCTACGTTCTGGAGTTTGCTCAAAATGTGGATGAGGCCATTGAAGTAATTTCTGAATTGACCTCTTCACAAATTCAATTGATAGTGATTATTTCAGATTGGATTATGCCGGGAAAGAATGGCGATGCATTGGCGCAATATGTAAAGAATATTGATCCATCCATCAAGGTTGTTGTGCTTTCAGGTCAATTACAAGAGAACATCGCGAAGCAAATGATAGACTCCAACGAGATTGATTCTATCGTTACCAAACCATGGTCTGAAGATCACTTGATTGCCATTATCGAGAAAGCATTGCAAAAAGGAAGTTAAGATGAGTCAAATGTTTTCCATACTTCTTGTTGATGATGATGCCTTTATTTTGGAGGTATTGCGAATTCAATTGGAGCGCGTCTTGCCACCTCATATTGTTGTTGAGCGTGCATCAAGTGGAGAAGAGGGTTTGGAATTGGTTAAGGAATTGTCTGATAGTAGAAGTGCACCTTTGGCGTTGATTGTCTCAGATTATTTAATGCCAGGTATACTGGGCTCCGATTTTTTGATCAAAGCGCATGATATCAATCCAAGAGCCAAGAAGATGATGCTCACTGGACAGGCTGAAGTAGAGAACGTCTTGAAGGTTTTGCACCACATGGAGTTATTTAGGTATGTGGGTAAACCTTGGGAGCCCCAGCACATGAATGAAGCAGTGCTTAAGGCAGTTGAACAATTCATTGAGGATTACTCCTTGCGTCGCGCTCAAATCTAGTTATTTTTTCGAGTACTTTTAACCCATGAAAAATTGGGTTTCCATGGCTGCACTTGGCGCAGTTTTGCTTTCAAGTTGCTACAACAAATCACACTTGTCAAATTTGGATTATGGTGCTTGGGAGGCTGAGTACGGTGTGGTGGATACGGTAATGGTCCAAATGGAAGAAACAGACGATTGGGACTATACCCCCAGATTGGTCATTGGCATTACTGTCGATCAAATGCGTTATGATTATCTCACCAGATTTGAAGCAGATTTTCTCAACGAGCCCGGTGGCTTTCAAAGAATGATACATGAAGGTGTTTCCATTGAAAATCTTCATTACAACTATGTTCCAACTTACACGGGACCAGGTCATGCCAGCATCTTTACAGGAACTACTCCTGCTTATCATGGAATCATTGCAAATGACTGGTACGACAAGAAAACAAATACATTGCAATATTGTGCCAAGGATACCAATGTTGTTGGAGTTGGAACCAACAGCGAAGCAGGCAAAATGTCTCCGGTGTTTTTAAGAACAACAACATTGGGCGACGAAATCAAGCTGGCCAATCCCCAATCAAAGGTCATTGGAATTAGTTTGAAAGACCGTGGAGCGATTCTTCCTGCCGGTAGATCCGCAGATGCAGCGTACTGGTACATCGGCGGTCAAGAAGATACCTGGGCTACATCATCTTGGTATGGCATGAGTGAACTACCTCAATGGGTAAAGGATTTCAATGCCAAAGAAAGTGGTAAAAATTATTTGACCAAAACATGGGAGCCTTTGTTTGCAGATTCCATTTACAACGAGAGTTTGCCGGACAACAATCCCTATGAGCTTCCATTCAAAGGAACCATTCGACCCGTATTTCCTTACAATTTGTCAGAAATCGCGAAGCTCAATGGTCAATATGATTTGATGAAGGCAACTCCTTTTGGCAATACCATGACAAAAGATTTTGCAATAGCGGCAATTGAAGGTGAAAAGTTGGGCCAAGACAATGCCTTGGATATGTTGTGCTTGAGTTTTTCGGCTACTGACTATGTTGGACATCAATTTGGTCCACACAGCAAAGAGGCGCAAGACACCTATTTGCGTTTGAATGCAGATCTCAATGATTTCATCAATTACTTGGATTCAACAATTGGAAGAAATCACTATTTGATTTTCTTGTCTGCAGATCATGGTGCGGCCAACAACCCCGCGATGATGATGGATAGAAAAATGGCAGCAGGTTATTTTGTTTCGGACAAATTGGAAGAAATGATTGAAAATAAACTCATCACCAAGTATGGTGCTGGTGATTGGGTCATTAACGAATCCAATCACAATATTTTTCTCAATCGTGGATTGATTGAACAAAAGAAATTAAGTCTCAAGAATATTCAGCAAGAGGTTGCCATGTGGACGCTTGAAATGGAAGGGGTGCATGCAGCATTTACCCACGCTGAGTTGTCCTCGGCAATTGAACGTGAAGGATTTTCCGAGAGAGTTCAATTGGGTTTTGATCAAGCGCAATCTGGAGATGTGATATACATGCTAAAGTCTGGTTGGATCGAATACGGTAAGCAGGGTACCACACACGGTTCGGGCTATGATTACGATACCCATGTTCCTTTCCTCATGTTCGGAAATTGGATAGGCGTTTATCCATATCCAACAACGGCAAAGGCCGATATTACAGATATTGCAGCCACCATTTCATCCATTCTCCAAATCAACCGACCTTCAGGTTGTATTGGAAAAACCGTTTTCACTCAAGAATAATTACATGATTAGATACCGTGTTCAAGGGGGGCAACCTCATCACCGTTTTATCAATTTCGTTGCGCTTTTCCCTTCCATGGGCGAGACAACAACCATCCAACTTCCTATCTGGCGTCCGGGTCGATATGAACTGGGAAACTTTGCAAAGAATGTAAGAGGTTGGAAGGCCTACGATGCAGATACAGGTGAGCTATTGTTGTGGAAGAAAACAACGCCACATACTTGGGTAGTTCAGAGTGATGGTGTCGATTACATCAAGGTGCACTACGAATATTACGCTGCAGAAATGAACGCGGGTTCATCTTATTGGGATGGCGCTCAATTGTACATCAATCCTGTCAATGCTTTTTGTTATTTGTTGGATAATCCTGAAATGGATATTGACGTGCAAGTTCATGTACCATACGATTTTGCTTATGCCGGAGGTATACCTGCTGAAAAGAAAAACGTAGAAAATGGCGAATCAACCTGGTTGCTCAAGTCGGCCAATATTGATCATCTTGCAGATTCACCCTTCGTGTTTTCTCGCGATTTGTCATCACATGATTACGAGGCGCATGGGCAAAAAATGCATGTGTGGATGAATGGAGATGTGAATTTTGGCGACTTTAATTGGCGCAAAGATTTTCAGGCTTTTTCTGAATTGCAGATGTCGATGTTCGGGGATTTTCCGAGAAGTCATTATCATTTTATTTTTCAATTCGCACCTTATTTTATTCGTCATGGTGTAGAACATGAAAACTCTACCATCATCGCAATGGGGCCCAGTCAAGCTTTCAATGAAAGAAAGAACTACGACTCTTTTCTAGGCATTTCTTCGCATGAATTGTTTCATGCTTGGAACGTGAAGTGCATTCGTCCCCGCGATATGACTCCTTATGATTTTACACGTCCCAATTATTCAGATACTGGTTTCGTCACCGAAGGTGTTACGACATACTACGGCGACATGATGTTGATTAGAAGTGGTGTGTGGTCGATGGAAAAGGCAAAAATTCAAATGGAGGAATTCATTGAAACACATGCCAGAAACAGAGGTCGTTTGCATCAAAGTGTTACAGATAGTTCTGTTGATACATGGGTAGATGGCTATACAGCTGGAATTCCAGGGCGTAAAGTATCTATCTACAATGAAGGTGCAATGTTGGCTTGGATGATGGATGTGGATTTGTTGGTGGGTAGCAATGGCAATATCAGTTTGGATGATGTGATGAGAGAGATGTACAAGCAGTTCGGTAAGCGCGGCGTCGGTTATACATCTGATGATTACTGGGAGATTTGTAAGTCCATGGGATTAAATCGGTGGGAATCTTATCGATATGAATTGTGTGAAGGAACCGGAGATTACTTGGCCCAATTGAAATATACATTGAAGCACTTGGGTTGGAAATTGGAGTGGGCGAGTAGTGGAAATGTTGCTGAGGATTATTATGGATTCATGATTGACGACATGGGGCGTGTTTTGAATGTGATTTTCGAAGGTCCTGCAGATGATGTTGGTATTGGTCAAGAAATGCGAATAACATGCATCAATGGAGTTGATATACATCGCAACGCAAAAGACATTATCCAAAAGCAAACGGGCGATTTGACCATCACCGTAGAAGACAAATGGAGAGAATACAATGTCGAAGTAAAAAGAAGAGAAAAGCCTTTCAAAAGAAAGGCTGTTATGGTTGATATTGAAAATACAGAAATTCGAAAAATCTGGTCAGGTACAAGGTTGGGTGATTAATTCTTCACCCAACGTTTCGTAACCAATTTGCCGTTTTGTTTGATTACAACAAAGTAGATTCCCGTGCTCCAATCTTTCGCATCTACGGTTGTTGATTTTCTGTCATGTAGATTTTCAAATTGCTGAATGCATATTCCTGTCGAATTGAAAATGCGAATATTTTCTATTGCTTCGTTGGATTGAATTTGGAATTGATTGTTTCCAGGATTGGGGTAAAGCTGGAAAGTTTGTGCTGTATCATCGTTCACATGTGCATTGGGATCAACCACAAAATGTGCTGTGAATGAAATACTATCATTATTCAACGACGTTGTAAAGGAATTCAAAGTAGTATCTACAATCTCACCATTTTCTGTGGACCAATGAGAGAATAAATATCCTGTCAGTGCCTCAGCCTCAAGATTGATGGGTACTTGTGTGTAATAGATTCCTGACCAAGTTGAGTCTGAAAGCAAAATGGTATTCAAATGAATAACTCCTGCATCAGCAGGTTCGATGTTGAATACCACATTTTTCTGTGGACCACAGTTCATTTGACTTTCTACTTGCGATCTTACTGTACCTGCTTTGCAGACCAATTCGTCTCTAAAAGTCAAATGTCGGTTGTAGTAGTCGTTCATCCATCCACCGACATTTCCGGGATCTGCCCAACGCTGATATTCATTGGGCATTTCAGGAGTCCACAAATTGAAGAAGGTGTTTTCAATGGCCAACAATCTCTCTGGCATATAAGCGGTATTCATCAAGTCAGCATAGCGATTGATGAAATAGTGACGATATGGAATGTGATTCAAACTCTGCCACCATGGGCGAATAAAGGGATTCCATTCGCCATTGCCAAGA
>JBDLUK010000022.1:0-11112 GCA_039805365.1 Bacteroidota bacterium | reverse complement strand
CAATACTTATGAAGTAGATGGACTGCCACCTGGTCCTATTTTTATCACAGAAAAAAAATACCTTGATGCGGTGTTGAACTATAAGCAGCACAACTATATTTATATGTGCGCCATGGATGATGGAAGCGGCCACCATTGGTTCACCGACAATAGCAGAGCACATATCAATTTCGCGAATCGTTACCACCGCTATCTCGACCGATTGAATATCAGAGAATGATAAAATATATTTCAATCTTAACTTTCACGATAATCGGGCTTGCATCATCAGCTCAATCAGATACTACTTGTGCATGCAGAACCAAAGTTCCGCTTACATCTGCCGCGTTGGGATTGACCAGTTATTACTTTTTAAATGACATGTGGTATAGCCAATATCCACAGACTGCATTTCATTTTTTTAATGATGGGGATGAATGGCTTCAAATGGATAAAGTCGGACATGCATTTTCTTCTTATCAAATCGGTAATCAATTGTACCCATCATTCTTAAGAACTGGATACAGCGAAAAAGAAAGTGCGAGATATGCAGCACTAACAGGATGGAGTTACATGATGGGTATAGAAATACTTGATGGCTTTTCACAACAATGGGGATTTTCACCCTATGATATATTGGCCAATACCACAGGAAGTTTTTTGTATTGGATACAACAAGAAAAATGGGGTGAACAAAAAATAAATTTGAAATTTTCATACTACCCTACACGATTTTCAAATGTGAATCCTTCGCAATTAGGTGAGAATTTTCAACAACGCATTTTAAAAGACTATAACGGACAAACATATTGGTTGTCTTTTAATTCCACTATACTTTTCAATAAAAACAACACTTTCAGAGATGCAATCAATTTCAATATTGGTTACAGCATAACAGAAATGACACGTGCAAAAACCAACAATAACCTTGTTAATAATTTTCATCCCACGCGTGAATTTCTTTTTTCTTTTGACGCAGATTTGAATCGTGTGAAATGGAAGAGAAAAGGAATGAAAAAAGTAGCACGAATTTTAAGTGTCGTTAAAATACCACTACCGACAATTGAAATAAGAGGAGACGGGAAAATAAAATTTCATTCTTTTTACTTCTAAAATTTTCTAAAGAGAAAATATTTTCACTTTGACAAAGGCAACAATCAACCGTTAATACTATGAGTAAAACAAAAAAGGCTGCAGCACCTAAAAAAGCTGCAAAGAAAGCCGCTCCAGCTAAGAAAGCTGCTGCTGCTGCACCAAAGAAAGCTGCTCCTGCTAAGAAAGCTGCTCCAGTGAAAAAAGCTGCTGCTCCTAAGAAAGCTGCTGCTAAGAAAGCTGCTCCAGTGAAAAAGGCTGCTGCTCCTAAAAAAGCTGTTGCTAAGAAAGCTGCTCCAGCGAAAAAAGCTGCTGCTCCTAAGAAAGCTGTTGCTAAGAAGAAATAATTTTTTCTCAGCACAAAAAAAAATAAAGCCCCGAATTTCGGGGCTTTTTTTATTTGATTAATCTCAATTCCATCTGAATGGGAAGATGATCGCTGTACCCTCCTTTGTATGCATCACCAACATAAGTGCGTGCAGGTGACATTTCGCCTTTGCTGTTGGTATACATCATGAAGTCAAAACTCACTGTTTCTGGCCATCTAACTTGCAAACCTGAAGTTGTGCTATCCGCCAAACTCTTGCTAACTACAAATTGATCTAAAAAACCCCACTCTCCTTTGTAGTAATGACTCCCCTTTCCTTCTGACATGATTCCCTTCATCATATTCACCGTTGAATATCCGCCATCAATATCATTTAAGTTATTTAGGCTAACATCGGTCGGATAATCATTGAAATCACCCATAGCAATGATCTTGCAACTTGGACTAGATTGCAATCGTGTTTGAATAACTTTTTCTAATGTGCTTGAAGCAATGAGTCGTGAGGGAGCAGACTTCTCCGTACCTCCACTTCTTGAGGGCCAATGATTCACGTAAAACGCCAACTCCTGACCTTTCCAATTTCCTACTACTTCCAATATATGTCTCGTTTTATCATTGTCTGGTAATACAATATCGAATTTAGAAATCGATGTCACCTTCAATTCACTTGAATTGTATAACAAACCAACATCAATTCCACGTTCGTCTTCTCCTTCAATAAATGCAACTTTATAATGCGCTTGGGCCAATGAGGGCAACGCCCCAAGATCTTCTAAACAAGATGCGTGTTCTACTTCAATTAATCCCACTACCAAAGGATAATGATCTCCATTCTCGGTCTTCACCCCATTGATCACTTGCGCAATGTGATTCAACTTTTCTTGGTAACGTTGCGAATTCCACTTTAATTTACCACTAGGTAAAAAGTCTTCGTCATTTTCAGGATCGTTGATGGTGTCAAATAAATTTTCTACGTTGTAAGACATGATCACAGCAACAGAAGGTTCGTTCGCTTGTTTAACTGAGGAAGTATTCTTGATTGTACATGAAGAATACAACATCATGAACATGACTATGGAAAGGAAAAGTACTTTTTTCATTTTTCGAATTTGATACAAATCTACAGTTAATGAATCGCATCTCTTATTTTTACAGAATGAAAAATGAGTTATCGTTTCTTGGAATAATATTTTGTGCGCTTTACCTTACAGGCTGCACATCTTCCATGAAAGATGATACACGCACTGTATTCCGTTACAATGAAAGCGGCTCAGTTAATTCATTGGATCCAGCATATGCCGCTGATTTGGAAACCATGTGGATCATCAATCAACTCTATGATGGTCTGGTTGAACTTGATCAAAATTTGGATATTCGAGGAAACGTGGCTGAAATGTGGGATATCTCTTCGGATGGATTAATCTATACATTTCATTTACGCAATAATGTCCTTTTCCCTTCTGATGAAAATTTTGACACTAGAAAAGTTTGCGCAAACGATTTCATTTTCAGTTTCAATAGAATCATTGATTCAACAACAGCATCTCCAGGACGTTGGATTTTTAAAAATTTAAGAGTAAGTAATCCATTTGAAGCACCCAACGATTCAACATTGATTATCCATCTGGCACAACCACAAGGTTCCTTTCTTCAAATGCTCAGCACTTCATTTGCAAGTTTGGTTAGACCTGAGGCCGTTGAGCAATTTGGAAAAGATTTTCGCCAGCATCCCTCGGGTACAGGACCCTTTCAATTGGCGTTCTGGGAAGAGCAAGTATCCATGGTATTGCACCGAAATCCAAATTATTGGATGCATGACTTTAAAACTGGAAAATCTTTGCCTTTTCTAGATGCGGTGCAAATTGATTTTCTCAAAGATGCTTTTGCAGAGTATCAAGGTTTTATTTCGGGTAAATATGACTTCATGAGCGGCATTGATGCAGCCTACATCGATCAACTACTATCAGCCGAGGGGCATCTCAAAGAAGAGTGGACGGATAGGATTCGTTTGGAGCATGAGCCATTTATCAAAACCGACTATATCGGATTTTATTTAGAAGGAGAAAAGTCCATAGTACATGATTTGCGTTACCGCCAGTTGCTTTCTATGACCATTGACCGAAAAGAATTGTGCGCCAAACTGCGCAACAACATCATCGTGCCTGCAGAAAGTGGTTTTATACCACCACAACTAAAATCAAATTCTTCCAAACATCCCAATTTACTTTTCGATTCAAGCAAGGTGAAAAAATTGAAAGCCGAGTTGGAAAAATATTGGGGAGCTCCTTTGCCAAGCATCACACTCACCATAACCCCCGAGTATGCCGATATTTTTGAGTACTTGCAACATGAGTGGCAAAAGCAAGGAATTGATGTTGAAATTTCGACCTTACAAAGCGGAAGCTTCAAGGAAAAAGTAGCGAAAGGACAAGTTGTTGCTTTTCGAAAAAACTGGTTGGCCGATTACCCGGATGGTGAAAATTTTTTACAGGTATTTACGAAAGAATTGTTCTCTCCCAATGGTCCGAATTACACCCACTTCTACAATCGAGATTGGGAAACGCAATATAAAATGGCCACCTCTGAGAATATCAGAATCAAACGTGCAGCGCAGTGGAATCAATTGGACTCTGCCTTAATGAATGAGCTACCTGTTATTCCGCTTTACCATGATCAGGTACTTCATTTTGTTTCCAACCACGTTGACCATTGGTCGATCAATGCTATCAATATGTTGGATTTGACACAAGTACAAAAACATCAGTAACTTAGCGCTCCATGTTGAAGATTGACACGCACACGCACATCATGCCCGCTCACTTGCCCAATTGGTCCAAGGAGTTTGGATATGATGGATTTATTCACTTGGATCATCACCGTACAGGATTTGCACGAATGATGCAAGGTGACAAATTCTTCAGAGAGATTGAATCCAATTGCTGGGATCCAATTGTAAGGATAGAGGAATATGCCAAACATGATACGCAGGTTCAAGTTGTTTGTACCATTCCTGTTTTGTTTTCTTATTGGGCAAAACCAGAAGACGGATTAAAGGTCAGTCAATTTCTAAATGATCACATTGCAGAAATTTTTCAAAACTATCCGAAAAACTATGTTGGACTTGCGACATTGCCCATGCAGGATGTTGACCTCGCCATTGTCGAATTGGAACGTTGCAAAAAACTGGGTTACAAAGGCATCCAAATTGGATCCAACATCAACAACATGAATTTAAGTGAACCCGTTTTTTTCCCTTTATGGCAAAAAATTGAAGAGCTCGATATGTGTGTGATGGTTCACCCTTGGGAGATGATGGGCGAGAACAACATGAAAAAATATTGGCTTCCTTGGTTGGTTGGCATGCCTGCCGAAACCGCCCGTGCAATGGCATCCTTGATTTTTGCTGGAGTAATGGATATGTTTCCCAAAGTTCGTTGGCTCTTCGCTCATGCAGGTGGTTCTTTTATTCCCACCATTGGAAGGTTAGAACATGGCTTCAATTGTCGGCCTGACTTGGTAGCCGTTGACAATCCCAACAATCCCAGAAACTACTTGGGTAAATTTTGGGTGGATAGCGCTACACACGATCCAGAATTGCTTCATTACATATTGAAAAAGCAGGGAAATCAAAAAGTGGCATTGGGTACCGATTACCCTTTCCCTCTTGGCGATTTAGAAATAGGAAAATTCATTTTGGACATGGGGTTGGACAAGGACACTGTGGAATGGATGTACCACAAGTCTGCCCTGAACTGGCTCAATATGAAAAAGGAAGATTTTTAATCCTTCCTATTTCAAATCCAATTCTACACGATTAACGTTGTCTGCCCTATCGGTTAACTCAAGGGTAAGTCTTGTCTTTCCATCCCACTTGTTGCGCCAATTTGAATCAAGAATGAGTTGATTATTTTTCGCATCCCAATACAACAGTAGCCATTGATCTCCCAAATATGCCGAATAGGATTTTAGTCCACTTTCCTTTTCGTCAACCAAGAAAAAACCATCCGATAAGAAAGTACCATCGTTCTGCACTTTGGGAGAAGTTGTATCCCTAATCAATCGGTAATTTCCGGTGCGCGAGAAAGCGAAGGCCTTTTTTTCCTCATCCCAACCGTGCCATTCATCATCTTTCCTCACTTCCATCCAACCCCACTTCATTCTTTCCTCAGCTGAAAAAAGACCCCACTCAAAGGAATTGTTCTCAAACCACAAAGGATTCTTGAAAACCACAGCTTTGGGTTCTATCGCTATCTTCATTTGCATAGAATCCGATTTCAAGATGTTTGAAAAATTGGTCCAAGTCAAAGGAGTTGCATCGTATAACGCATCTTTGGGAATACGCAAACACCAATCGCTGTGAGCAATAGTTCCGCCTGTTGTCCAATCAAACATCACTTGCTCGGAATCCACATGATTGTTCGCTACACCTTTCTTGCCTTTAACAAAAGCATAAACACATGTCGCGTTGCCTGAGAAATCTGAAACCATGATGGTCACTGCATGTGTCATTGTGTCTTTGATGATCATAAATCCATCGCGTTCTATATACAAGAATCCCGTCCCCGGCGAGTTCGGCAACTTGTATGTTCTGTATGTCGTTCTAGGATTTCTTTCTTTGACACCCATGACGCATTGGGCATTTACATGCTTGACTTCTTTGAAATCCAATGAATCGGCCAACCATTCAGAAACAATGTTTCCATCCCAAAGGGTAAGAATCTGCTTTATTCCACAAGCATGATCGGCATCCAAGACCCAATCATAAACCTGAACAGCAACTCCAAATGTATCCGACACTTCGAATAGTGTATCCTTTCCCAATGACTCTCCATTGAATCGAAATGGAATTACTTCTGAAGGCATAAATTCTCCCTTGGGAATAAATGATATTGACTCCACCAACGGTCTTGTGACATCTGGTATTTTATATCCCAATAAAGATGGGTCAATGGTTTTTTCAGTCACCGTATTTCTTATCTCAAAATGCAAATGCGGACCTCCACTGGATCCACTATTGCCGGACAGAGCTATCACCTGTCCTTGCCTGATTACAAATTGTCCCGGTGACAACGACCAGTCAAATTCATTCTTCTTGTTAATATACTGTTCCGTTCCAATCCATTCTTTGAGATCAGAGTAAAAAGACGAAAGATGGGCGTAAACAGAAGTGATGCCGAGAGAAGGGTGCGTCACATACAACGAATAGCCGTATCCCTTGGACGAAACTCTAACCCGAGAAACATATCCATCCGCGATGGCAACTACAGGGAGTCCCTCCCTTTCATCGGTTTGCAAATCCCAACCCGTATGGTAATGATTGGCTCGCATCTCACCAAAAGAACCGCTCAGAGACAATGGAATATTCAGAGGACTCGTCAATTGCTCCGGGAAATGCGGTAGCTTTTGAGCATGGGCCATGAAAGTGAAACCCCAAAAGATAAAACAGACAATGGAAGTTGAAAAAAATTTGATTCGCATAATTTGTTCCTAAAAGTAGAATAAAACTTGTTGATGAAAAAGCAAAACCAATTGCAAAACATGCGAATTAAGAATTACCTTTGAAACGTTGATTGCAGACAATTGGAGAAAATGAACCAAGAAACGCTATTTGTACAGCTAGAAGCCAATATCCGACGCCTGGGTGAGAACAAGCGATTGTTGGAGGATACCTTGGCCAAACAAAAAGGCGAGCTAGCTTCCCTTTACACGATAAATAAAGAGTTGCAAGCCCAAATAGACGATTTATCGGAGAAACTCCAACACCGCAATCCTCCTCAAATTTTGGAAAAAGAGCCTGATCATGAAGTGTTCAAGATCAAAACTCAGCAGAGAATCCAAGATTTGGTGAATGAAATCGATGAGTGTATTGCTTTATTGAACAGTTAAGATGAGTCAGATATCGATAAAAGTTAAAATCGCAGGTCGTTATTATCCTTTGGCCATACAACCAGAGGAGGAGACCATGATTCGTCAAGCTGAAGCTAAAATTCAGTCAAGCATAGAAACTTTTCAAGAAAAATATGGGGTTCGCGACAATCAAGATTTGTTGGCGATGACCTTGTTGCAAATGGCCACTAAACCTACCTCCACTGAAAAAGTGGTAGAAAAAGTAATTGAAACAATAGAAGTTCCTGCAGACGTGACCGCTGATTTGGAAAAATTGAATCAATTGGCCGAAAGCTTTATCTTGTAAATCGATTTCCCATTTTTCTCTGCGCCCCTTGGTTCGAAAGGAGTCAAGTAAAATTTTAATTAACCCAAAATACCTAAGCGTATGGAATTAGTTATTGGCGTTGTTGTTGGTTTGATCATCGGGTTCGCAGGAGCTTGGATCATTTCTAACAATTTGCTCAAAACCAGAAAAGACAGCCTTATCTCCGAGGCTATGAAAGAAGGAGAAACCATCAAGGAAAAGAAAATCTTACAAGCAAAAGAGAGATTCCTTGAACTTAAGTCTCAGCATGAAAAAGAAGTGCAAGAGAGAAACAACAAAGTGAAGCAATCAGAAGATCGCATTCGCAACCGTGAGAAAGAGCTTGCTCAACAAACCGAGACTTTGAAGAAAAAGGACAAGGATGTAGAGCAACAAAAGGAGAATCTCAACAAGCAGTTGGAGGTGACCCAAAAGAAACAGCAAGACTTGGAAAAGAACCATCAAAAGGCCATTTCATTGTTGGAAGAGATTGGAAAGATGTCTGCCCAACAAGCCAAAGAATCTTTGATGGAACAATTGAAAGAAGATGCCCGCAACTCAGCCGCTGGACAAATTCAATCTATTGTTGACGAGGCCAAATTAAAGGCCAACCAAGAAGCCAAGAAGATTGTTATCCAAACCATCCAACGCACTGCCGTAGAGCATGCCGTGGAGAACAGCGTTTCTGTATTCAACATTGAAAATGACGAAGTCAAAGGACGTATCATCGGTCGTGAGGGTCGCAACATCCGTGCGCTAGAAGCAGCTACAGGTGTAGAAATCATCGTTGATGATACCCCAGAAGCTATTGTCCTTTCTTGCTTCGATCCTGTTCGTCGTGAAATCGCTCGATTGTCATTGCACCAATTGGTGACGGATGGTCGCATTCACCCTGCTCGCGTTGAGGAAGTTGTTGCTAAAGTGAAAAAGAATATTGAGGACGAAATCATGGAAGTTGGAAAACGTACATGTATCGATTTGGGTATTCACGGAATGCATAGCGAATTGATTCGCATGGTAGGAAGAATGAAATATCGTTCCTCTTATGGTCAGAACTTGCTACAACACTCAAGAGAAGTTGCTAACCTTTGTGCTACCATGGCCAGTGAATTGGGATTAAACACCAAGGCAGCCAAGCGCGCAGGACTTTTACACGATATCGGAAAAGTTCCAGATGACGAGAGTGAATTGCCGCATGCGATCTTGGGTATGAAGCTAGCAGAAAAATATGGAGAGAAACCAGATATTTGCAATGCTATTGGTGCTCACCATGATGAAGTTGAAATGAAGTTTTTGCTATCGCCGATTATCCAAATTTGTGATGCTATCAGCGGCGCTCGCCCAGGTGCTCGTCGTGAAGTGGTTGAGGCTTATATCCAACGTCTTCGCGAGTTAGAAAACATGGCCATGGAATATCCTGGAGTAAGCAAATCATTTGCTATTCAAGCTGGACGTGAATTGCGTGTTATGGTTGAAGCGGAGAAAGTATCTGATGAGCAAAGTGATGTATTGGCCATTACATTGGCCAGTCGCATCGAAACAGAAATGACCTATCCAGGACAGGTTCGCGTAACAGTCATTCGTGAAAAGAGAGCTGTAGGAGTTGCACGTTAATACAACGTAATGAAATTTCAAAAAAGAGGGTTATCGCCCTCTTTTTTTTTGTTGAAAAATTTCAAATCACTTTTAACATTAAACTTTCTTCATTTAACAATTACATCGTCTATTTTTCGCCCCGTTTAGTGAAATCATAATGAAAAAGTCGAGGTTGATAATGGCTCTCGTATTCCTTATTATTGGAAGTACGATTACTTGGGGTGTGGAAAGATATTTGATGCATTACGAAAATAATGATGCTCATGAATCAAGTTTCCAATTTGCAAGAACAAATGGGTTTGAATTCATCAAACCTCTCCAATTTGTTGACGCTAAAAATGAAAGTCCCGATTACCTCGAATTAAAAATTCAACTTGAAAAAAGTATTGATTCACTCAAAGAAAAAGGCCAAATAAATGAAATTTCTGTTTATTTGAGAGACTTTGAAAACAGTGATTGGATGAGTATTAATCCTAACCAACTTTTTCATCCAGGATCTTTACTTAAACTAGGGGCAATGATCAGCGTGCTCCAACGTGCCCAGGTAGAACCTGAACTTCTTCAAACCAAAGTTACCTATCAGCCTACCGGAGAAATTATTCCAACCCAAACATTCAATAATAAATCCATTGTAATGGGACAAACGTACTCGGTAGAAGAATTACTAGATTACATGATTGCCTATTCTGATAACAATGCCACTTCACTTCTTCACTCGTTCATTGACCATGATAAGTACTTGGAGAATTTCCGAAAATTAAAAATCCCTGAGCCCAATGGCACAAATAAATTATATCAGCTAAAGGCCAGTGAAATTTCAAATATCTTCAAAGTATTATACAACGGAACCATGCTCAACCCTGAGATGTCTGAAAAGGCGATTCGGATATTAATGAAGTGTGACTTCAAAAAAGGGATGTCAGCAGGTCTTCCTGCAAGTGTTCCGATAGCTCACAAATTTGGGGAATTCGGCGGCAGAAATAATCAACATGAAATTCATGAAATGGGAATTATTTATCTAAAGAATAAACCCTATATACTGACGATTATGACCTCAGGAAAATCAGCCGATGAATTGAACAAAATCATCGCACTACTGACACGTCAGGTAAGTTACAACTTATTGCATAAAGGCAAATAATCCCTATAAAATATTCGTGATCATTTTTTTGATTAGTTGACTGAAATTGACTGATGCCGTTTTATATGCCTGTTAACAGGCCATCCCTTATCTGTCTGAACGATCGACATCTTTATCGCAGTTTCTTTGATCCATGAATCATAGAACATCCTCACTATTTTATTTCAGCAAATCAGAAAGAATTGGAATTTGCATTCTACTATTCCTACTTATCAGTCAATGGACTATCAGATTGCTTTGGTCATCACCTACACCTCAATCTCCCTATTGGCGTAATCTACAGCTTGTTTCAAAAAGCAATCCCAAGTCTGAGCAAATTATTCAAGCGTATCTATACGATTCAACTTGGGGTGTAGATGCCTCGCAAAAAATTAGGTTGGAGATAAACATAGCAGATAGTGCACAACTTGAAGGTTTGCCTATGATTGGCGGTTTTCTGGCTCAGCGCATTGTATTCTATCGAGAAGCATTGGGCGGTTATTACAGCCTAACACAGCTTCTAGAAATTCCTCAATTGAAAGAAAGTACTTGGGAAGCTATCTATCCGCAACTTTCCTGCAATCAAATTGTCAAAAAAATCAACATCAACAAAACCACCTTAGATGAGCTGGTTCAACATCCATATGTCAGCTTTTCACAAGCACAGCGCCTTATTCGATACCGAGAGCAACACGGTAATTTCAAGACAATCGAGGAAATTAAAGCGACCAAATCCATACCTGACACCACTTGGAGTAAAATGGTACACTATCTTGCGCTAGATAGTACACATTATGACTTTAA
>JBDLUK010000021.1:0-24332 GCA_039805365.1 Bacteroidota bacterium | reverse complement strand
ACTTTGATGATGATGACACTCAATCGGTGATACAAATCTTCCCTGAATCTACCTTCCGCTATCTCCTGCTTCAGATCTTTGTTGGTGGCCGCCATGACGCGAACATTCACCTGTATGTCCTTTTCCCCACCTACTCTTTGAATCTTGCTCTCTTGCAACGCACGCAAAACCTTGGCTTGCGCGGTAATGCTCATATCGCCTATCTCATCCAAGAAAATACTACCGCCCTCAGCCATCTCAAACTTTCCGGGCTTGGTTTTCACCGCACTGGTAAAGGCTCCTTTCTCGTGACCAAACAATTCACTCTCGATCAACTCACCCGGAATCGCAGCACAATTGACCTCTACAAAGGGGCCTTGCGCTCTATTGCTCTTCTCATGCAGCTGACGCGCAATGAGTTCCTTTCCCGCTCCATTGGGTCCCAAAATCAGCACACGCGCTTCGGTTGGTGCCACGGTATCCACCATGGAAATCACCTCCTGAATGCCTTTGCTATTTCCAATAATTTGGGTTCCGACAATTCGTGCAACTTTCTTCTTGAGCGACTTCGTCTCGCGGACCATCTGCGCCGATTGCGTAGCATTGCGAACCGTTACCAATACGCGATTCAAGTCCAATGGCTTTTGAATAAAATCAAATGCGCCTTTTTTGATGGACTCGACAGCCGTATCGATGGTGCCATGACCAGTAATCATGACCACAGGTGATTCGACCCCCATTTCCTTGACCTTGGAGAGAAACTCCAATCCATCCATCTTCGGCATCTTGATGTCCGAGATGATTAAATCAAAAGTCTCCTGACCCACAGCCTTTAAAGCGGCTTGTGCATCAGGAGACTCAATAACGGTGTGACTTTCGTACTCTAAGATTTCTTTCAAAGCCATGCGAATGCTGGCCTCATCATCTACCAAGAGTATTTTTGCCATGTTGTATTACATTTCAAAAGTTTCCATGAACTTGGTCGTGAAATTTCCTGCTCTAAATTGAGGATCTTTCATCAACTTCTGATGGAAAGGTATAGTGGTTTTAATTCCTTCAATGATGTATTCATCCAATGCACGCTGCATTTTGGTGATCGCCTCTTCACGCGTCTGCGCTACGGTAATCAACTTGGAAATCATACTGTCATAGTTGGGTGGAATAACGTATCCCGCGTATGCGTGGGTATCCAAGCGTACACCATGTCCACCTGGACTGTGGTAAGCAGAAATCTTTCCAGGACAAGGCGCAAAGTTCTTGTACGGATCTTCTGCGTTGATACGACATTGAATAGCGTGCATCTTTGGATAGTAATTGCGACCTGAGATAGGATCTCCAGCAGCCAATTTGATTTGCTCTTTCACCAAATCATAATTGATTACTTCCTCTGTAATGGTGTGCTCTACTTGAATACGGGTGTTCATTTCCATGAAATAGAAATCGCGGTTTTTGTCAACCAAGAATTCTACGGTACCCACACCTTCATACTTCACCGCTTCAGCCGCTTTGATCGCTGCCTGACCCATGCGCTCGCGCAACTCGTCAGTCATGTATGGTGATGGCGTTTCCTCCACCAATTTCTGGTGGCGACGTTGAATAGAACAATCGCGTTCCGACAAGTGACAAGCTTTACCGTATTGGTCGCCGGCTATTTGAATTTCGATGTGACGAGGCTCTTCCACAAATTTCTCCATGTAGATACCGTCGTTTCCAAAAGCAGCGCCTGCTTCACGGCGAACCGCTTCCCAAGCATCTTCCAAATCCTCTGCCTTTTGAACCACACGCATACCCTTCCCTCCACCACCTGCAGTAGCTTTCAGCATAACTGGGTACTTGATTTCTTTGGCAATTATGTGTGCATCTTCCAATGATTCCAAGATACCGTCTGAACCAGGGATACATGGTACACCTGCATTCTTCATGGTTTGCTTGGCGGAAGATTTATCACCCATGGCATCAATCATCTCAGGAGAAGCACCAATAAACTTGATACCGTTCTCCTTACAAACTTTTGAGAAAGTTGCATTTTCAGACAAAAATCCATAACCAGGATGAATCGCGTCAGCATTGGTAATTTCCGCAGCTGCAATGATATTGGAGATTTTCAAATAAGAATCCTTTGAAGCGGGAGGACCTATACAAACCGCTTCATCTGCAAAACGAACGTGAAGGCTATCACGGTCTGCAGTTGAATATACTGCTACCGTTGCGATACCCATTTCTTTACATGTACGAATGACACGCAAAGCAATTTCGCCACGGTTAGCGATTAAGATTTTCTTGAACATGCTTGAAAAGATTAAGCGGGTTCTACCAAGAACAAAGGTTGATCGTACTCAATTGGAGAACTATCGTTCACCAATACTTTCACGATGGTACCTGAAATTTCAGATTCAATTTCATTGAACAACTTCATGGCCTCGATGATACAAACTTTATCACCAGGTTTAATCGATTGACCAACTTCAATAAAAGGTGGTTTATCTGGACCTGCAGAACGGTAGAAAGTACCGATCATTGGGCTCTTGATCTCAATCAAATTTGAAGCTTGCGCGGGTGCTGCTGCAGGTGCAGGAGCTGCTGCTGGAGCTAACGCTGCAACAGGTGCAGGAGCTGCGGGCATCGCTACCGGAGCCATAGCCGGCATCATCGCCATAGGTGCGCCACCTACTGGCGTTTTAATCGTGATCTTAAAATCTTTCTGCTCGATTTCCACTTCACTCACTCCACTCTTGGAGACGAATTTGATCAAGTCTTGAATTTCTTTGATATTCATTTTCTTTCGATTTAACGTTGGCAAATATACTCAAGGAAAATTAAGCGTAATTTTTAGCTATCGTATGACCATTTTACCCATACTGCGCCCCAAGTGAAACCTCCACCAAAGGCTGCCAAAATCAAGTTATCTCCTTTCTTTAATTTCTTTTCCCACTCCCACAAACACAAAGGAATTGTGCCCGATGTGGTATTTCCGTAACGCTCAATATTGACCATTACTTTGTCTGGACCTACTCCCATGCGACGTGCAGTGGCATCGATGATTCTTAAGTTGGCTTGATGCGGAACCAAGTAGGCTACGTCATCCGCAGTTAAACCATTTTTTTCCATGATTTCAGCACTGACATCCGCCATGCTGACAACGGCTGCTTTGAATACAGGCTGACCATCTTGGAAAACAAAGTGCTCACGCGCATCCACTGACTCGTGCGATGCAGGCTTTACTGAACCACCCGCCTTTTGGTGCAAATAGTGACGACCTGCGCCGTCTGACTTTAAGATAAAATCTTTAATTCCTGTATCGTCTGTACTCGCCTCTAACAACACCGCGCCTGAACCATCACCGAACAAAACACAAGTCGTTCGGTCCGTGTAGTCCACGATTGAAGACATCTTGTCTGCACCCACTACCACCACTTTCTTATATTTTCCAGTTTCGATGAACTGAGACGCTGTAGAAAGCGCATAAATAAAACCTGAACACGCTGCATTGACATCAAATGCCCAGCAATTGCGTGCCCCAATTTTATCACAGATAATATTGGCTGTTGCCGGAAATTGATGATCTGGGGTAACCGTTGCGCAAATCAACAAATCGATATCCTCAGGCAGCATATTCTTCTTGGCCAATAGACCCTTGACAGCTTCCACCGCCATATCGCTTGTACCTAAACCTTCACCTTTCAAGATGTGACGCTCAGAAATTCCCGTGCGAGATTTGATCCATTCGTCATTGGTATCCACCATTCTCTCTAAATCGGCGTTGGTCAACAAATCTGCTGGCACATAACCTTGGATACCGGTAATTGCTGCTGTAATTTTCATGCGTAACGTAAACTTAATATTAAAGGGGCGAAGGTAAACACAAAAGCCCTGCAATGCAGGGCTTATTTTTCACAATACAATGTGTACGACTTACGCGTTTTCTTTTTCCATCACAACTTTACCTCTGTAGTAAAGCTTTCCTTCATGCCAATGCGCATGGTGGAACAAGTGAGGTTGACCAGTAGTTGGGCAAGTAGCTACATTAGGAGCTTCCAACTTGTAGTGTGTGCGACGCTTTGCTTGGCGCGTCTGCGAAATTCGGTGTTTGGGATGTGCCATCTTTTTCCGTTTTTATTCGTCATCCTCGTCCCAGTCTTCGTCATCCTCCAACTGATCTGAGGGGTTTTCTAGTTTCATATTTTTTAGCGCTATCCATTTTGAATCCGAATCATCTTCTGTTTCAAATTCGCTCATTCTTGACATTACCTCTTCGTTGCAATCCCCATCATCGTGGGTTCTGCGGGCGGGCAAGGACAAGTGAGCCAATTCAAACAAACGCTGTCGAATGTCAATTTGGAACTCTTGCGGTCCGAACAACCAGACATCATCTTCACTGTCTTCCGTGTGGTCACCATGATTAATCACCCAATGATCAGTACCCGAAACAGGAACTTCAACGGTCTCACCGCAACGGTCACAAGGCCATTGCATGCTACCAGTAAGCTCCATGGTTACTTCCATCATGGTTGATTTCTTCTCTAAAGTTACCACCACTTGAAAATCAGCATTTGAGATCTCTGAATATTCAAAATCTGCAAAGAACGCGTCTCCTAACTCAAACTCAAAAGTGTGGGTTCCTAATTTTAGTCCGATGAACGGAATGATATAAGGATGCTTCACCCTCATGAGTTTTCTGTTTAGAGGGGTGCAAAGATACGGAATTTTCAACAAAATGAAAATTTTTGTTCAATTATATTCTTTGATTCCTCAAAGTTCATTATCCGAGGCAACCCTGTGAAATTTTATCGTCATTCTGTCACCTTAACTAAAAGACTTTGAACCGCATTCTATTTTGGATGTCGGGCCTATGTTATTTATGCAATAACAGTTTCGCCCAATTGCCCAATACTTTCTATGAAGTATCCGGGGAGTTGGGCGTTTCTGCTTATTACGAATCCACGATTTTTGGCCAAGGAATCAGTTTCTATGATTTTGATAACGACGGATGGGATGACCTAACCCTTTGCAACAACCAAGGTGGCAATACGCTTTACAAAAATTTGGAAGGGACATTTGAGCCTTGGCAAAATTTCCCTGTTCCAAATGCCAAATGTTGTCTTTGGGGTGATCTTGACAATGATGGTGACAATGAAATTATCTTTTCTACACTGAGCAACGGCTTGTACTTGTTCAACGCCAACGACAATGGATACTACGTTCCTGTCCCTGGTGCCTTTCAGTGGCTTGATCAAGTGGATAGCTTCAATAATCTGTGGCTTTTTGGCATGTCCTTGGCTGATATCAATAGCGATGGCTTTCTCGATCTTGTTGTCGCTAACTACAACACTGAAAAAGCAAACTTTGCCTTTTTAAACCAACAAGGATTGAACTTTCAGATTGATCCCAATACAGCAGTAAAATCTTTTCATAAAGCCACATTTCAACCCGCAGCGGTAGATATCAATCACGACAGGAACGTCGATTTGTACTTTGCCAATGACTATGAACATGGAAATGATTTTTTCTACAATCATCTGGATTCATTAGGGCAAACCACGTGGACATTGGCGTCCCAAGAAACAGGACTCAACATTGCCATTAGTTCCATGTGCAATAGTTGGTGTGATTACGACAATGACCTAGACCTCGATGTATATGTCAGTAATCTAGAGCCCGGAAACAAGCTGATGCGAAATAATGGTAACAACTTCTTTCAAAACTTTGCCGATTCGATTGGTTTGGCAGTGCATCGACAATCTTGGTCATCTCTCTGGATAGATGCAAACAATGACCAATGGAATGACTTGATGGTAACTTCTGCAAGTGCGGACAATGCCTACACTTCATGGAACGGACATTTGTTCATGGGTGTTGGCAATGGTCAATTTGCAGAAGCCGATACCAATACTTTTCTCTACAGTGCATACAACTCGAGCAAAGGAGATTTCAATCGTGATGGGTTGAGTGACATCGCAATGAGCGCATCCAACTTGGACGTCTTTAAATTGTATCAAAACAACGACTCCTCGCAACATCATTACATCAGGTTCACACCTAAAGGCCATCTAAGCAACGCCAATGGTATTGGCTGTCATTACTATTTATATACCGCGGACAATACCCAATACGGATACATCCAATCTGGAGAAAATTACTTGGGACAAAATTCACAACATATTATTCTTGGCTTGGGACAAAACGAACAAGCAGATAGTCTAATCGTTGAATGGCCTAGCGGAATTATTGATAAATACTACAATATCACACATGCATCAGAGGTGGTGGTTGATGAAGGAAAAAGCAAATGGTATGTACCGCAAATTCCTGCAGGATTATGTTCCGCCCAGGATAGCATCTATTACGTCTTGGACGAATATTATCAATACCTGTGGATGGATGGTGAAATAACCAACCAAAGATGGATCTACCCCGGTACATATAACTTTGAGGTTTATCACGACAACCAAATCATTGATTCTAACACTTTTGTTTTAGAACAATGGAACATTAATAAAAACTTCGAAGTTATTGACGCGCCATGCAACATAGGGAGTTTTGGCGCTTTGGTAAATCTTGATAGCTTACAACAATACCAAATCACACCTGACCGTCCATTCTCTGCGCTGCTGCTTGGTGAATATAACCTCAACATCATCACCAATGAAGGATGCGCCTTCGACACCACATTTACGGTTCAATTTCAAAATATCTGGGACATCACCATTGTGGACACTACATGGATATGTGCAGACGATTCTCCTGATCTAGATGCTATCATTCAATCCAATCTTGAAATCATTGAAACACCAGGGTGGCCAGAAATATGGTCAAACGACAACAATGAATTGCCCCTCCAATTAATCAATGTATATGGCTGTTCGATTGATTCCAGTATCAACATCATTACCATCGAATCGCCTTCATATACCATTGACACAATTGTCATTTCAAACGGTATCATGTTGTCGATTCAAAATGTAGAGAATGGCATTGCATACTTTGAAAGTAATGGAGGAGCAACACTTGAGATATCCTCCAGCGGAGATTACTACGTTGTTTTGAACAACAATGAATGCGATTGGATTGATACCCTTTCCATTGAGATTTCATTGCCCAATTCGATGAAGGAAATTGAATATAAATCAGGTTGGACAATGCATGGAGACTTATTGAAAGCACAAGAAAATACAGAAGTCGACACCATAGAAATTTTTAATATTCTGGGGCAACAGATTCCTTATTACAGATTAGATGATCATTCTTGGATCATTCCCAATGCTCCATTTCCATTGTGTGTGAAAAGCAAATCTGGAATTTCTAGGCCTTATTACATGCAAGAGAAGAAATAGATCCTTTTTCCAATCTCCGAAATAGCCAATTGAAATAGACCATTCATAAAATTATTCATAAAAAGCCCACCCAAAAATTGTGGCATCCCGCGTTGTTTCGGACCTTTGCAATTATGTTCAATATTGAAATGTCCACAATAGACCCCTGCATCCAAAGTGCACTGCGGGAAGACATAGGAACCGGTGACCATACATCATTGGCCACTATACCTGCCGATCACATGGGTCGCGCCCGACTTTTGATCAAAGAAGCTGGCATTTTAGCTGGAGTTGAAGCCGCTGTTCGCGTTGCCTTTCATGTCAATCCAGCCTTACAAGTTGAAGTACTCATTACTGATGGAACTTGGGTACAGCCTGGAGATATTGCTTTTGTCATTTCAGGAAAAACACAGGACATCACCATTGCAGAAAGATTGATGCTCAATATCATGCAGCGCATGAGCGGCATTGCGACCCATACTCATCAAATTCAAAGCAAAATATCACATACATCTTGCAAGCTTTTGGATACCCGAAAAACAACGCCCAATTTCCGAGTTTTTGAAAAATGGGCCGTTAAGATTGGTGGTGGCGAAAATCATCGCTTTGGTTTGTATGATATGATTTTAATTAAAGACAATCATGTGGATTTTGCGGGGAGCATGGAGAAAGCCATTGAGAATGTCGTGGAATACATGCAAAAAAAACAAATCGAAATTCCCGTTGAGATTGAGGCGCGCAACCTGGCTGATGTAAAGACCATTGTAGAAAGTGAAATTGCTTTCAGGATTCTTCTGGATAATTTCACACCAGAACAAATCAAAGAGGCTGTTCAATGGATTGACGGAAGAATACTTACAGAAGCATCTGGTGGTATTACAGAGCAAAATGTAGTTGCCTATGCCGAAGCCGGTGTGGACTATATTTCAATGGGTGCCTTGACCCACCAAATTCATTCTTTGGATTTTAGTTTAAAATCATTTTAATTGATGACCCAAAAACCAAAAGGCATATTACAGATTTGGCGCAAAAAAATTGAAGCCCGTTTGGACACCATGGTGTGGCCCGGTTTTGAGGGACTATCTATGCTTATCGTTGGCCGATTTTTTATTGAGGCAATGTCGAAAGGTTCTATCAATACCCGCGCCGCTGCCATTTCATTTCGATTGTTCTTGGCGTTCTTTCCAGCAATCATTCTATTGCTTTCCTTGATTCCCTTTGTTCCTATTCCCAACTTTCAAAAAGAGTTGATGGACAGTATTCATTCATTTTTTCCCGGAGACACCTTTGCGTTGGTCGAAGAAACTCTGGATGATTTGATCAATAAAAAATACAGCTCCCTTATTTCTATCGGTTTTATTTTGGTGATTTATTACGCATCCAACTCTATCAATGCGGTATTGCTTGGATTCGATGAAAGTTACCATTTCGAGGACAAAACGCATCCCTTGCTAAGACGTGTTATCAGTATTCTTTTGATTTTTGTTTTGGGCATTATTATGGCATCTGCCATTACCCTGATTGTTTTCTCAGAGACCATCATCGGATTTATAGCAGACAAAGAAATACTTGCGGACAAAGCACTGGTTTTTACCTTGGATTTGGCAAAATGGGCCATAACTCTGATCCTAATCTATATGGTCAATACAACATTGTACAATGTTGGCATGGGTGTAAGAAGAAGAAAAGCTTGGAAGTTTTGGAACGTTGGCGCAATGATGGCAACATTGCTATTTGTAACAACCTCTATCGGGTTTGCATACTTCATCAACAACTTTGCACAATTCAATAAACTCTATGGCTCTCTGGGTACGCTTATGGTTCTGTTGATTTGGATGAATTTGAACTGTATCATTCTCCTTGCTGGATTTGATTTGAATGCGAGTATCCGAAAAGCTTTGAAAATACATCGAGCTCCAACTATTAAACCCATGGCTGAGCCAATTAAAGAGACCTCGAAAGTTGAAGAGAACAAAAAAGAGGAACCTGAAGCCCCTCTTCCTATTCGAAACACATTTAAAAGTTAAATTCCTTTTTAAGGATTTAATTTGACGAGACGAAACCCAATGTAATCCTTGTGCCAATCTTTTGATGTAGGCATTCTATCCGCTACTCTGCATTCCGCCGTTCCAGATTTCCAATTTCCACCTCGCGATACCACTTCATCGGAACGGTCAGCACCTTGAGGATCTACTTTATTCTTCGCATCCAATCGGTAGTCAGCATAAAGATCCAAGCACCATTCCGATACATTTCCGGACATATCATAAAGACCCAAACCATTGGGCGCTGTCTCTGCAACGACATGTATACGACCTTCTGCATTGGCAGCAAACCAACCATTGGGCGTCAGACCATCACCACCGCCAAACAAGGCTTTTTCATTGTTGGCTCTGGCTGCAAATTCCCATTGGGCTTCGGTTGGCAAACTGTACTTCTCTCCGGATATTTTATTCAAGCGATCGATAAATTCCATTGCATCTAAATAGCTAACATGCGTCACAGGATAATCCAACCACGTTCTGTCTGAAGAAGGATTTTGCGGCATCACCAAGGTCCACAATCTTTGCGTTACTTCAGTAGATTGTATGGAATATGGAGACAATAGCACTTCATGTTGCTTTTCGTCATTACCTCTACCCTCTTCTGTTAGCGGACTTCCCATCACAAACTTACCGCCAGGAATGACCACAAACTCTCCCAACGCGGATTGAATTTTCTGCTTTTGCTCCTCAGTTACAGCGCCTTTCTTTTGAGCATTAACTTGTCCTAAAAAACAAATCGTGATCAATAAAAAAATCCATTTTATTCTCATCTCATTTTTATTTTTGAGCCTCTTTCTTCAAATTGGCTATAAAGTTTAACGCTTCCAAAGGTGTCATATTGTTGACGTCGAGTGTCATCACCTCTTGCTTGATTTTATTCCATTGCGGATCTTCCATTTCAAAAATGGCCAATTGTGGTGTTTGTGCAAGGACCTCTTTGGTCGCGGTGTGATCTCCACGCAATGCTTCCAATTCCTTTAGCAATTGGGTGGCTCTTTTGGTCACCCCAACTGGCATTCCCGCCAACTGGGCAACATGAATACCGAAACTGTGGTTGCTTCCTCCCTCCACAAGCTTGCGTAAAAACAAAACTTTGCCTTTGTCCTCCTTGACCGCTACATTGAAATTTCGAATTCGCGTGAAGCGATGTGTCATCTCATTCAACTCATGGTAATGCGTTGCAAAGAGTGTCTTGGGATGATGGCTGGGGTGCTCGTGCAGGTACTCTGCAATTGCCCACGCGATGCTAATTCCATCATAGGTACTTGTTCCTCTTCCAATTTCGTCCATTAGAATTAAACTGCGACCCGTCATTTGATTTAGGATGCTCGCTGTTTCATTCATTTCCACCATAAACGTGGACTCTCCACCTGAGAGATTATCAGAAGCGCCAACACGCGTAAATATTTTGTCTACTATACCAATTTTTGCGCTCGCCGCTGGCACAAAACTCCCCATTTGCGCCATCAATACGATCAATGCCGTTTGACGAAGCAAAGCAGATTTACCACTCATATTGGGACCGGTGATCATCATGATTTGCTGATGATCTGCATTCAATGATAAATCATTCGCGATATAGTTCTCTCCCGTTGGAAGAAGACGCTCTATCACAGGATGTCGTCCCTGCTTTATCTCTAAAATATCACTTTCAGAAATTTCCGGCTCCGAATAATCAAATGCTTGCGCATTAAAAGCAAAACATGTCAACGCGTCCACTTCTGCTATGCGTTGTGCATTGAACTGAATTGAAGAAAGAAATGGCATTATCTCAGCCAATAATTTCTGAAACAATCGCTGTTCAATGGCATAAATCTTTTCCTCAGCACCCAAGATTTTAGTTTCGTAATCTTTCAACTCTTCGGTTATGTATCGCTCAGCTTGTGTCAGCGTCTGTTTGCGAATCCAATCTGTGGGTACCTTATCCTTGTGGGTATTTCTTACTTCTAAGTAATAGCCAAAAACATTATTAAAAGCAATTTTAAGCGAAGTAATTCCCGTCCTTTCAATTTCCCTTTCTTCTATTTCTCGCAATTTCTCTTTGCCAGATGTTTGCAAACCCCGCAATTCATCCAAATCAGCATCCACACCATTGGCTATGGTATAGCCTTTTCCTATGGCATGTGGCGCTTCTTCATGGAGCATTTCACCCAACATCACACTAAGCGCCGATAAATCATGAAGGCTGTCGTAAAGTGATTGTACTTCAGCAGATGCTGATTTCCAATTTGACACTTGAGACAACGAACGAGAAAGCTGTACCAACTCTCGCGGTGTAATTTTCTGCACTGCCACTCTAGCGGCAATTCGCTCCCAGTCACCTAATTCACTAAGTTCTTGGCGAATCCATTCCAATTGATCTGGATTGGCTTTCCAATTTCGAACCTGCTCCAATCGAGCTTGAATTTTATTTAAATCCCTCAGCGGGGTTCGCAGCCATCGTCTCAAAAGACGAGCTCCCATTGGATTCTGCGTATTGTCCAAAATATCTACCAAGGCCTTGCCATTGCCGTGCGGCGTGTACAGCAATTCCAAATTGCGCACGGTAAATGCGTCCATACCGACCAATTGGCCCATGTCCAATTTTCCAATCTTCTGGATGTGGGCCAATTTATCATGTTGCGTGTCCTTCAAATATTGAAAAATAGCACCGGCAGATGCCAATGACATGTCCATTTCATCGACACCAAAACCTTTCAAGTTTTGGGTTTTAAAATGTTGGTTCAATTGGTCTCTACCAAAGTCAGGCGTGAAAGCCCAATCATCCATTCTAAAAATCGCAAAGCCATCACCAAAATGAGACTTGAAGCTCTCATCGCGGTGTTTTTGAAAGAGGACTTCCTTGGGTTGGTAAACGTGCAGCAATTTCTTGACAATATCCAATGAACCTTGGGCTACCTCAAATAATCCTGTTGAGATATCGACAAAAGCGATACCCCATTCCTTTTTACCCTCGGCAATGGCTGCCAAAAAATGGTGGTCTTTTATGTCAATTGTTTTTTCATTGTATGATACGCCTGGCGTCACCAATTCAGTAACACCACGCTTCACAATTCCTTTCACCATTTTGGGATCTTCCAATTGATCACAAATGGCCACACGCAATCCTGCCTTCACCAACTTGGGCAAATATGAATCTAGTGAGTGGTGCGGAAATCCTGCCAAGTCAACATAGGCAGCGGCACCATTTTTTCTTTTGGTTAAAACAATACCCAATACTTGGGCAGCACGAACCGCATCTTGACCAAAAGTCTCATAAAAATCCCCTACCCTAAACAGTAAAACCGCATCTGGATACTGGGCCTTTATGGCATTATATTGTTTCATCAGCGGCGTCTCAGCCACTGCATTAGCACTACTCATTGCAACAAAGATAAATTCTATTTCGCCTGCTTGCGCATCCACCAAAAAGGTAGATAAACCAAGGTGTAGGACAAGATACCGATTAACTCCAATTCAATCAAATAATAAGGCCATTCATGCAGCAAGTCCAGAAAAGATCCACCCATCGGCTTTTCCTTCAAATAACCATAATTGCTTCCGACCAATGCATTCACCAAAATGGCCAATACAAAATAAACCTGCGATGCCCAAAAGGCACGTTTAATGGCGCCTGGCTGTGGTTGTACTTTAAGACCTCCAACCAAATAAATGGCGCTCCATACCAATCCTGAATGACCAATCATGAAAGTGACATACGTAAAATGTGGAAACGGCTCATGGATATCTGGTGTAATCACGCCATGTATACTCCCGGACATTACCCAGAAGTAAGCAAGCTCGGCCATCCACAATCGTTGTGTCCACAAGGCAATAGCCGTAAAAAACACAGCCCAATTACAAAGCTCCAAAGGCAGATCAAACTGAATACTCCAAAACCCAGATTGAACGCGATAAATCTGGTAACTCAACCAGTTGGCAACCAGCATCAATCCCAAAGCCTTACCCAGAAGAACTTTCTGCGCATCATTGGCACGTCTGGCCCAAAGCACCGAAACCAAAGGAAGGACAACGGTCATTGCAATAATGATCAAATGCTCCAATTCCCAATATGGAAAACGATATGTGTTCATCGATATGGACTCTTGCCCTTGTCATCTTCTAACATAGAGCGATAATTGTGGTACCTAGAAGGCGCCAACTCACCGGACTCTACAGCCTTACGAACCGCACATCCCGGCTCTTCAATATGTTGGCAAGTGTTGAACTTACAGTCAGGCAATAGCAAGAACATTTCTTTGAAGTAGCGGCCAATTTCCTCCTTGGGTATATCCACCAATCCAAATCCCTTGATACCCGGTGTATCAATGATCCACCCTCCCTGGGATGTTGGAAAAACTTCCGCAAATGTTGTTGTGTGTTGACCCTTCTCACTCCAATCGGAAATGTCCCCAACTCTGATGTCACGGTTTGGAACAAAGTGCTGAATCAAAGAAGATTTCCCTACACCACTATGACCAGAAAAAAGAACCACCTTGTCGTGCATGGATTCTTCCAGTTTTGACATCCCTTCTCCTGATTCCAAAGAGGTACGCATCGTCTCATACCCCGCCTTCTGGTACAATGATTCCCATTGGGACAATTCCTCTATCTCATCCGCATCATACTGATCCACTTTGTGAAAAAGCAAAACCACAGGAATATCATACGCTTCTGCGGTTACCAAAAAACGATCTACAAAACCAGTTGTCGTAGATGGTCTGGAAAGGGTGACCACCAAATAGGCAACATCAATGTTGGCAGCAACTATTTGAGCCTCCTTGGATAAGTTGACCGATTTACGAATGATGTAATTTTTTCTGGGAAGAATGTCTTGAATGGTCGCAATGCCCTCCTCGGTTTTCTCGTCCCAAATGATTTCTACAAAATCACCAGCAGCAACTGGATTTGTAGTCTGAAGGCCTTTCGTACGGAGCTTTCCACGCATTCTGCACTTGAAATACTCACCTTCCTCAGTTTGTACTTCGTACCAATGACCCGTGGACTTTAATACCCGCGCAATCATTGGCCTTGAACGGCAACAGAAAGATCCACCAACTTTTGACGAACCAATTGCAAGCGCTCAACAACAACCAGTTTGCTAACGGCATCGTCTTTTCTCTTGAGTGCGTTCTTTGCACCTTCTAATGTATATCCCTTCTCACGAACCAACAATTGAATTTGGGTGAACAACTCGATATCCTTTTTGGAATACATTCTGTTACCTCTGGTGTTTTTCCTTGGTTGCAATTGTGGAAACTCCTTTTCCCAAAAACGAAGCAAGGATGCATTCACTTGGAACATTTCTGAAACTTCACCAATGGAGAAGTAAATTTTTTCTATGGTATTCTGTCGGTTCAACATTAGTCAAAAGATTGTCCAGATTGCGATGCGCGCTCAAGCAAAGCTGCATATTGGTCTGGAGATAAGTCATTGTAAAAATAATAAGCCGGGTTGACCTTTTGGCCATTCTTGATAACTTCATAATGCAAGTGAGGTCCTGACGACACCCCTGTATTGCCCACGTAGCCGATGATCTGACCACGTTTCACCTTCTCTCCGGGACGCACTGCCATGCGGCTCATGTGTGCATAAAGTGTTTGATACCCGAAACCATGTTCGATGACGATGTGCAAACCATATCCGCTTCCGCCATCAGGAGATTTGACCACACCATCGCCAGTGGCATAAATCTCTGTTCCGATATCTGCTGTAAAGTCCAATCCGGTGTGCATGCGCGCAACGCGGTAAATGGGGTGAATGCGAAATCCATATCCAGAGGCCATCCTTTTTAAATCTCTATTGTCCACTGGCTGAATGGCTGGTAGACTCGCTAAAAATTGGTCTTGCTTTTTGGACAACAACAACAATTCGTCATATGACTTACTCTGATTCACCAACTGCTGCTGGATATATTGTAAACGTTTTTGTGTTTCTACAATTCCTTCTTGTGTGGAATAAGATGCGAGTTCTTGGTAATAATCACCACCGCCGTATCCGCGTTCGATAGGCGCTGCTCCAAAAATGGTTCGATAAATCTCGTTGTCCCTTTTCTCCAATACATTAACATATTGGTCTAGGGTATCCATTTGCTGGCGCATCCCTTTGACTTGGGCCTGCATATACTTCAATTCCTTTTGAAGACGCGATGTCTCGGGATCTTTGAAAAAAGAAGCGTACAAAATGACACCCATTCCACCAATCACCAAGCCAACTATCAAATATTTCAATATCAACCACACATAATCTCGAACAGTATAACTGATCTGTTCAAAATTGAGTGTTGTTGGGTTGAATATGTATTTAAACTTGGCCAAATCACATTTTGTATTCAGACAAATTTAAGCACTTTTTTTTGGCGATTTGACATTAGTTTTGTGTCCCTATCTCACTGATATGACATCTCAACAAATACGACAACAGTTTCTAGACTTTTTTGCTTCGCAAAAACACCAAATCGTTTCTTCAGCGCCGATGGTTATCAAAGGTGATCCTACCTTGATGTTTACGAACGCAGGAATGAATCCTTTCAAAGACATTTTCTTGGGCAATGCACCTGTGGTGCATCCTAGAATTGCAAATACCCAAAAATGTTTGCGCGTAAGCGGTAAGCACAACGATTTGGAAGAAGTAGGTGTAGATACCTACCACCACACCATGTTTGAGATGTTGGGGAACTGGAGTTTTGGTGATTACTTTAAAGAAGAAGCCATTGCTTGGGCTTGGACATTATTGACAGATGTATACAAGATTCCAAAAGACCAGTTGTATGTCACGGTATTTGAAGGCGATGCCAAAGAGAACTTGGATTTTGATCAAGAGAGCTATGACATTTGGAAAAAATACATTGCTGAAGACCGCATTTTAAAAGGCAATAAAAAAGACAATTTCTGGGAAATGGGCGATACAGGACCCTGTGGTCCTTGCTCTGAAATCCATGCCGACATTAGAACCGCCGAACAACGTGCGGCAGTTGACGGGAAAACATTGGTGAACAATGACCACCCTCAGGTGATTGAAATCTGGAACAATGTATTCATGCAATTCAATCGCAAGGCTGATGGCTCTTTGGAATTGTTGCCACACAAGCATGTGGATACAGGAATGGGATTTGAACGTCTGTGCATGGTTCTGCAGGGGAAACAATCCAATTATGACACCGACGTATTTACGCCCTTGATTCAGAAAATTGAATCATTGAGTGGATTGAATTATACCGCAACTGCAGATAAGAAAGATGTTGCCATGCGCGTCATCAGTGATCACGTGAGAGCGGTTTCATTTGCAATAGCAGATGGTCAATTGCCTTCTAGTGGGGGCGCAGGTTATGTCATCCGAAGAATTTTGAGAAGAGCCGTTCGTTACGGATATAGTTTTTTAAATTTCAGACATTCATTCATCCATCAAGTGTTCCAGGTTTTGGAACAACAGATGGGAGGCGCTTTTCCAGAGCTAACCAAGAATAAAACACTCATCACACAAGTCATTAAGGAAGAAGAAGAGAGCTTCCTAAGAACATTGGAAAAAGGGATTGACTTGTTGGATCAGGTGATTCAAAAAACACCTGGCAAGGAAATAAATGGCGCCATCGCATTTGAATTGTACGACACTTTTGGATTCCCCATTGACTTGACACAATTGATCGCGGGAGAAAACAACAAGGAAATTAATATTGTTGAATTTGAGCAGCATCTTCAAGCACAAAAAGAAAGAAGTCGCGCAGCTACCAAACTGGAAACAGATGATTGGGTAGTTCTTCACGAGGGAGATACACAATTTGTTGGATATGATCAATTGGAAACAGAAACGCAATTGTTGAAATACCGCCGAATAAAAGCCAAAGGAAAGGAAATGTACCAGTTGGTATTGGAGACAACACCTTTCTATGCAGAAGGTGGTGGACAAGTGGGTGATCAGGGAGCGTTGACCATCGGTGAAGATAAAATTGCTGTAGTAGATGTAAAGAAAGAAAATGGATTGATTGTGCATTTCACTGAAGAATTACCCGCGCATCCAGAGAAAAAAGTTTGGGCCAAGGTTGATACCACGTGGAGAAACCATACCACCGCCCACCACAGCGCTACTCACCTTTTGCATGAGGCATTGCGTGAAGTATTGGGTACCCATGTTGAGCAAAAAGGATCTTTGGTCAATCCTCAATATTTGCGATTTGACTTTTCACATTTCTCCAAAGTTCAAGATGGAGAGTTGACCAAAATAGAATCATTGGTTAACGAGCGCATTCAAGCGAACCATGTCTTACAAGAAAATCGTGCAGCCACCATTGAAGAGGCCAAAGCGAGCGGAGCCATGATGCTATTTGGCGAAAAATATGGAGACAAGGTTCGTATGATTCAATTTGGCAACAGCATTGAATTGTGCGGAGGAACACATGTAAATAGCACCGGTGCGATTAAGAAATTTAAATTGCAATCAGAAGGAGCAGTTGCTGCTGGTATTCGTCGTATCGAAGCCATAGCAGGCGATGTCGCAGAAATGTGGATGCAAGACGAATTGGCAACTTTGGAGGAAGCTCGATTGACTTTAAAAACAAAAGACATCAACAAGGGTATCCGAGATTTACAAAGCAAATTAGCCGAAGCACAAAAGCAAGTGGAGGATTTGTTGAGAGCGCAGGCCATGCAAGTAAAGGGTGAATGGAAAAATCAAATCACCGCACACAACGGAAGAAATTTATTGTTTGTAGAAACCCAATTGGATGCAGGTTCGGTGAAGGATATTTGTTTCCAATTGAAATCTGAATTTTCCAATTTTGGCGCAGTAATTACCACAAAAAATGATAGTAAACCCATGATTGCTGTGGCATTCAGTGATGATGCGTGTACTGCATGGAATTGTCATGCTGGACAACTCGTTAAAGAATGGTCCAAAGAAATCAAAGGCGGTGGCGGCGGTCAACCCAGCTTTGCTACTTGCGGTGGAACAGATGCTAGCGGATTAACCACAGTAATGGAAAAAGCCAAATCATTGTTGATGGTTTAAACCACAACCGAAGGAGAAATTTTGATGGAGGGGCTCGTCTGGAAGACGGGCCCTTTGTATTCAATGCTGTAGGAGAAGGCCAAGTTCAAAATGTAAAAAATATTGAACACACAGGCTAGAATAAAATCACTCGTTTTGGTTTTACCAAAAGCTTGGGCAATCTCTATACAAATCACAAAAGCAAAATAAACATTGTAAACTGGAACAAAGAGACGAAGCGCATGTGCATCCGGACGACCCACCAGTCGCATCGTGATGATCACATCATAGAACGGAACAAAAGCGGCCCAATAAGGCTGATTTGCTTTACTAAACAAAGCCAACTTCCCAATCAACCCCACAGCGGACAGAATACAAATGGTCATGATATAGGGAGCAAATTGCTTCCAGACATCACTCCACATGAGAAGGCGTTCCATATTTCAAAGAATTAGTTGAGCGACGTTGCTCAATGATAAGACGTTATCAGAAAAAAAGGTTGCCTATAACGATTTGGGGAGCATCTGTAAAAATGGAACAGCCCTGCTCCAATCCGTATTTTGGTATTCAATACCACAATTTTTCAAAAATTGATAGTACAAATCCTTGTTTTCAAAATAATATTTCTCACTTTGTAAAAACCAAGCTTTTTCACCCAATTTTTCTGCAACAAACCACTTCTCAATAAGTCGCGCAGAACGGCCATTGCCATCACTCCAAGGATGTATTTTCACGAATATTAGGTGTAAAAAAGCCGCATAATAAAACACATCATTAACTGACAAATCCGACTTCAACAACTCATCCAAATCCGAGTAGAATTTACCCATCTCTTTTTCTAGTTCATTGGGTTCCGGCGCTACGTATTCTATTTGACCTTCAGAATTGGTCACATACATGTTTTGAAGACGTAATCTACCACGATGATGCGTGGGCAGCAGACTCTCAGCCAACAAAGAATGAGCTTGAGCAATGTTGATTTCATTCAAAGGATTAGCTTGAGCAAATTGATAAGCCGAATAAAGTTGATCTATTCGTTTTGTATAATCTGGCTCAAAAGAGATTCCCCATCCTCGGTGTTTGATGTAGCTGTCCAACTCAATCTCTTCACCTTCCAATTTACTGCTGTATACAGAGGCAACAGATGTATAAAAACTAAATTCTCCTTTACTAATTGGGGCATCCTGCAATTCAACAAATTTAGAATCCAAATTTTGGAAAAATTCAGTCATTACTGACTCCTTCAAATTTTGGGGAATTAATTTAAGTTCCATCATTCTTTATAAACTGCAAAAATGCAGGACCAAAGTAAGGATAAAACAATCATGAATACCATATCTAAAAAGCAACAAGGGAAGCATTTCTGCTTCCCTTGTTGTTTGTTTAGGAAATCATGTCTTTGTTAAGACAACCGTTGTCATTCTTAACCAAGTACTTTGGTTGCGATTTGCTCATCGCATTATAAAGACGTAAGAAAATGATGATGGTTGCCTCAGGGAACGTACAATAAATTGCAGCCCCGTGTTTCCGCGGTAGACAGGCGCCCGAGCACCCTAAATCCATCCCCCATTTTCTCCCCCAAATCATCGGTGGCAAGAAAAGGACACGAATAATAATTGGCCAAATCCACAACGTTGATTCCGCCTCTTTTGTTTTCAAGAGATACCGCCAAGGGATCATCCACTTCCCGTAAAACGATGCGCATCCATGGCGGCGTTTGGAATCCATTGTCCTCTTGGGAGTACCCCTGACTCAGTAGTTCGGTCATTCCATACTCACTGTGTATCTCAAACTGATAACCCCAAGCTTTGCGAAATACTTCATGAACCTCAGCACGAATAGGCTCTCTACCACGTCCCTTCATCCCGCCGGTTTCAAGAACTATCGTATTCGTAACGGCCATCGGAAATTGCTCCGCTAGATCCATCAAGGCAAAAGTTACTCCAAATAGCAAAGTCTTCTTTCCCATCAACATATTCGTTTTCCACTGGCTGATGAGGTCGTTAAAATTGTAAAGGAAAAATCCACTACCCGCTTGTGCCCCTTTTGAAATCAAATCATTCACCATGTACACCAAGGAAGAGTGCTCACGTTCCAAATAGGAAGGCAGCAAGGCCAAAATCACATATTCGTTTGAAGAACCATATTTTGCTTCAAAAAATGTTCTGAATGAACGCTCGTACAAATCAAGATCATGCACATAATGTTTGGAAGGAACCTGACCTGTGGTGGAGCTGGACTCGAACCAAAAATCTTTTCGGACCTCATTGCGTATCACATCATGGGACTTGAAAAACCGAACCGGTAAAAAGGGAATTTCTGTCCAATGCTTGACCACTGAAGGGGTTCGGCGAATCAATTCAGCATAGGATCGATAAATCTCATTGTTTTGAAATTGATCTAGAAAAATATTCAAGCACAGCCCATTCCAATCGTCAATGGGGGACATTTTCATGTGCGCTTCGATTTTTCCAATCATGGTCGCAAAATTAAGGCAAGCAAGTACACAATAAATGAGCAAGTGCAATTGTTGGCTACTATCGATTAAATTTGTTTGAATGAAAAGCGCAACACTTCCACTTTTTGCTTTGGCACTGATTGTAATGGTCAGTTCTTGCATGCAATTGGACGAGTATCCCAACGAACCCAAGATTACGCTTGAAAGTTTCACCACTGCAGACAGCGGAGCAACACTAATCATGAACTTCACCGATGGGGACGGTAATTTCGGTTTAGAGCAAACCGACACTTCAGGTGTATTTGCAAATTGTAGAAACCGCTACAACATTTTTTGCGAGTATTATGAGAAGCAAAACAACGTTTGGCAACATGTGGAATTGGATCCATGTTTAGATCCAGACATCATCCCCTTTTATTACCGCGCTCCCTTTGCATCTCCATTGGGGCAATACAAAGCACAAAAAGGAAGCATCGAGTTATTCATCAATCCGTTGTATTATTTACCATCAGGATTTGACACTTGTAAATTTCAAATAACCGTGATGGATCGCGATTTAAATTTGAGTAATACTGTTTGGACATCCGAGTTTTTGAAGCCTTGAAAGTCCTGAAATATACTCCAAATGGAGTATCAACTTCTACCAGCTATAGCGTAGATTAGATTCGTGATTAATTCTCGATGTTCAATTAGAATTTTTATTTGGTTTATTCTCTTATTGGGACTTTTTCCGGGATTTGCAATTGCTGGAAGTGAACTTAATTTCTTTCATGAAAAGAAAAAATCCCAATTCCCAGAGGGTACAGAATTCCTATGGGAAAAAGGTGGTAATCCCGGCTACACCAATTTTCTCTATAATAAAACATCCTTAAATCGAACTGTACCTGAGAAGTTGAGTAACCAAGAAGAGTCCCTATGGATAAAAATTCCTTTAAAAGGAATAATATTTAATTCAACTGAATACATTGTTATTCCCAACAGTCATATCAACCAAATTCAAGGATACTATCTGAATGAGAACGAAGAATTGATAGACAGTACATTGCTGATGGGCGACCATCTTGCCTTTTCAAATCGAAACATTCATTTTCCAGAATTTATTTTTCCTGTCCATCCAATTCTTAAAAACGGCTATCTAATCCTATATTTAGACAAACGAAACGAGCCCTTCTTTACATCCATTTTATTACTAAATCAGAAAGAACTTGACTCTAGGAAAACCAATTATTTATTACTTTCTGGAATCCTTTTGGGTATACTCATTGCAGCATTCATTATCAACGTTTATATCATTCTCAATGCTAAAAATGTCCTAAACTATTTATATAGTTTATTCCTTGCTTTGTGCATTATTTACACCCTCTCTGATTTCGGATATATTCACTGGGTTATTAATTATAATTCGAATTGGATAATTGACATCATCAGACCGTTATCTCTTTCTATAGCCTTCCCTATTTATTTATTCTTCTTTTTACATACCGTTTCATACAATATTCATTTCCCAAAATGGACCAAACGGATTAACTTATATGGCTGGATTTGGCTTTCTTACGTAATAATAGCTTCCTTAATATCCCCATTTCTATATGACAACTCTTACAAGTATTATTCACTTGCGATTTCGCTTTTGTTTCAGCAAATCACACTGCTAATTGTCATCGTATGCTCTGTTCAGGTTTTACGTAAAAAGGATCGTTATGCCATACCATTCTTAATAACATCTACGTTATTCATTCTTACTCATTTCCAATATCTCGCTCATCGCTTTGGCAATACAAATGAATCTGTATTTCAAGAACACTTTGTACCCATCATATTGGGGATGGACTGCCTTATAATAGGTGGCATTGTTGCATTGCGTTTTATAGAATTCATTCAAAAAAACAAAACACTTGAAATGGCGCTTCTAAACAAAGACAATGAAATCAACGAAAGGATAACAAGCATTCAATTGAGAGAACTATCAAGAATAAGTCAACTTCTACATAACCATATTGGCATAGAACTAATAGGTCTTAAAAACAACTTAAATCAATACGAAAAAAAACTTCCAAAAGAATTACATCATATTCTTCACGAACAAACGAAAAGTCTTATTGAGGATGTACGAAATACAGCCCACTTTCTTTCCCCTCAAGTATTACAAAAGTTTGGATTAGCCCATTGTATAAAACTTTTCACCAACGAAATCTGTAAGACTAAGCAGATACAACACTACGTTGAAATATCAGAAAATTGTAATGAAACAACTACCAACATTCAATTGGTTGTTATGTTGGTCATCCAAGAATGTTTAAATAACACAATCAAACATGCGAATGCAAGTGAGATTCAGGTTCAGTGCTTTATAGAAAATCAACATTTGTACATATCATATGAGGACAATGGAATTGGCATGAACAACAACAAATCATTCGATGGAATTGGACTGCTACAAATTTCAGAGATGATCAATGTTTGTAGAGGTACTTGCCATATTCATAGTGAGCATGGTGAAGGTTTTCAATTAAACGCAGAAATTCCCTTAATATCATGAAAACAATTGGTATCATTGAAGACCACCCATTGATGATGCAAGGTGTACAGAATATTGCAATTCATACTTGGAAGGGATGTAAAATATATTTGTTTGATAAGCTTCCAAAATTTGGAAAGGAAAAAATAGATCTTGATAATTGTGAAATAGTTATTGCTGATATTCACTTGAGAGAAGAAAATATTCTTGATGAATTAACATCCTATCAACTACGATTTCCATTAAAAAAAATAATATTATTTACAAGCTCTCATCCATGGGAACTCGGACTTCATTTTTCGGTGTTTCCTTTTTGGGGTTACGTTCAAAAAAATGCAGATCTAGCTGAGCTCACAGCGTGTTTATTTGATATTGAAAATAATATTAAATACATTCAAGAGTCCCTGGAGTGGGAAAGGAAAAAAGAAATAAATCTTGACGAAATAAGGTTAACCAAAAGAGAAACAGAAATACTTAATCACATAAAAACAGGAAAAACAAGCAAAGAGATAAGCAATATCTTGTTCTTGAGTGAGCTCACCATCAAATCACATCGACAAAACATGATGCGAAAGTTTGATGCGCGGAATATCGCTGAGTTAATTTCCAAGACAAATTTTAAAGATGATAAATAAACAATATTAAAATTTCAGGAACATCAAATATGTTCGGTCACCATACACAAACTTTTCTCTTACTAATACTAACTGGTGATATCCTTTGCCAACCATGTCATTGAATGTGGTGTTGCAATCTTTATAAATTGCCAAACATCTACCCTGAAGATCCCAGATTTCACGGGAGAGACATTCACTCATGTTATTACCAGAATCAATAGATACAGTTTGAACAAAAGAACTTCCTTCCGACAAACAACCCCTATTATCAATGGCTGAATAGGACAAATCACCACTATAATTGGATAGACATAATGTATCAGTCACCCATTGATTATTCCAAACTACTGAGGTAAAATAATCATTTGACAAATAGTACCAATTGCAAGTATCATCAACAAAAGTAGAAAGTACTAGGTCAACCATTGGGTAAGCAAAGACATT
>JBDLUK010000020.1:0-2965 GCA_039805365.1 Bacteroidota bacterium | reverse complement strand
GATTTTTTTTGTTGACGATGTTGCGAATCGTAAAGTTTTCAATGTTGTTTCTTAATCCGTTGATCCATTCCATTTGTTGTCTCAAGAGAGTATGTGGTTCAACACTAAAAGCCAAAGTGGTGAGCTGGAGATTTCTTTTGCAATTTTCTATTTGCTCCGATGAAAAAGAAAGTAGCTCTGTCATTTTCATCATCAGGTTATTTTCAAATTGTGATTTCAAATGAACCAACTCTTCCGCAACTTTCGTTGGCGCTTTAAAATTGGCTTTGGCCAATTCATCCGCAAGCGAAATGTTTCTGGTGTGTCCAATTCCAGTGAAGATTGGAATGGGACAACGAGCAATAATTTCAGCCAACTTGAAATGATCATAAGCATGCAGGTCCAGGTTAGCGCCGCCACCCCTCACAATAACGATTACATCAAATTCTTGATTGGAATTGAATATTTGAATGATCGCATTTTTAATACTATCAGGAGCCTGATCTCCTTGCATGGTCGCAAAGAATGGGGTAATGTTCCAACGATAACCAAATCGATTGTTTTGCAACTCATGTAAAAAATCGATTCCTCCTTCTGCTTGTTGAGCGGTGATCAATGCGATGTTATCGATGACCAAAGGAACAGTCAAGGATTGATTGTATGAATGCAGCACACCATCAATGCGTTGTACTTTGTCCGGGTGCTTAGATAGTAGTTGAAGAATAGTCTTTTCTTTGGCTTGGGCAAGTGCCCCGATGGTGTATTGCGGATCGATGTGAATGATTTCAGCACTCAATCCGTACACCTGATTGAACTTAATTTGCAACTTGAACAAAACTTCCATTCCAGCTTTGAGCCGCTGTTGCGTAGCCGTTTCAAATTGTTGAATGAGTTCGAACTTTCTCCAAAGATTGGCGCTTAATCGGGCTTTGAATCCATTTTGCTCCGCCTCCTTTTCAACCAACTCAAAAAAAGCTTGCTTCTTGTCTTGTTTGATATTGACCTGACCAATCTCTGCGATAACATCGAATACTTGAGAGCGAAAAGTTTGCTCCAAAGTATTTTGAATAAAGGCAGTTAGTTCAGAAAGACGAATCATCAAATGTCAGTGGCGGATTTTACTTTTCGATGGAAAAGATTTTTCAGTAAACCACGTCGCTTCTTTTCTTTTTTGAGAATGGTTGCCTCGATTCCAAGCTGACCTTGCCAAGCAATCCCAGTGTTGTCCACTTGCCAAGCAGTTCCAGATATGGCTTTTTGCATGTCAGCACTGTTCCATGCTGGCGTCATTTGTAAGTTTACAAATGGAGATAGCACACAACGTTGTCCAATTAAAAACATGCGATGTCCCATTCCAGCTGAAAAAGTAGGGTAGGCGCGTCTTTCACTGGTATATGAAATTTCACCATTGACTTTTATTTTACTTTGCCAAAAATGATAACCTGCACCCGCCATGAAATAAAATCGAGGACCCAATGGACCTGTGGTCATTTTGCCTTTGATTGCTTTGGGGTTGAAAATCAATTGGGCATTTAATCCCAATTGAGATGTGTTGAATTTTCTATTTACTGTTCCCCATTGACTCCATTGATCCAATCGCTGATAAGGCATTTCAAGTCGCACATAAATACCACGTGGACCAGATACTTTGAGATACTTATTGAGCGCTATTCCATATCCATGATGCACATACTGGGTTCCCTCATCAAGAAATGAATGAGACAAATTCATGGCCTCGACGGCCTTGTTCACCTGCGTATTTTGGAAATATAGATATCGAAAATCCACTGACCATTGTCCCAAAGAGTTCAATGCTCCAATCAAAAAGAAAAATATCAACCCTTTTTTCATGCTTCTTCTAATATGAGTTGAACAGCTCTAACTGCAGTTTCCATGGCTCCGTGAATGGTTCCATGATGTCCTTCCGTATGCGTTGCCTCACCGGCCCAATACAATTTCTGATTGACACTTTCTGCAAATCCATATCTCACTTGACTACCTCCAACAGGACTATAGCTCTGGGTTCCCTGAATCCAAGGATCTTGTCCCCAATCATAAGATTCTGAGTTAACCCATGAATTGGTGGCGATGCTATCGCCAAAATAAGTATCCAATTGCTGAAGCAATGCGGGCACTATCGGCATAGGACCTTCAAGTGCTGTCTCATAAGCGGTGCCATATAAATTGGCCATCAAGCTTAAGTTTTCATTGGATCTCCCTCCAGATCCGATGACCTCAAAGTTGGGACATAAACCATCCATCTGGAGTCGCTTGGCATCTCCAGCCCAAAAACGTTGGTTGAAAGTCAGCAATACTTGCATCCCTCCTCGCATGGCTGTACCATCAATGGCGGCTTGAGCTTTCGAAGGAAGGGTAGGGTAAAACTGAATATTGTTTTTCAAAATGGGAATGGGAGCAGTGACAATAACCTTATCATGTTTCCATTCAATACCATTTGCATCGGTTAACAACACAGCATTTCCTGAGTAATCTATATCAACAATGGGGGTGGAGTAGGTGATAGGGACGTCTCTGAACGTGCTAAGAATCAAAGTTTCTAAATCACCACTTTTTACTAATCTTTCCGTTTTCCCCGATGAAGCATTTTGAATGGCTGAGGCTATACCTTCAATGCCCATGATGTCGGTGGTAGCGCCATTCTTTATTCCCAATCGTGCATTCCAAATATGCTGGGTTGAAACAGGGAGACCTTTGATGGTCGCATACAAATTGGCTGACATATCAGCACCCTGATAATTTTTTAAACTATCCAGGATGGTATTCAATTTCTTCACAGATTGTTGTTCACCCATGATGGATTCGCTTAGCCAATATCCCTCAACAAATGCATAGTCTTGGATAGCCTGATCTACCCATTCCACTCCATTATTGGTAAGCAATTGAAACAAAGCGTGGTTTTCTCCCCAAATGCGATGTGCTCCCCATTCAACAGCATGATCAAGTAATCCTGATTGGGATTTGATTC
>JBDLUK010000019.1:0-21867 GCA_039805365.1 Bacteroidota bacterium | reverse complement strand
ATGAGGAATAAACCTATCAGGAGTTTTATTGTTTTTTTCATTTCAGCAAAGATGAATCAATACTTTGACGATGAAATGATTCTTATCCCTTAAATAGAGCTGAAAAAAATCAGGTTATTTGAAGACTCTATAGAAAGCAAATGGTTAGTAGCACTTTTTTTCTTGTTGCGCTTGATAGACTTTAAGCAGCGGCTTGACAAGGAAAAGCCCTTCCCTCAAATGCAGTGAGCGGCATTCCGCATAAAATCAAAATAGACTAAACAAAATGGTTACACGGATGTTTTAAGCAAGATGAAATACTATTTGCTGCTCTTGGCAACTGCTTGCCTTGTAATTACCTCGTGCTTTTCAATCAAATCTCTACATTCGACAACCGTAATCAAAAGCAATGAAGCTTTTGTGCTTGGAAACAATGAACATGGAAAATTCTATACCCAAGTTACAAATACATCTCCTGAAGATATTACCATATGGCAATGCCCTATTTCTGGAGGAAAACACACACCGATTGTGCTAAAAACGATGTCTCACGCAAAAATTAGTGTCGATCAAAACACTGCCCTGCGTTTCGAAAATAATAACTCAGTCGAGGCAATCATTCAATTAAAAGTAAAAGGTGATTTGGGGCTTTCAATGGGATATAGCAACTAATAAATTCATCACACTTTGACTACCTCACTTCACTCGGTGGACCTTATGCGTGGGGCTTAACAAGGAAAAGCTCTGATGCTAAGCATTGTGTTTTTTTTTCGGCTTTTCATTCATTCAAACCTTCGGTTTGATTCTGAATTTCAGGAATACCTCGCTGCGCTCGGTGGACCTCAATGAGGGGCTATACTAGAAAAAGCCAATGGCTGTCGCCATTTCTTTTTGCTTTCAAAAAGCTTTTGAATGCAAACATTCAACGCTTTTTTCAAGCAAAAAGCCAATCGTTTCCGATTGGCTTTTCCTAGTAGCGGGGACAGGACTCGAACCTGTGGCCTTTGGGTTATGAGCCCAACGAGCTACCAACTGCTCCACCCCGCAATGTTGTGGGTGCAAATATAGGCATACTCTTTCTATTTCAATGAAAAAAAATGAATTCTTTTTTTTCATACTCCTATCTTTGCGGAACGTATGGAAAAGACTGAAGAGATTGGTCGCAGAAGGACCTTCGCCATTATATCTCACCCCGATGCTGGTAAGACAACATTGACAGAAAAACTTTTGCTGTTTGGTGGTGCCATTCAAACGGCTGGCGCAGTAAAAAGCAACAAGATTACCAAGACTGCCGCATCCGACTTTATGGAAATCGAGCGCCAAAGAGGTATCTCTGTCGCTACATCTGTGATGGTATTTGAATACAACGGCATGCAAATCAATCTGCTCGACACTCCGGGTCACAAAGACTTTGCTGAAGATACTTACCGCACGCTAACCGCTGTCGACAGTGTTATTCTTGTTATCGATAGCGTCAAAGGTGTCGAGTCACAAACAGAAAGATTGATGCAGGTTTGTCGCATGAGAAATACGCCTGTTATCGTTTTCATCAATAAAATGGACTTGGAAGGTCAAGATCCATTTGACTTGTTGGACGAAGTAGAAAAGAAATTGGACATCAAAGTTCAACCACTCTCTTGGCCGATATCAAAAGGTTATTCTTTCAAAGGAGTCTACAAGTTGTATGACAAAGCCTTGAATTTATTTGAATCGTTGAAAACAAAAATCAACGATGAAGTAATCCAAGTAGCCGATTTAAATGATCCTTTGGTGGATAAATTTTGCGGAGAGTATGCCACACAATTGCGCGAGGATGTGGATTTAATCGATTCAGTTTATGACACTTTTGACAAAGAGAAATACCTCAAAGGTGATTTGGCCCCCGTGTTCTTTGGTTCTGCGATGAACAACTTTGGGGTTCAAGAACTTTTGGAAAAATTCATCGAAATCGCTCCCTATCCCAAAGGGCGCGAGTCTGACACCCGCATGGTTCAACCGGAAGACAAAAACTTCAGTGGGTTTGTATTTAAAATCCATGCGAACATCGACCCTCGTCACCGTGATCGCATTGCATTCTTGCGTGTGGTATCTGGTGTTTTTGAGCGCAACAAATTTTACAAGCATACGCGTCTTCAAAAAGAATTCAAATATCCCAATCCTGTTACCTTCATGGCATCAGCCAAGAGTACAGTTGAAGAAGCTTATCCTGGAGATGTAATTGGTTTGTATGATACAGGAAACTTCAAAATTGGAGACACCTTGACTGAAGGTGAAAACATGCAGTACCGCGGAATCCCAAGTTTCTCACCCGAGATATTCAAAGAACTCATCAATAAAGATCCCATGAAATCCAAGCAATTGGACAAAGGGATTCGTCAACTAACCGAGGAAGGTGTCGCGCAATTGTTCTTGCAAGAGCCTGGATCGCGAAAAGTTGTAGGTACAGTGGGTGAACTTCAATTCGAAGTAATCAAATACCGATTGGAACATGAATACGGCGCAAAGTGTGATTTTGAAACGAAATCCTTCTTCAAAGCTTGTTGGATCACCACCACCGACGAAAGCAAATTGGGTGAGTTCAAGCGCATCAAAGGAAACAACATGGTAATCGACAAAGAAGGTCACGATGTTTATTTAGCACCAAGTAAATTCATCTTGGACATGGAGCAATCCAACTATCCTGAATTGACATTCCACTTTACATCAGAATTTAAAACCAAAGCATAATGAGCTATCCCATCATTGATTTGCGATCAGACACTTTTACCCTACCATCCAAGGAAATGAGATTGGCAATGGCCGAGGCTCCCGTGGGCGATGATGTATTTGGTGAAGATCCAACGGTCAATGAATTGGAAAAATATTGTGCCCAATTATTCGGAACAGAAGCCGCACTGTATTGTTCTTCAGGCACGCAGTCCAATCAAATCGCAATCAATGTACTTACCCAACCCGGTGACGAAGTGATCTGCGCGGATTTGGCTCACATCTATATTTATGAAGGCGGTGGCATCGCATTGAATTCTGGATGCAGCGTTAGATTGATTAGTGGTGACTTGGGTAGATTTACGGCACAAGATGTTGTCAAGAACATCAATAACAAAAATGATATTCATTTGCCTTTGACCACCTTGGTTTGTATAGAGGATACAGTGAATAAAGGTGGTGGCGCGATTTGGGATTTTGAAGAAATCAAAAAGATCAGAAAAGTTTGTGATGAAAACAATCTTAAACTTCATTGTGATGGTGCACGGTTATTCAATGCATTGATCGAGACGGGTGTTTCTCCCAAAGAATATGCGACTCAATTTGAATCAATCAGCATTTGTTTGAGCAAAGGACTTGGCGCTCCAGTTGGCTCCATTTTGGTTGGAAGCAAAGCATTTATTGCCAAAGCAAGAAGAAGAAGAAAAAGCATGGGAGGCGGAATGCGTCAAGCGGGAATCATTGCAGCCGGTGCGCTTTATGCGCTAACGAATAATGTGGAGAGATTAAAAATTGACCACAACAATGCCAAAGAAATAGCGGATATTCTCATCAATCATCCATTGATTAACAACATCTACCCTACTTCAACCAACATTGTTATCGCAGAAACCAAAGAAAAAGATGGGGCTCTAGAAATGGTCGAATGGCTAAAAGAACGTGGTATTCTCTGTTTCCCATTTGGGCCTAACAAAGTAAGACTTGTTTTTCATCTCGGAATTGATGATGAAAAAATGAATCAACTCAAGCACGCCTTGCAACAATAACAGGAATTTCTAATAGGGTTTGCATAGCTTCTGCAGCTTCCTCCATAAATTCATCGTCCTCTACAATTACCCAACAAATGGACCATGTTTTTCCATTTAAAATCATTTCTTCAATTTGCTGTAACAACCAAACCAAAGCTTTCATTGACGAAGAATTAAAGTAATTCAACTCGAATTCAAAGACACAATTTTCCTTCAGATAGTTTGCATTTTGATTGATCCAATTGATCATTGGTGAATAAAATTCAACAGAATCAATAGGAGTCGAAACTCCCGTTATGCGTTGTACATCGTTCAAAATATTATAGTCAACTTCTGGAGTAGATGACGTAGCAGGGATATTTAATATGGTCATGATTTATTTTTTGAAATTGACAGTAACTGAAAATTTGATTAGCTTGTCCTTTACGATATCGGATGAAATATTCTCGAATTGGATTCCTTTTCTTATTAATTGCAGTAGTCCAAGTCCTGCACCACCTCGATTATTGAATGCACTATGATTTAATTTGGCCAAATACAAATCCTCCATTTCTGGATTGGTCAATTGTGCATAATGCAAAATGGCATGATTCAATTTATTGAAATCTTCTTCCATCGCTTGATTGCTCACAACCAAACGAAGCTTATCACCTAAATCTCTTACTTGAATTTCCACTGATGAATTAGAACTATATCGGAGAGCGTTGTCCAACAATTCAATGGATGCCATCAGCATCAAGCTGGAAGATTTCTTGTCATTCAATTCTTTTTGGATCAATTGCTTCAATTCATTGATCATTTTAGCATTAACCGTTTCATCAATTCTACCGGAAAATTGAAATACAATTGGTGCGTCGGAGCTAGCATACTTCAAACCAATAAAAACCATATCGTCGGTTTGAGGAGCATTGGCTCTCCAATGGTCAAAGAAATCAGTAACCTCTTTCTTCCTATTTTTAAAGTTCTCCTGATCCATTTTTTGTACAAAATCTAGTGTACGTTTTTTGGATAACTTTTGTTTCAAATCAACTCCGCCAAATTGATGAAAGAATCCATCACTGAAAAGATAAATTTCATCCCCCACGGAAAGGTCGATATCGAGATGATTGAATTTGAACTGCTTCCTCCCATGAGCCTCACCAATGGAAATAGGCGTACCTTTAATTAATTCAACACCATTCTTTCTCTTGATTATCAATGGTAAATTGGCTCCTGCAAATTGAACCTTACTCTCAAAATGAGGTATTCTTACCAATGCCACATCAACACTTACAATAATGCTTTTAAAATCCTCTTGCTCTTTTCTATTGATTAAACGTTGATGCAAGTTTTGAAGAATATCAGAACAGTTCTTGGATTCGCCTGACTTGATAATATCATTCAAGTTAAAATAGGTCATGATAGAAAGCATGGAGGCTGAAACACCGTGTCCAATACAATCTACCGCGGCTACATAAGTATATCCATCCATTTTCAGGACAAACGGTAAATCTCCCGAGACCAAATCCAGCGCGCGATGCAGTACAAATCCCTCTAACCCTCTGCCATTGATAATACTTTCATTGGGAAAAATAATCTCTTGAAATTTACTAGCGTACTCGATACCCGAAACAATCTCAAAGTTCTTTTCTTTCAACTCAGTATTGAAGTGGCTAATCTCTTGGCTATTCGATCGTATAATCCTATTTTTCTTGCGCAAACTACCTAAGAAAAAAATCAAGATAACCACGATTCCCAGCAAGACTATTGTGAAAACAATTCCATAAATCCGTTGTGTTTCTTGCTGATCAAGCTCCAATTGTTTAATCTGATCTGCCTTTATCAAGTTCTCATTACTTTGTCTAAGGATTTCAATATTCTTTTCTTTTTCGATTTGGGCATTACTCAATTCATTTATGCGCAGCGCTTCTTTGACTTTTATCTTTTCAAGTTCAATAATTTGCAATCGCTGAAGATCACTTTCATGGGCAGATTGCAATAATCGCAATTCACTTATGGCCTTCTCTCTCGCATTAACTTCGTTTTGTACAATTAACTCATTTGATAGTTTAAGTTCAATGTAGCGCTGTTCTTCTTTGGCTTTGGAGAGTTGCTGATTAAGCAAAAGACGCTCATTACGCTGAGATTGTATCTTGGAAAGAGTGGTTAGTTCTTTATTACGAATTCGCAAAATCAATTCTGCTTTTTGAGTTCTTTTCTTATCCAACTCTCCCAAAATTTTAGACTTAAGGTCATTGCAGATTTTCTGACTTTCCTTTACCTTTTCCATGGATTGATTGGCCTTATGTAAATCCCTAATCAACTCATTAATTTCAAGTTGAAGAGGTAAATCGTCAATGGCCTTTGCTTGCTCGAGACCCTTTTGGGCATCGATCAGCGCAATGGATAAAAATCCTTTGTCTCCATTTATGCGCGCCATTAATCCATATGCAAGACTTTTGATAAAACTGTTATTCAAAACTTCAGCGGCATCTAAAGCTTTTTCCAATTCAATCAAAGCCAAATCCAAACTATTGGCTTGAATATATACTTGAGATCTTCCAATCAGAATCAATGATTTTCTCAAAAAATCATTGGGTGCAAATGACATGGCCTTGTTATAATAAAACAAAGCATCTTGAAAAGACCCCATATCTGAGCAAATACCAGCAACTTTTTGATACAAATGGGCTAAATATTCTGTTTTATTATAAAACTCAACTGAAATAATCAAATCTAAAATTTTCCTTTTCGCCAAATCCAATTGATTTTCATGAACCAAATAATCAATCTCCAATTCAAGAATATTATCTTTCAAAAACGGGGAATCCAAATTCTTAAAATCACCACGAGACAATAATCCACTGATTTCCTTATATGCTAAATCATATCGATTAATTCCAATCAATGCTTTGGCTAAATAATAGTGCACAGAGGCACGCTCATTAATAGATGCACTGGCCGACATTTGGGATTTTAAGTCATCACACAAATCGATATTCCGATCCCAAATCTCTAATTCATCCAAGCATCTAACTTGAGACAATGAATTCGTCAAATAAACCTCAGGAGAAAGATACTTACTATTCTCAATTCCAATTATTGAATACTCAATAGCATCTAAATATCGACCTTGAGTACGATTTAATTCTGACAGCAACGCACTTGCACGAGCCAGAATAAGCTGCTCATAATGCCGATCAGCAAATGCAAGAATTTTCAATCCAAGTTCCTCTGCCGAATTGTATTTCTCATCTCCAAATAATTCATATGCAGAAACTATTTTCCTTTCTGCCCATTGAAGTGAATCAGTAGGTTGCGATAAGGAAACTGACGATGCTCCTATCGTAAATAGGATAAATAGTAAATATCTCACTGAATTATAATTTATATAGTAATGAAATATTAAATTGTCGATAAAACAAAGGCATTGGACTAATTTCCGAATCTGTTGCAACCCCAACCGTGTAATGGCTATTTAGGATATTGTTCATTCCAACGTTTAACTTCAAATTGTCATTTTGTAAGAATGACTTTTGAATACCCGCATTAATTAGTGGACCATTTTTAATAGCTTGCTCGGATTGATAACTGCGCTGATAAAATTCTGATTGATATAGCACAGAAAAATGCACAGTTAAGCTAGGTAAAATGGTTTGTGAACACTGCAGGGAGAATCGATAATTGGGCATGGCCAAATAAGCATCCTTGCTTGTCATCGTCTCCGTTTCAGGCAAATTTGATTGTTCAATTATATGATATCTACTTCCGCTAATTTTCAAAAAAGTATTCTTGTTTTTAAAGTAATATCTAAATCCCCAACCATATGAGCCCGAATTGGTTCTATTTACATAGTAGTCTTGGTTGATAATTGGATCATACAAATAGACAATTGGATTTAGAATTTGGTTTCTAAAAAGAGATAACTCACCATTGTGTTTAACACCTATGTTTGCTCCGAGCGCAAAATCGAAAGAACGTACTGTTTCATGAATAAGTCTTTTGTTTAAAGATAGATTCACGTTTTGTACCGTTGGCGTCTTAAAGGATTCTACATACATCCCTTTGAAGTAAAAATCTTTAATGATTTTGGTATATGAAATCCGTGGCGAGTAAAGCAAATGCGTGAAGCTATTATACTCCAATCTTCCTCCCATTGTAATAACTCCCAATTTACCTTTTAAAACTACCTCAGCAAAAGCTGCCAAATCATTGACCCGTATCTTCTTCCTATCATTATATCGAAAGGTCAAATTACGCATGATGATGGAACTATTCTGTTGGTATCCTTGAAGGCCATAGTCAACGGATAACTTGGGATTGAACTTGGTTGTAATAAATAAATTTTGAATGGTTTTGTTAGAATGCGTATTTGAGTTAAATACCGAAGTATCAGCTGTATTGATATCTATCCATGGCAATTGATCAATATATATGGTATGCAAAGTCAAAACACTCTTACGAAATAACTTCTTCTCCCACGTCAAATCACCACCAAATTGTGACATCAAAACCGAATTAGCCTGATCAGAAATATTGTATTGATAATCACTAAAAAATAAGGAAGAACTAAACCTATTCTTCTTCAATGAAATCATAATATTGTTACAATCAACCTGCGAACTATCTCCCCACGAAAGGGACGCACCACGGCCATATGGCTGTTCACTGGTTGATCGAAGACTTGATGTTGAATTCAAATGAACCGATAATTGATAATCATTTTCTAGAAGATAATTACCCGCAAAGCCAAAAGACTTTCTACTATTATAACCATTACTTCTACCAAACTCCGTATTGACCCAAGTTCCTCCTGAATCCTGACGATCTTTTAAGATAATATTAATAACACCCAAAGCTGCTGTCCCGCCATATTTCAGAGATCCAGGTCCAAGGGTAATTTCAATTCGATTGATAAAAGTTACTGGTAGCCTACCTCCAAGATTGTATGTTCCATAATCCAAATCATTGACAGGACTTCCATTAATCATAACCATCACTTTACCTTCCTGAGCCCATAAACCTCTGAATCCAACTCCTACTGCATCTTCCACATCTCTTCCCAATGCAATCCCAGATACCATATTCAAAACTTCAATCAAATCGGTTGCACCCATGGCTTGAATTTCCTCCTGGGTAATCACCTCAATATTTCCTGGAATTTCTCGAACATCACGTAAACTGAAACTATTTAAAGTAGATATCTCATTTTTGACAAACTGAGTGGTATCAATATTGAATAATGGAAGTACCTGTTTTCTGAGACTCAACGAATCGTTGTCGATTTGACAGAAAATTTGAATAGAAATAAGAATGAAAATCGAACTAAGGAAGATGCGTGCATTCATAAACAAATTTAACATATTAGCAAAAAAAATCCCCCTATAAAAGGGGGATTTTATTGATTTTAATCTGAAGAAATTAAACACTTGCTTCACTTTCCTTTTTAGCAATTAGATCAACATACTCTTTGTTGGATCCAACAATCATCTTCTGGAATCTTCTAACTCCTGTACCTGCTGGGATATGATGTCCAACGATTACGTTTTCTTTCAATCCAATCAAGTAATCCGTCTTTCCTTGAACCGCAGCTTCATTCAAAACCTTGGTTGTTTCTTGGAAAGATGCAGCTGAAATCCATGACTCCGTTTGCAATGAAGCACGCGTAATACCTTGCAACATTGGACGAGCAGTAGCTGTTACAGCTGGACGAGCTTCGATTTCCTTGTTGTCATTTCTCTTCAAATTTGAATTCTCATCACGCATTTGACGAACGCTGATGATTTGACCTGGCATATAGCGATCACTTTCACCTTGATCCAAAATAACAACTTTATCGAACAACAAATCATTCTCTTCCAAGAATTCAGCTTTATCAACTGAAGTTCCTTCTAGGAATCGAGTATCACCTGCATCTGTGATTTCAACCTTACGCATCATTTGACGTACAATTACTTCAAAATGCTTGTCGTTGATTTTCACACCCTGCAATCGGTAAACCTCTTGAATCTCATTTACCAAGTACTCTTGAACAGCAGTTGGACCTTGAATATCTAAGATGTCTCCTGGAGATATTGCGCCATCAGACAATGGCATACCTGCACGTACAAAGTCTTCTGATTGAACCAAGATATGCTTGGACAATGGAATCAAATACTTGCGCTCTTCTCCAGTTCTCGATTTTACTGCAATCTCACGATTACCACGCTTGATTTTTCCGTATTCAACAATACCGTCGATTTCAGAAACTACAGCTGGGTTAGATGGATTACGAGCTTCGAACAATTCCGTTACACGAGGAAGACCTCCCGTGATGTCACCACCACGACCTGCCATTCTTGGAATCTTAGCCAAAATAGTACCTTTTGTCAACTTCTGTCCATTCTCAACATTCAAATGGGCGCCCACTGGCAATGAGTATACTTTAACTACTTCTTTATTGCGAACAATTTCAATGCTTGGGTTCTTCTTCTTATCCTTGGTCTCAATGATAATTTTCTCAGAGAATCCAGTTTGCTCATCGACTTCAGTTTTGAAAGTAATTCCTTCTTCAACCGCATCAAATGTTACAACTCCATCTTCTTCTGTGACGATAACACTGTTGAATGGATCGAACTCACAAAGCACATCTCCCTTCTTAACTGTATCATTGTGCTGAACCATCAATGTAGAACCGTAAGGTAAATTGATAGTCATTACCGTAGCACCTGTCTTGTCGTCAGTAATCTTCAATTCTGAAGAACGTGATACAACAGTTGTTTTTCCTTTTTCGGTAACAACGGTACGAAGTTCATCAATCTCTACTACTCCACTGTACTTCGCTCTGATATCACTATCAATTGCACTCGCAGATGAAGCACCACCGGTATGGAACGTACGCAATGTCAACTGTGTACCTGGCTCACCAATAGATTGAGCAGCAATAACACCTGCAGCCAAACCTTCTTGAACCATTTTACCAGTAGCCAAATCACGACCATAACACTTCGCACATACACCGCGCTTGCTCTCACAAGTCAATACAGAACGAATTTCAACTTCTTCGATTCCTGAATTATCAATTGCATCAGCGATGTCTTCGTCAATTTCTTGAGCACCTTCAACAATCAATTCTCCCGTTTCTGGATGATAAACATCGTGAACACTTACACGACCCAAAATACGATCACGCAAGCTTTCAACAACTTCATCAGCCTTTTTCAAAGCGGAAGTAACCAATCCTCTCAATGTGCCACAATCCACTTCATGGATAATAACATCTTGAGCAACGTCAACCAAACGACGTGTCAAATAACCAGCATCAGCTGTCTTTAACGCCGTATCGGCCAAACCTTTACGAGCACCGTGAGTAGAGATGAAGTACTCCAAGATCGACAAACCTTCCTTGAAGTTTGCCAAGATGGGGTTCTCAATCATGTCCTGACCACCCGCAGCTGCATTCTTTTGTGGCTTAGCCATCAATCCACGCATACCAGCCAACTGACGAATCTGCTCTTTAGATCCACGAGCTCCAGAATCATACATCATATAGATGCTATTGAATCCTTGCTGGTCGGTCTTTAAACGATCCATCAAAATGTTGGTCAAACGAGAATTGGTATTTGTCCAAATATCAATTACTTGGTTGTAACGCTCGTTGTTGGTAATAAGACCCATGTTATAGTTCTCAAATACCTCAGCAACTTTAGATGTTGCATCGCCAACCAATTTATCTTTTTCTGCAGGAATAACTACGTCAGACAATTTGAAAGACAAACCGCCTTTAAATGCCCAATAGTATCCCAAATCTTTCATTGAATCCAAGAACTTTGCAGCTCTTGCTACTCCAACTATTTTCAAAATATCACCAATGATATCACGCAAAGCCTTCTTCGTCAACAATTGATTGATGAATCCAACTTCTTTTGGAACAACTTCATTGAAAATTACACGTCCACATGTCGTTTCGATAATACTGGCGTTACCCGCATAATCTGTCCAACGTACTTTAATGTTTGCATGCAAATCCAACTTACCTTCATTAAAGGCAATGATGACCTCTTCTGGAGAATAGAATGTCATTCCCTCTCCTTTACAAGGATGCTCTGGAGTGCCAACACGTGATTTGGTAATGTAATACAATCCCAATACCATGTCCTGAGAAGGTACCGTCACCGGTGCTCCATTCGCTGGGTTCAAGATATTATGAGATGCCAACATCAACATTTGGGCTTCTAAGATTGCCGCTGGTCCTAGTGGAACGTGAACAGCCATCTGGTCACCATCAAAGTCAGCGTTGAATGCTGTACATACCAATGGATGCAATTGAATTGCTTTACCCTCGATCAACTTAGGCTGGAAAGATTGAATACCTAGTCTGTGAAGTGTTGGTGCACGGTTCAAAAGAACTGGATGTCCTTTCAAAACGTTCTCCAAAATATCCCAAACTATCGCTTCTTTCTTATCCACAATTTTCTTCGCAGATTTTACGGTCTTAACGATACCGCGCTCAATCATCTTACGAATGATAAATGGCTTGAACAACTCGGCTGCCATGTCCTTAGGCAAACCGCACTCATGCAATTTCAATTCTGGACCTACAACAATAACCGAACGAGCTGAATAGTCTACACGCTTACCCAATAAGTTTTGACGGAAACGTCCTTGCTTACCCTTCAAAGAGTCTGACAAAGATTTCAAAGGACGATTACTTTCTGTTTTTACTGCTGACGATTTACGACTGTTGTCAAACAAAGAATCAACTGCCTCTTGAAGCATACGCTTCTCGTTACGCAAAATCACATCTGGAGCTTTGATTTCAACCAAACGCTTCAAACGATTGTTACGAATAATAACACGACGGTACAAATCATTCAAATCCGATGTTGCAAAACGTCCACCATCCAATGGAACCAATGGACGCAACTCGGGAGGAATAACTGGAACCACACGTGTAATCATCCACTCAGGCTTATTCACGATACGTGTATTGGCATCACGAAACGCCTCTACAACTTGTAATCTCTTTAATGCCTCATTCTTTCTTTGTTGAGATGTCTCAGTGCTAGCCTTGTGACGCAATTCGTAAGACAACTCATCCAAGTTGATACGAGACAACATCTCATGCAAAGCCTCAGCTCCCATTTTAGCTACAAATTTATTTGGATCCTTATCATCCAAATATTGGTTCTCTCTTGGAAGTTTTTCCATGATATCCATGTACTCTTCTTCTGTCAAGAAATCCCCTTCACCCAAAGCATTACCTTCCGCATTGGTTGCTGGACCCACATTGATTACAACATAACGCTCGTAATAAATGATTTGATCCAATTTCTTTGTTGGCATACCCAACAAATAACCAATTTTGTTTGGCAATGAACGGAAATACCAAATGTGCGCTACAGGAACAGTCAAAGAAATGTGCCCCATACGCTCACGACGCACTTTCTTCTCCGTTACTTCTACACCACAACGGTCACAAACGATTCCTTTGTAACGAATACGCTTGTATTTTCCGCAATGACATTCGTAATCCTTCACTGGACCAAAAATCTTTTCGCAAAACAAACCGTCACGCTCGGGCTTGTATGTACGATAGTTGATGGTCTCTGGTTTTAAAACCTCTCCCATCGAGCGACTCAAAATGTCCTCTGGTGAGGCCAAACTGATAGTTATCGATTTGAAATCGCTGGATTGTTTATTTACTTTTTTTGCTTGAAGCATCTTGTTCAATATAATGTTAAACGCTCTCTAATTAGTTGTTTGAATGAGTTGGATTCAAAGTGATATTCAATCCCAAGCCACGAAGTTCGTGAAGCAATACATTGAATGACTCTGGAATTCCTGGTGTAGGCATATTCTCTCCTTTTACGATACACTCATAAGATTTAGCTCTTCCCATTACGTCATCAGACTTAACAGTCAAAATCTCTTGTAGAATGTTAGCCGCACCAAAGGCTTCCAATGCCCAAACCTCCATCTCTCCAAAACGCTGACCTCCAAACTGGGCTTTACCACCCAATGGTTGTTGAGTAATCAACGAGTATGGACCGATTGAACGAGCGTGCATCTTGTCATCTACCATGTGGCTCAACTTGATCATGTAAATTACACCTACAGTAGCAGGTTGCTCAAAACGTTCTCCAGTTCCACCATCATATAAATAAGTCACACCATAACGTGGCACTCCAGCCTCATCAGTATAGGTATTGATGTCATCAAAACTAGCTCCATCAAAAATTGGTGTTGCATATGTTTTACCTAACTTCAATCCTGCCCATCCCAATACGGTCTCATAAATCTGACCCAAGTTCATACGAGATGGTACCCCCAATGGATTCAAAACGATATCCACTGTAGAACCGTCTTCCAAGAACGGCATGTCTTCGTCTCTTACAATACGGGCAACAATACCCTTATTTCCGTGACGACCCGCCATCTTATCTCCCACTCTCAACTTACGCTTTTGAGCAATATAAACTTTAGCTAACTTCACAATACCCGCTGGTAATTCATCACCCACGGTCAATTGGAACTTCTTACGCTTGTAAGAACCCAATAACTCGTTGAACTTCAAATTGTAGTTGTGAATCGCACGCTTAATCAAATCATTAGCATGATCGTCTTTGGTCCAACTATCGGCATTTACAACACTGTAATCAATTGTAGTAAGTGCTTTGGCATTGAATTTCGTTCCCTTCTTGATCTGTTCTTCTTTGAAATAGTTGAATACACCTTGGCATGTCATGTCTTTTACAAGAGCCAATAGTTTCTCAACCAAAATTCGCTTCAAATCAGCAACTTCTTTTTCGTGCTCACGATCCAATTGATCAACCTGTGCTTTTTCTGTTGTCTTAAGAGCTTTCTTCTCCTTGATTTGACGTTGGAACAACTTCTTATCAATAACAACTCCTGTAGCAGCTGGTGGGACTTTCAAAGAAGCATCTTTTACATCACCCGCCTTATCACCGAAGATCGCACGTAACAATTTTTCTTCTGGAGTAGGATCTGTTTCCCCCTTAGGAGTAATCTTTCCAATTAAAATGTCACCTTCTTTCACTTCAGCACCAACGCGAATAATTCCATTCTCATCCAAATCACGAGTAGCTTCTTCAGAAACGTTCGGAATGTCTGAGGTCAACTCCTCTACACCACGCTTTGTATCACGCACTTCAGTAGTGTACTCATCTACGTGAATAGAAGTGAAAATATCTTCTCTTACAACACGCTCTGAAATTACGATAGCATCCTCGAAATTATAACCCTTCCAAGGCATGAAAGCTACTTTCAAGTTTCTACCTAAGGCCAATTCACCCTGACGAGTTCCGTAACCTTCTACTAGAATCTGCCCTTCAGTAACTTTATCTCCCTTCATCACAATTGGACGAAGGTTAACACACATACTTTGGTTAGTTTTAGAGAACTTGCGAATGTTGTAAGACTTCACTGCTGAATCAAAACTCACCAACTCATCTTCCTCGTTACGCTTGTAACGAATACGAACTTCATTGGCATCAACAAATTCTACAACACCTTCTCCTTCTGCAGTCAACAATACACGAGAATCTTTGGCAACACGACCTTCCAAACCAGTTCCTACGATTGGCGCTTCTGGGCGCATCAATGGAACTGCCTGACGCATCATGTTTGAGCCCATCAATGCACGGTTAGCATCATCATGCTCCAAGAAAGGAATCAATGATGCCGCGATTGACGCAATTTGGTTTGGAGCAACGTCCATCAAACTCAAATCTGTTGGTGGGATGATTGGGAAATCACCTTCCAAACGTGCTTTAACTGTAGATGTTAAGAAATTACCTTTTTCATCTACAATCGCATTTGCCTGTGCAATTACTTTTGAATCCTCATCTTCAGCAGTCAAGTAAATAACTCCATTGTTATCCATTGAAGCTTTACCGTTGTCTACTTTTCTGTAAGGAGTCTCAATAAATCCAAGACGGTTAATTTTTGCGTAAACACACAAAGAAGAAATCAAACCAATGTTCGGTCCTTCTGGTGTTTCAATGGTACACAAACGACCATAGTGGGTATAGTGAACGTCACGAACCTCAAATCCTGCTCGTTCTCTCGAAAGACCACCGGGTCCAAGGGCTGACATACGACGCTTGTGCGTAACTTCAGACAATGGATTGGTTTGATCCATAAATTGAGACAACTGATTGGTTCCAAAGAATGAGTTAATTACTGAACTCAATGTCTTTGCATTGATCAAGTCGATTGGTGTAAATACCTCGTTATCGCGAACGTTCATACGCTCACGAATGGTACGAGCCATACGAGCCAAACCAACAGCAAATTGATTGTACAACTGCTCACCAACTGTACGAACACGACGGTTCGACAAGTGATCAATATCATCTACATCAGCCTTAGAGTTAACCAATTCAATCAAATAAGTAATGATTGACATGATGTCCTCTTTGGTCAATGTGCGTTGATTCGAATCAATATTCAATCCTAATTTACGATTAATACGGAAACGACCTACTTCACCCAAATCATAACGTTGCTCAGAGAAGAACAACTTGTCAATAACACCGCGAGCAGTTTCCAAATCTGGTGGCTCAGCGTTACGCAATTGACGGTAGATGTACTCAACCGCTTCTTTCTCAGAGTTAGTTGTGTCTTTTTGTAAAGTGTTGTGAATGATTGTAAAATCAGCAGCATTGCTTTCTTCTTTGTGAAGAATAACAACCTTAGCACCGCTATCTACAATCAAATCAATGTGATGCTCTTCAAGAATTGTCTCACGATCCAACATCACCTCATTTCTCTCGATAGAAACAACCTCACCTGTATCCTCATCAACAAAATCTTCAATCCAAGTGCGCAAAACACGGGCAGCCAAACGACGACCCAATACTCTACCCAAACCAGCCTTAGAAACTTTAACTTCTTCAGCTAGGTTGAAAATTTCCAAAATTTGACGGTCACTTTCATAACCAATCGCACGTAACAAAGTTGTTACAGGTAACTTTTTCTTGCGATCGATGTATGCATACATGACATTATTAATGTCTGTAGCAAATTCAATCCAAGAACCTTTAAAAGGAATAATACGTGCACTATATAACTTCGTTCCATTGGCATGACGGCTTTGACCGAAGAACACACCAGGAGAACGATGCAATTGCGATACGATAACACGCTCCGCACCATTGATCACAAAAGATCCTTGTGGAGTCATGTATGGGATGGTTCCCAAATACACATCCTGAACGATGGTTTCAAAATCCTCATGCTCAGGGTCTGTACAATACAACTTCAACTTAGCCTTCAAGGGAACGCTATAGGTTAATCCACGCTCGATACACTCATCAATGGTGTAGCGGGGTGGATCAATAAAATAATCCAAGAATTCCAATACAAACTGATTACGGGTATCAGTAATTGGGAAATTCTCAGCAAATACTTTGAATAGACCTTCGTTACTGCGGTTTTCCGGATTAGTTTCTAATTGGAAAAACTCACGGAACGATGCCAATTGAATTTCTAGAAAATCAGGGTAATCATAGAAACTTTTCGTAGAAGAGAAATTAACTCTTCCATCTGTTTTTTTAAGCGTTGCCAAGGGTCTTTACTTTTTTGGTTGACTAAAATAATCTGAAATACAAAAGAGCACCTAAGTGCTGAAAATAAGCTTAGGCCACCCTGCACTGCAGGAGGCCTAAACTTAAAATAGGGTCGGTTGATTACTTGATCTCAACTTTCGCTCCTGCTTCTTCTAATTGGGTCTTCAAAGCGTTTGCTTCGTCTTTGGAAACACCGCTCTTCAAATCAGATGGAGCTTTATCTACTACGTCTTTTGCTTCTTTCAAGCCAAGACCAGTAAGATCTTTCACTAGTTTAACAATTGCCAACTTATTGGCACCCGCTTCTGTCAATACAACATCGAAAGATGTTTTCTCTTCAGCAGCAGCACCTGCGCCTGGAGCAGCCATTACAACTGCCGCAGCAGCTGGCTCAATTCCATAATCGTCTTTCAAAATGGTAGCTAATTCGTTAACTTGTTTTACTGTCAAGTTAACGAGGCTTTCAGCCATTGCTTTCAAATCTGCCATTGTATTTGATATTAAAAGTTTCTAATAATTTTTTTAGAACAAATTAAGCGCTTTGTTCTTCTTGCGCTGTTTCGGATTTCTTGTCCGCATTTGCTTGAAGTGCAGAAATAATGTTTCTCGCTGGTGATTGCAACAAGCCGATGATATCGCCAACCAACTCTTCTTTGCTCTTCATAGCAACGAGTGAGTCTAACATTTCATCTCCTACGTAACAATCTTCCAAGATAAACGCACCTTTCAAAAGCGGTTTTCCGTGTTTTTTTCTGAAGTCCTTGATCAAACGAGCAGGAACATTCACCACGTCTGATGTCATTACGGCAGTGTTGCCTTTCAATGCGTCAAATAATGGTGCAATTTCTTTCCCTTCGATACGCTCCAATGCCTTTCTTAACAACGTGTTTTTTACGACACGCATGCTAACATTGTTCTTGAAGCATTCTCTACGGAAGTTGCTGGTCGCTTCGGCATTCAGTGCTGCAGTGTCAGCGAAATAGAAAATGTTGGTGTTGTTCAACATCTCTACTAGCTCTGCAATTTGCTGATTCTTTTGGTCTTTGTTCATTTTAGTTTCCTCCGAATTTGACCTGATTAGTTAGCTGATCGAGTATCTACTTGAACACCGGCACTCATTGTTGAAGACATAAAAATGCTCTTCACGTAAGTACCCTTAGCAGCAGAAGGCTTCAATTTTACAAGGGTTGAAATCAACTCTTGTGCATTCTCAGCAAGCTGTTGAGCATCAAAACTAACACGACCGATACTTGTGTGAACAATACCTGCCTTGTCTACTTTGAAATCAATATTACCAGCTTTCTTCTCTGTAACTGCTTTGCCAACATCCATCGTAACTGTACCAGTTTTGGGGTTAGGCATTAATCCTCTTGGTCCGAGAATTCTACCCAAGGCTCCCACCTGACCCATTACGCTGGGTGTGGTAATAATAACGTCAACATCGGTCCATCCGCCTTTGATCTTTTCAATGTATTCCGCCAAACCAACGTGGTCTGCTCCTGCAGCTTTTGCTTCAGCCTCCTTGTCAGGAGTACACAAAACCAATACACGAACATCTTTACCTGTTCCGTGAGGAAGAGATACAGTGCCACGTACCATTTGGTTAGATTTTTTAGGATCTACACCGAGACGAACAGCGATGTCCACTGACGCATCGAACTTAGTGGTGGTAATTTTCTTTACCACATCGGCTGCTTCTACTAGCGTGTGAGCCTTGGTAGGATCAAACTTTCCAGCGACTGCCTTACGGTTCTTTGTAATCGTTGCCATTTCTTCTCAGTTTTACATTAAAAAGGGCGTTCTCCTGTTACCTGAATACCCATACTTCTCGCAGTACCTGCTACCATACTCATAGCTGATTCAATCGTGAAGCAGTTTAAATCAGGCATCTTGTCTTCTGCAATCGCCTTTACTTGCTCCCAAGATACAGAACCAACCTTTTGACGGTTAGGCTCAGCTGCGCCTTGTTTTGCTTTTGAAGCGTCTAAAAGTTGCACCGCCGCGGGAGCTGTCTTGATAACAAAGTCAAAAGACTTGTCAGCATAAACAGTAATCAACACGGGACAAACCTTTCCTGCCTTATCTTGAGTTCTAGCATTAAACTGCTTACAGAACTCCATGATATTGACACCTTTAGAACCCAATGCAGGTCCTACGGGGGGAGAAGGGTTCGCGGCGCCACCTTTGATCTGCAGTTTTACAAATCCAGTTATTTCTTTCGCCATTTTATTATTTATTTAATCATCGCTCCGGGTTGTAAAGGGAAGCTTCGTAACATTAGGTTACATTACAACCAAGACACGTTTTTAGTTCTACTTAATTAACTCTCTTTTTCTACTTGCATGTAGCTCAACTCCAATGGAGTCTTACGACCAAAAATTTTCACGCTTACTTTCAACTTCTTCTTCTCTTCATTGATTTCTTCAATAACAGCAGAAAAATTATTGAATGGGCCGTCTATAACCTTGACACTTTCGCCAACAACATATGGAATATTGATTTCCTCAGAACTCTCAGCCAATTCATCCACCTTACCCAAAATACGATTCACTTCAGACAATCGCAACGGAATTGGCTCGCCCTTTTTCTCAGAACCCAAAAAACCAATAACATTGGTGATGTTTCTGATGATATGTGGAATCTCACCTATCAAATTCGCTTCGATCAATACGTAACCTGGCAAATAAGAACGCTCCTTGCTAATCTTTTTACCATTGCGAATTTGGAAAACTTTCTCAGTTGGAATCAATACTTGAGCCACGTAATCTTGCATACCACGGGCTTTTATTTCACTCTCAATAAATTCCTTGACCTTCTTTTCCTTTCCACTGATGGCACGCACTACGTACCATTTTTTTTCGATATCACTCATGACCCAGAATTAGCTTAAAAATGAATAAATGAAGCCTACTACACCTTTCCAAGTAGATGTTGAGTCACCGCTTACACCAAAAACAAAATCCATCAAAAAAATGGATACTGTCAATATCAAAGTAGTGATGAAAACCAAAACAGTACTTTCTTGTAACTCAGACCAAGTAGGCCAAGTTACTTTGCTCACTAATTCATTATAAGATTCTGAGATATATGTTTTGATGCTAGCCATTATTTTAAATTTTATCTCGTTTGCACGGGCACCTGGATTCGAACCAAGATCAACGGTTTTGGAGACCGCTATTCTACCATTGAACTATGCCCGTGTTTATTAAACCGTCATTAAACACCAAAGTGAAGGTGGTATCCAAGGACCCACCTTCACTTATAATGTGCAATTCAATTAAGCGATGATATCAGTTACCTGACCAGCACCAACTGTACGACCACCTTCACGGATTGCGAAACGCAAACCTTTGTCCATCGCGATTGGAGCGATCAACTTTACAGTGATAGATACGTTATCTCCTGGCAATACCATCTCACGACCAGCTTCCAAGTTAATTTCACCTGTAACGTCAGTTGTACGGAAATAGAACTGAGGACGGTATTTGTTATGGAATGGAGTGTGACGTCCACCTTCTTCTTTCTTCAATACATAGATCTCAGCTTTGAAATCAGTGTGAGGAGTGATTGAACCTGGAGCAGCGATAACCATACCACGACGGATATCAGACTTATCTACACCACGCAACAACAAACCTACGTTATCACCAGCTTCTCCACGATCCAAGATCTTACGGAACATTTCAACCCCAGTACAAGTTGACTTCAACTTCTCTGAATTGAATCCAATGATATCAACCTCGTTACCTGTGTTGATTACACCACGCTCGATACGACCAGTTGCAACAGTACCACGACCAGTGATAGTGAATACGTCTTCAACTGACATCAAGAAAGGCTTCTCAACTTCACGAGGAGGAATTGGAATCCAGCTATCAACTGCATCCATCAATTCCATCAATTTAGCAACCCAAGATGGCTCACCGTTCAATGCACCCAAAGCAGATCCACGGATGATTGGTGTATTGTCTCCATCATACTCATAGAAAGACAACAACTCACGGATTTCCATTTCAACCAAATCCAACAACTCAGCATCGTCAACCATATCCACTTTGTTCATGAATACAACGATACGAGGAACACCTACCTGACGACCCAACAAGATATGCTCACGTGTTTGTGGCATAGGACCATCTGTAGCAGCTACAACCAAGATAGCTCCGTCCATTTGAGCAGCACCAGTAACCATGTTCTTCACATAGTCAGCGTGACCTGGACAGTCAACGTGAGCATAGTGACGATTAGCCGTAGAATACTCTACGTGAGCAGTGTTAATGGTGATACCACGCTCCTTTTCTTCTGGAGCGTTATCGATTGAAGCGAAATCACGCTTCTCTGACAAACCTGCGTTAGCCAATACTGTTGTAATGGCGGCAGTCAAGGTAGTTTTACCGTGGTCAACGTGACCAATCGTTCCAATGTTCACGTGGGGTTTGGAACGGTCGAAATTTTCTTTAGCCATAGCCGTTTTTTTTAATTTTTAATTATCGCGTTTTTAAATTGCCTAATTCAACAAGGTTTAACCTTGAAATATAATTCGTTTTTGAAGTGAGCCGTTGACGGGAATTGAACCCGTGACCTCTTCCTTACCAAGGAAGTGC
>JBDLUK010000018.1:0-4418 GCA_039805365.1 Bacteroidota bacterium | reverse complement strand
TGAATATCAATGGGCACTTCTTTGACATAATATTGATTGGGATCCAACTGAATAATCCCTGTGTATTTCTGAATGAGCATCAATCCCAGGCCTATGCCATTGCCCCAAAGAAGCCCTTTGGAAATAAGTCCGATGCTATGCAAAACAAATACCTTCAACAACTGCCAATTGCTCATTCCCATGGCCTTGAAAGTACCAATGAAATTTTGTTTTTCGAGTATGATGATGAGCAATGCGGAGGTCATGTTGATGATGGATATCACAATCATCAATACAATAATGATGATGACGTTGATGTCGAGCATTTGCAGCCAAGCAATGATCTCAGGGTGTTGTTCCAAAACGTTTTCTATACCGAGTTGAAAAGGAATCAAATCATAAATTCCGCGCTGTGCTTCATACAACTCGTCGAAGTCTTTTAATGCAATTTCGTAACTTCCTATGAGATGGTCATTGGGCGTATCAAACTGTTGAATTGTGGTAACAGAATCTTGATACGATACAGCAACACTATCTCGCAAATCAAGTCGGAGGTCATGAGCGACTAGCGATACAGGTAAATTTTGGTTTTTACTCACTACCAATTGCCAAGCTCTGATTTTTTCATTGCCTACTTTCCAATACCATTCAAAATCTTGGTGAGAACCCACCACATCTCCATTGAGCGTTACTTGCTGATTGTCTTCGCTTTCAATAACCACTTGAGGTGTTATTCCGAAGTGCGCATAATGTTGCAATTGTCGCAGGGAGATAAATACAATCTTGTGATCAAATTCTTCTAAGCCGGATTCGTAGATGCCCTTCACCACGAAATTCTGCTGTCTGGGCGTTTCATGTCCGGTGAGAAAATAGACACTTAATTTTTTTCCAACTTCAGCGGAAAGTTCCTTTTGTAAAAAGGAGGAGATCACAATTTCGCGCACGGTGTCGTTCTCCTGCGCGCCCCATTGCGGGAGCTCTCCTTCAATGAGCACATCTTTTAAAAAGTCGTGATCATCGCTGTCATCAACACCTTTAAGAATAACACCTTGAAGATCTTTTTTGCTTTCAATGATTCCGGGAAGATGCGCTGTTGCGTTAACGGATTTTACCGCGCCATGCTGCAAGAGTGAGGCTTCTAATGTGATGTCTCGCAGAATAGGGGATTGACTTTCGCCACCATTTTGCATGTTGGCACTAATCTTCAAATGACCGCCAAAGCCCACCATTTTGGATTTGATTTCCTTTTGAAAACCATTCACCAATCCAATGGAAATCATCATGGTGATCATCCCCAACGCAATTGCTCCTTGGGCGATCCATACGATGGGTCGCGCGCTACCACCTTTGTGCTGGTGGCGTATCCGAGAAGATATGAAACGGGCTAAACTCATAATTCGTGCTGAGCAAAGGTAGAAGCAATCTATTCCTGAACCAATTTTGTATACATGAATCGTTGGCTTTTTCTTTTCTGTTTGATGACGGTCTTCTTGTCTTGCAAGGGACAGTCGGAAGTGATGAAGGATGTTTCATCCCAAGTGGTTACCGTTGGTGCCAGTCGCTCTTCCTTGTATTTGCCCTTGTTGCAAAACAAAAGAGTTGCCGTTGTTGCCAACGCTACTTCCGTGGTGGAGGGTGTGCATTTGGTGGACAAGCTGATCAATAAGCGCGTGATAGTCTCCAAGGTATTTGCGCCTGAACATGGTTTTCGTGGCGATGTTCCTGCCGGGGAAAAAGTGAATTCTTCTGTGGATGAAAAGACGGGAATCCCAATTGTGTCGCTCTATGGCAAGCATTATCAACCTACAGCAGAAGATTTACAAGATGTAGATGTTGTTTTATTTGACATCCAAGATGTGGGGGTTCGATTTTATACTTATTTGTCCACCCTCTACTATGTGATGCAGGCTTGTGAGCGGGATGGAAAACAGCTTGTGGTGTTGGATCGGCCCAATCCCAATGCATCGGTGGTTGATGGGCCCATATTGGATTTGTCATTAAAGTCAATGGTGGGTGTTATTCCCATTCCCATTCTCCATGGATGTACTTTGGGTGAAATGGCGATGATGATGGTGGGTGAAGAATGGGGTGTAAGTCAGAAGTTTCAAGCGCAATTAACGGTGATTCCTTGTGAGGGATGGGACCATCAGTCCAGATACGCATTGCCCATACCGCCCTCACCCAATTTGCGCTCTGCATGTGCCATTCAGCTTTATCCTTCGTTGTGTTGGTTTGAAGGTACAAATGTGAGTGTGGGTCGCGGCACAGAACAGGCCTTTGAAACTTTTGGTTTCCCCGAGTTAAAAAACCCTGATTTCTTTTTTATTCCGCAATCCATTTCGGGTAGGGTGAATCATCCTCCATTTGAGGGATTAACTTGTGGGGGTAGGGATCTAAGCGAAGATTGTACGGCTCCTCTTCAATTGAAATTGGATTATCTCATGGAGGCATATCAGCAATTGGGGGATGCGATGTTTACCTCACCGCAGTTTTTTGATAAGCTCGCGGGGACTTGTGATTTGCGCAAGCAATTGTCCACGGGTTTTACAGAAGAACAAATTCGCACAACTTGGTCTGAGGGCTTAAAGCATTACATGGACATTCGAAGCAAGTACTTACTTTATCCTTAATATTGTTATATGATGCGACAGTTGATCTCTTTGATTTTCTTTTTTCCGCTCGTGCTGCAAGCCCAGCAATGGGACATGTCGCGCCCCTCACATCCCTTAGATGATTCGCTGGCAATGGGTTTTTTGAGAAAGGACACCACATCACAATTGTTCTATCCGCAAGTTCCAGCTTGGGACCAAGTCAAGCGAAAGGAAAGGTTTTGGTTCTTGCCACAATTCAATGGTTTGTTAGGCATGCAGTCTGTGGACAGTACGCATCAACCCAAATTCACGGGGTGTGGCGTCGTACAACTCAATGCGGGGTACGCCCACAAGAAATGGCAGGCTGAGGGTGGTGCCTTTTATTTGGGAGGTCAACCTTCTTTAGAGCATTTGTCTTCAGAGACAACCTCACGTTGGGGTTGGGGAAGAATGATGAGCAATCGTTCGGGGATCATTCAGCAATTCGATTACACTGGCAAGTTAGCATTTCAAGCCAACAGGTATGTGCACATGGAAGTGGGCAAAGGCAAGTTGTTTATTGGCGAAGGTTACCGCTCTCATTTCTTGAGTCACCAATCGAGCACTTATCCTTATGGTCGAATCTCCATCAAAGTGGGACCCTTTCGATTTGTCTCCAATTATGCCCAGTTGCGTTCAGGTATGCCCGGAGTGGATCGTCAAGAGAAGAAATACATAGGATTGCACGCGTTGAGCATAGATGTCAAAAAGAAATGGAATTTCGCCTTGTATGAAATGGTGATTTGGCAGCGAAACGATTCTACCAGCGTCAGGAATTTTGATTTGCACTATCTGAATCCATTGGCCTTTTGGCGCCCCATCGAGTATGCGCAGGGATCGGCAGATAATGTGCTTTTGGGTTTGTCAGCGAGTTATACTGAAAAACAAAAGTGCAAGATCTACGGCCAGTTTTTATTGGATGAGTGGTTGCTGAGTGAGGTGAGAGCACGCACGGGTTGGTGGGGATTGAAATACGGTGGACAGTTGGGTGTGAAAGTATTTAATGTCCTTCCAGGGTGGCACATGTTGTTGGAGGGCAATGCCACCAGACCGTTTACCTATTCGCATGCCAGTTCTATCCAAGCTTGGGGACATGACCAACAACCCTTGGCCCATCCCTTGGGTAGCAATTATGCTGAAGGAATTTTCATGACCCAATACACCCGTGGTAATTGGCGATGGAATTACCAATTCAATTACAGCAAGCAAGGAGAGAACAGAAGTGCATTGAATGATGGTGGGGACATTTTTGCATCCTACATGAATCCATCCCGCATATATGGCAATGTATTGTTTCAAGGCAATCCACATACGCTCGTATACCATCAATTGGTGGTAGCCAAGAAGCTCAGTTATGTTGGTTTGGAAGCTTATGGTCAGGTGACATCGTATAATAGATCCCACGATGTATTGGGGCACCGCTGGGGAGTGTTTGTGGGATTGCGGACGAATGGGAATTTCATGCAATCTTTCGATTTTTAAGTTTACAGAAAGAAAAAAAATACGTAATATTGCAACCCCGCGCTTATAGCTCAGTTGGTTAGAGCAACAGACTCATAATCTGTGGGTCCCTGGTTCGAGCCCAGGTGGGCGCACAAAAAAAGGTAGCATCGCTACCTTTTTTTATGGCCATCATGTAGGGTATTGAGCGTATTTTTTCCATTTTCATTTTTTCAAGTTATTGAAAATCAATATTTGAAGTGGATGACATTGGGGATCTCTCAGAAATACTGACTCAATTTTGAATTTTAGGTGTAAATTGTTTTTCATAACAATATTAATGATTTAAATTGGCTTATGAATTTTCAA
>JBDLUK010000017.1:0-19730 GCA_039805365.1 Bacteroidota bacterium | reverse complement strand
GTTTGTCAAACAAATTATTTAAAACCTTTTCTAAACAAAAACAACTATGATCCGCTATCCTAAAATCAGAGAATTCAGAATTCTCCACGACCTCAAACAAGAATACATCGCAGACCAATTGGGTATCTCCCAACCTGAATACTCTCGTCTCGAAAATGGTTTCCGAAAAGCACGACTCGAAGACTTTAAAAAACTATCCAAAATCTACGACGTCCATATCAATATCCTAATGACCAGAGAAGCTGAATACGACTATGAACCCAAATCCAAAAAGAAAGCCTCTACCACAACTCCTTCCTTCCAAGATGTTCAAATTACCCAACTACTTGATCAACACGCGCAAATCCTTCAATTCCTTAAACAATCCAACATGGACTCTATTCAAATCATCCAAAAGCTGATACCCAACCAAAATATGTCTCCCAACTCTATTTAATTCCTTCTGTTCTATCCTATTGTCCTTCATTACCCGAAAAGGAGAGGAGCCATCCTCTCCTTTTTTATGCGCTAATCAAAGTTTTTCAACTTTTTTTACACTGATAATCAACTACTTAAAAACTTTTTCAACATTTTTCGTAACCTTTAATCTGCTGCCCTCGTTAAACTACCCAACAACAACAAACACACAGCAAAATGAAAAACAATAACAACAACGCAGCGCAAACCAAAGTAATGGTGGTTTCTCAAAACGCTACTTTCGCTCAAGATGTAAAGAACTTGTTGAACGAAAAATTTGAAGTACTTGCCTCCAATAATGCAGCTGAAGCTTTTGACCTTCTTCTTCCTGAACAAGTTCAAGTGCTTGTTGTAGATCAGTTCCTTAATGATACTACTGGCGCTGAATTCCTTCAGTCTGTTAATCAACACTTTCCTCAAGTAAAAGCGGTTTTCGTTGCGCAAAACAGCAATGAATTAAACTGGGAGACTCTTCTTAACGATAGCCGCCCTTTCCGTGTAATATCTGTTCCTGTTAATCTTAAAGCTCTTGAAAATCACGTGGCTGACGCTGCTGAGCGTTTCCACCAAGAATTCGAAAACGACCAAACTTTGGAATTCTTGAACCGTCAAAATCAGCAAATGCAATTCCTTTTGACTCAGAGCTTGCTTTCTTAAAAATGCTGTCCGTACAGGGATGTCGGATTAGTTGTTGTTGTTGTTAATTCAAGGCGGCTTTTTGGTCGCCTTGTTTCATTTTAAAATACTCCTTGCTCAAGCCAGCCATCAAAGCTGAAAAACTATCCATCGCGGCCTGGGTCTCCTCAGATATTTTCTCTCTTCTAAGTCGCAAAACCAACAAACCATATAGCGCTTGTAAACACAATTCTACTTCATTGGTGCCTATACCCTTTGCCCTACTCGAATACTCATCCATATTGGGCTTGGCAATTTGATACAGCGATAAGTACTCGGGATCTTTGGACACTTTCAATAACGATTGATGCAAATACGTCAACTCTGTCATCATCTCATCCAACTCTGATAAATGTCCACGCTGCTCAATCCGCTCAACTTTCATGTCACGAACCATCCCTTCAAACCATTGCTTCTCTGCCTGAACTTCCTCCGGCGTTTCCGCATAAGTTGAAATAAAACCATCTAAGGCTTCTGCGTCAAAATGGACCGCACGAAGCAAATCTTCCATCTGCCACATAAACAGCAGGTATTCCGCTGCTCCATTCTTGTACTTCTGCTTGGCCAATAACATATTACTTCGATTTTTCTTCTTCGTACTCGGCATTCAATCCTGACAATACTTCAGCGGTTACATTAAACGCGGCATTGCCATGCAAAACAATGGGAATACCCTCCTGGTAATTCAAAACAAAATCGATGTTCTTCTTTTTGGCAAACTTTGCCAAATACTTCTCTACTCGCTTGTTCAACTCCTTCATCATGGCTTCCTTCTTCACAGAAATATCGTTGGACATCTTTGCATCCAACTGCTGTATCTCACCATCCAATTGGGCCAAACGCTCTTGAACTGTGCGGGCCTCATCTTCTGGCAATTGCTTACTGTTGGCATATTGAATCAACTCTTGCGCTTCTTTTTCACGCTTGGCATACTCCTTTTGAAATTGGGCGTCCGCTCCTTTCAATGTGCTCTCCAATTGAGCTTCCTTGTCTTTGATAAACTGATATTGCGAATTGATGCTGTCTCCGTTGATGTAGGCTACAACAGCAGCCTTTACATTGGCGGTATCAACAAATGCGCTCGCAACAGGAACGTTCTCGGCAACCTCCTCATGGGAGCTACCGGCAGTTTTCCAGAATAAAATGACAATCAATACAAACTGAATCGCCATTACGCCAATAATCCAAATATTCTTCTTCATGTTCTTGGTAAAAGTTTTTTTAAATCTTCATGCATGGTATTCATTCTCTCCATTACACCAGGTTCTGCCTGCTGCACCCACGACTGAACACCTTCTAGGCTGTACAGCTCCTTGTCAAACTTAAAAGTCTGCCGGCAACGACCACCTTCAAATTCTACCAAGTACTTTCCATTGTACTCATGTATCGCAATCCGCAAGTGGGGATGAGGAATTTGTCCTATCAAACGCATACAGCGAAATTATATCCTCAAGCTTGGGCTTGAGCAGATAATTTTTTAATTCTTCTAACAATCAACAATGAAATAAGTGTGAAACTCACTGCCAGATAACCTACCAAATGATAATTCTCTAATGGTGAAAACTGATTTTTTTGGGTAATCATAGCGCCTGCAATAATGGCACTTGTGCCAGAGGCAAGGCTCTGGGCAGAGCTATTCAAGCTCATAAATCCTGCTCTCTGCTTGGGATTCACCACTGCTGATATAATGGTGTTGGCCGGAATCATACGGCCAGAAATAAACGTGAAGAAAAACAAAGCAATGAACATTACCCACCCCAATGAAACAGAAGGAAGATGTGTATTGATCAACATGGTAATACAAGACAAAAATGCGAACCAAGTAAATATCCTAAAACGACCAAAGCGATCAACAGCCTTACCTATAGAAATTCCAGATAATACCGTTGCTGCTCCTCCTGCTATATAAATGTACTTGATTTCACTTTGCTGCAATCCCACATTGTTAATGAAATATGGGGTCAAAAAACTGATTACCGTAAACTGACCCAACACCAATAAAACAGTAAACAAAAGGGCATTTCGCTGAATCTTGGATTGTAAAACGCCTTGCACCGTGGCCATAGGATTAAAAGCCTCTTTCCTATTCAAATGGGCATTTATTGGCGGTATAATTCGCCAAGCCATCAAACCAATTACCGCACTTAATGCACTAACGGTGTAAAACGGTACATGCCAATTGTTGTCAAACAAGTCCACCAATATCAAAGCGATGGGCACGCCCAATACTGCGGCCAATGAAAAGGCTAAGGTTACGATGCCCATGGCCTTACCTCTTCGTTCCAAGGGAATCAAATCACCCACAATGGACATGACCAAACCACCCAAAAGACCTCCCGTCAATCCAGTCATAATGCGCGTTCCAATAAAAAGGTAATAATTCAAATGAACGTCACTTGTTGTTGGAATTATCGCAGATGAAAGTGTCCCAATCATGAACCCTGTGTAGGCCCACAGCAAGGCCCTTCGTCTATCCAGGTTGTCCAAATAAAATACGCCTATGAAAGAGGAAAAGCCCGCTGCCAAACCATAAGAGGAAACCAAAATACCATAAGCGCCAGGGCCTATAAGCAATTCCTTTTTCAAGATATCCCCCATGGGCATCATGATCATGAAATCAACAATGTTGGTGAACTGAATGGCCGCCAATATCAATAATATCCTGCGCTCATTCATGATTCATCCATTGGTGCAGTCTATCTTTCAATTCTTTCTCAACTTCAACTTTCCATGGTTCACGCATGTCCTCTGTCACGTAATTCAGAGACTGCGTCATCCATTTGACAAATAAATTGGGAATGGATTGAGCGTGACGAATCACATTTCCATATTGCACAGGCATCGCGCCCAACGCGGATTTAATCTCCACCGCTGTTCTTCCAAAAACAATCTGCTTTACTTTCTTCTCAATGCCCAATGCCACAAAATCATAGAGCATTCTAGAATACAAGTAAAGCTCCTTGTTGACTTCATAATCCAATCCAACCAAATGCGCTTCCATCTCATCGTCCAAAATAGCGACCGAAAATCCAACCAAACGGTCGTTCAAGAAGTAGGCTCTAAAAACCATGGCTTCTCCCATTCGCTTCTTCATGGCACATAGTGCCTTGGCCGTCAATGGAAGCCATCTGTTCTGTGCCTGCTCATATACCTGCTGGTACAATGGATACCATTGCATTTCATTGGCTTGCATATCTTCTAAGTTCCAAAAGACCGAACTGACTTCAGCGGATTTTTTATAGGCCGTCATTGCCTTGGATCTGAACTTAGAAATTAATCCGGATGTGTAATCCTCGTATGTATGCCATGTGGAAAGTATTGGCAACACCATAATGGGATCCGCAGGTACGGAACCAAATCCGCATTTTTTTAATTCGTGAACCAATTCCTTCTGGTAACAAGCAAAATCCTTGATCATACAAATCCTGACTTTTTCTCCCTGCTTGTTGAAATGTTCGACGGCCTCATTCATCGCCTCACAGAGCAAATCCGATTTGATATCGGCTTCCAATTCTTTTTCAAAGGAAAACCCGTGAGGGCCTGAAATAAATGGATTTCCGCACAATAGAACCTTTTGGACTTGCGAGGCAACGCTCCATTTCTTGGCCAACCAATTGACCCAGCTTCCCTTTTCTTCACCTCCTTGCCAATCCGCTGTATAGAACTCTGAAAGAAAAAACAATGCCACCCCAGCAGGCTTTTGATTGTATCTGAACAATACCAATGAACAATCATATTCCTCTTGAATGGACTGAATATATTGCTCCTTTATAAAAATAGAATCCAAGAAAACCTCAAATTCCTTTGGGATATTTCGCCAATCATTCACCCATGCCAATTCAGCCTTGGTCTTGCCACAAAGAAAATCTGTCCACGAGCACCCCTTTCTCCCCTCCTTAGATTCTATGGCAAACATCATGGTGTCAAAGCTAATAACGGAATACCTTTGACATCGAAAAAATAAAGTTAACCATGCTAGAAATTCCCTTTTGGATCACGCTAATTTCCATCGCCAGTGTCCTGTTGGCTATCGTTCTCTTGATTCCCATGATTCTTAAAAGCACTGATTTACGAACCCAAAACAAAGCACACATTGCTGTTCTGCTTTGGGTACTATGGGCTTTGTTTCAAAGTGTTTTAAGCTTGAATAGGTGGTACATGGACCGTACAGCCGGTTGGTTTCACTTCGTATTTCCGTGGTTTTTCGCGCTGGTATTTGCAGGAATATTGTACTTCACACCCAGAGGAAAAAGGTGGGTAAATAGTTTAAACAACAATTACCACTGGGTTATCCAAGCCGCTCGAATTCCTCTTGGTATAGCGTTAAGTGGTTTATTTGTACAAAAACAGATTCCACAATGGACAAATATTCTACCCTTTCATCTCGAAATTATTTTGGGAACATTGGGTGTTTTACTATTTGTCATTAAAAACAAAATGAGCCCTAAGGCCCATCTTGCTTTTCACTTTGTTTTTATTGCACTAACACTGATCACATTGATACATGGTTATGGTGCTATTCCTTTTGCCCATCAGGCTTGGAGTTATACCAACCCTAATTTTGCCTATCAGCATTTCCCTTCTTCACTATTCCCTTCCGTACTCTATCCGATATTATTGTTTACCCATTTTCAGGCCATTTTTTCGATCGTAAAAAAATCCCCCGACAACGAGCAACAACATTAGAGCCGAACCTGTCCAAGAAATTTGGGTTCCTGTTTTCCAAACGGCTGGCTCAAATTTCCATTCAACGAGATGCACACCTGCAGGCACAGTTATCCCGCGTAAAACAAAGTTGACCTGAGCATACGCTACCTCTTGTCCGTCGATGGTGCATTTCCAACCTTTGGGATAATAGATCTCTGAAAACACCACAGCTCCACCATTCTTCGATTTTACCTCGTAGCTCAATGAATTGGGTTCATACTCCATCAAAATAGCAGTTGCTGAGCTGTCCGCATTTTGACTTTTAAACACCGAGGCAAACGATTCATTTACCACGGCCTCCTCTTTGGTATTCAAATCTTTCAAAGCCAAAATCTCCTCGTCAGCTGATTTCACTGATTTCACATTGCTCACAAACCAAGCTGCACCGCATGCGTTGGGGTTTTCAATAGGCGGATTGTCTGCACTGTAGGTGACGTATTGTGTATTCAACATATTCAGAACGGATGTCCCATTAAAAGCATTGTTCATCTTTCCCTTTTGCAAAGAATCCACCATTTGTTGCATTTCTGGTTGAATACAAAACTCGATGAGTTCCTGGTAACGCTTCAATTTGGCGCCATGATATCCACCGATAGACTTGTGCATGTAACTCACATCTGCATTACTGAATGGATTCTGAAGCGTAAGTACGCGATAGTGCGATGTTAAATTCAAAGCAGCAAATGACGCGATCTGATCTTTCAATTTGCCATTTGTAGAATTTCTCCATTCTGCATTATCATCCATCTTATTTCTGATTTCAGCCTCCTTTTCAGCAAATCCTTTGGCGCGCTTAGATTGTTGATCCAAAATCATCAAATCAGCCTTGGTTGGTGATATTGGAGTTAGCAGCTCAGTAGACTTGGCGTATCGTATGTAACGTCCTTTGTCTTTATCACTGTTGAGATAACGGTGACAAACCGACCACTGATCTCCGAATAATATCAAAGCCAAAATCACCAAAACCGGCCATTTCATTTTCTCAAACTTCACCGCGGCAAACAACGCTCCCAGCAACAAAACAACAATCATCAATGCACGTTGGACATCTGATTTGAACATTGCCTTTCTTGCATCAATAACTTCACTCGCAACTTGATCAATCAATCCCGATTCTTGAGGTGTAATTTGCTGAGGATTCTTGATAATCTCAAATTGAATCAACCGCTGGGTAATAGATTCCGTAAGATTTGCTCCCTCAAAATTTCCAATGACCTGCGGTTGGGATAAAAATACAAGTACCACTAACACTACAGCGCCAGAAATCAACATCCACTTCTTCTTGGCAGCTTCCCAAATCCATTGTCCTGAAAACCAAAATTCCAACATCAACCCTGCCATCGCAGCCCAAACTATAGGAAGCAACATGAGAATCATTTTAGAATCTCTGAACTTCTTGTACATCGGGAAATGATGGATGAAGAAATCGTTGAGCGGAGTCATCTCATTTACAGACAATCCCAATGACAAAATCGAAATCAACAAAACTGGCCAACGCAAAACGTCTTTGACAAAGAACAAAGCAAAAATAGACAGCACAAAAGTTACCCATCCAAAATAGAATGCACCACCGCTGCTACTTTGTCCACCCCAATAGGGATCCATCATTTCTACAATGGGCTTTATATCTCGTTTCACTCCCTTCACTGCATCAGGGGCGCTCATTTTAAAATAACCATTTGCACCACCCGTTGCATTAGGAAACAAAATACTCCAACGCTCTCCTTTGTTGTAATTGTAATCTAAAATATAATCTTCAGCCAAGCCTTGCTGATCTTTTTGATCCTTTTGCTCCTTACTTGCTGAAATGGTTAAATCACTTTTACCTCTGGTCGTAAACTGACTGTATTCATATGTGCTCAGAAGATTACTGGCATTGGGCAAAATTGCAATTGCTGTTGCTATCAAAGCCATTCCTAGGGTTAACACAGCTTCTTTAACTTGCTTTTTGATAAACATATGCGCCCATTCAAAAACAAAAACCAAAGCCATCAATATACCCGCGTAGTAGGTCATTTGTAAGTGGTTGGAGGTAATCTGACATCCAAGAAAAAATGCCATAGCTGCCCAACCCAATAATGAGCGTGATCGCATCGCATACACCATGGCACCCAGCATGGGGGCAATAAATCCGATGGCCACCACTTTTGCAGTATGTCCTGCACCCAAATACAAAATATTGATTGTAGATAAACCTATGGCCAATCCCAATAACATGGATAGCCAAGGACGAACACGTAAAAACAGTCCCATGAGATAGCCACCCAACAAAACGGTGAACAAAATACCAATAGGACCAGGTAATCCCAATCGAAAAGCTACAATACAATACTTAAAAACATTCGCATGGTGGTTAACTGAAACTTGATAAGCCGGCATTCCACCAAACATAGCATCTGTCCACAATGGCTCTTCCCCATCATGCAACATTCGGTAATCCGCAATTTCCTTTGACATCCCTTTCCAATTGTCAATATCCCCTTGACGCAAGGAAAAACCATCCATCACTGGCGAGAAATACGCCACAGATACCAACACAAATAATACAATCGCAATTAAGTGCGGAAGGGCTTTAATGAAAATGTTCTTCATTTCGTATCGTCTTTTATTTCAATATAATCTACATACTCTCCCACTGGCTCATGGCTTTTGGAAGACTGTTGTTTGTTCTGATATTGTTGCTGTTGTTGTTGCTGCTGAAACTGACGCTGCATTTCTTCTTGGGTTTTATTCATCGCATACTGCACGCTCATTCTAGCAATAAAACGCAACAAATAAGAAATGAGTATAATCCAAAAAATAGTCCTAATAACTCCTCCAAGGGTTGCATACATCAGAGCCGGCTCTGCAGAATCTTGTAAAGGAAAGACCATTACTTTTTGTTGGTTAAGTCCTTAAAAATATCCTCCAATCGCTGCTCTTTCACTGACATGGCAAGAAGTAAATACCCAGACTTGGATAACTTATCTGAGATATCTCTTCTCAAGTCTCTGTCTACTCTGGTTACCAATTCCCATTGTTTTGGGGCGACGCTTCTCACTTCATCCACACCATCTATCGATTTCCAAAAACCAGCAGACACCTCTTCACCAATCTCAACTTGAATAATCGTAGTGGTACCGTAATTTTTTAATTCTTGGGTAGATTGATCAGCAATCAATTTGCCTTTGTTGATGATGATGGCCCGTGAACATATTGCTTCAACTTCTTGCATAATGTGTGTAGAAAACATAACTGTTTTCTCTTTGCCCATATCTTGAATCAAAGAACGAATTTCAATCAGCTGATTGGGATCCAATCCGCTGGTGGGTTCGTCTAGAATTAACACTTGAGGATCATGAATTAGGGCCTGAGCAAGACCAACGCGTTGGCGATATCCCTTTGAAAGCATTCCTATTTTCTTGTGCGCCTCTACCCCTAATCCAACACGTTCAATCATACTTTCCACACGATGATTCACGTTATCCATTTTATAAATACCCGCCATAAAAGCAAGATATTCTCTTACGTACATCTCTAAGTAAAGTGGATTGTGTTCGGGTAAATAGCCAATAATTCTGCGAGCATCCATGCTCTTGGTAGCGACGTCAAACCCATTGACCTCAACTTGTCCAGAAGAGGATGGTATAAACGAAGTAATAATTTTCATCATCGTGCTTTTTCCTGCACCGTTTGGCCCTAAAAAACCCACAATCTGACCTTTTGGAATCTCAAATGAAACATTGTCCAATGCCCATTGGGTTCCATATTGCTTGCTTACATTTTTGACTATTATTGACATACCTCTTGCTGTACCAACAAAGGTAAACGATGAAGAGATTTAGACAAAAGAATAAAAGGCTTTTGATTAAAATGAGTACCTTCGAAGGATGAAAACAGAACAAACGGTCTGGACAGCCGAAGCGCTTTGGAATAACCACCAGCCTGTATTAAATGATGCGCAATTGGTATTGTGCTTTATCGGCATCGATTTAAAAAATCAAGAAGATTTGTATGAATCCCTTAAAAATCATTACCCAAAGGCAGATATCATTTTTTGTAGCACTGCCGGTGAAATAGCGGGTGACCAAATTTTAGACAATAGCGCCGTTTGTACTGCTATACAACTTGAAAAAACCAAAATCAAAATTCACCAACAAACCATTCGTCATACGGATGATAGTTTCCAATGTGGGCAACAATTGGCCAATGCTATGTTGAGTGATGATTTGAAAAGTATAATGATACTTTCGGAGGGCACCATTGCAAATGGTGATTTCTTAATCCAAGGCGTGAACAGCGTAGTACCTCATCACGTTTTGGTTACGGGAGGGCTTGCTGGAGATTCCGGAAGATTCACACAAACCTATGTTGGTGTGAACGAAATAGCTCAACCAGGAGTCATTGCTTCAATCGGTTTTTATGGTGATGCCATTCAAGTAGCTCACGGATCTCAAGGCGGGTGGACAGAATTTGGCCCTATCCGAACGGTGACCTCTGCAGAAAAAAATGTGCTTTTCACCATGGACAATGTCAATGCATTGGAGTTGTACAAAAGATACCTCGGTGAGCGTGCAGACGAGCTCCCTGGAGCAGCATTGCTTTTCCCATTGTGTATCATTGGCGACGATGGCTCAATGTTGGTAAGGACAATTTTGAATATTGACGAGGAAAAAGGGTCAATGACATTTGCCGGTAATATCCCAACAGGTGCCAAAGTTCAATTCATGATGGCCAATTTTGACCGAATCATTGAAGGTGCTGAAGATGCAGCTGCGCAGAATGATACCTTAGAAAAACCAGATCTTGCCATTTTGATTTCTTGTGTGGGAAGACGAATCGTTTTGGGCCAGAGAACAGAGGAAGAGTTGGATGCAGTAATTGAAAGAATCGGTGATAACACCACTTATTGTGGATTCTATTCCAATGGAGAAATTTCTCCCATTAGAGAAACCGTCACTTGTGCCCTTCACAATCAAACCATGACCATTACCACTTTCAAGGAAAATTAATATGTCCAAATTACGTGTGGCGATTTGGGGTTCAGGAACTGGATCAAATGCGAAAAATTTGATTCAATTCTTTCAAAATAGCCCCAAAGTTGAAATTGCTTGGGTGCTATCTAATAAGCCAGAAGCGCTGATTTTACAGCACGCCAAGGATGCCGGTATACCAACAAGAATCATTCAAAAATCCGAACGTGATGATTGCGCTTTATTGATTGAGGAGCATTTAAAAAATGAAATTGATTGGATAATTTTAGCTGGGTACCTATGGAAAATCCCGAGCGAACTTTGCAAAGCATTTCCAGATAAAATTGTCAATTTACATCCCGCTCTGCTCCCCAAATATGGAGGAAAAGGAATGTATGGGCACTTTGTGCATGAAGCAGTCCATGCCGCAGGTGAAAAGGAATCTGGCATCACCATTCACTTTGTTAATGAGCATTATGACGAGGGAAATATCATTTTTCAAGCCAAATGCGGCATTGAAAACACCGATGGTCCCAAAGAAATCGAACAAAAAGTTAGAGCCCTAGAAATGCAACATCTGCCTAGTGTAATTGCTTCTTTGCTTGCACCATGATTCGGCAAATATTACTGGCACTGACATCGTGCTGCACCATCATGGTTTTGGCTCAAATGCCTTCAGTAAAAAAAGGGAACATAGATTACATCCCTTCATTCGAATCTGCGCATGTAGACGCCCGATCCGTTGCTATTTGGACTCCTGAAAACTATAACCCTTCCAACCATTACAATGTCCTCTACATGCACGATGGACAAAATGTTTTTGATGCCAATATCACTTGGAATCATCAATCATGGGAAGCGGCCGATCATCTGCAACATTTGATAGATCACGGAAAAATAAATCCTTGCATTGTAGTTGCAGTTTGGAACAACGGAAACAAAAGACACGCAGAATATTTTCCCCAAAAACCGTTTGAGGCGCTTTCCAATTCCTATAAAGACTCTTTGCTTGTAACCATCAGAAAAGACTCTGATTCACCTCTATTCAAAACCAATCCATACTCGGATGACTACTTGAAATTTATGGTGAATGAACTGAAGCCTTATGTCGATAAAACTTATGCAACCAATGCCTCAGCTCAAGGTACCTTTATTGCGGGAGCAAGTATGGGAGGACTCATTTCTTGGTATGCCTTAACAGAATATCCTCAAGTATTTGGCGGAGCCGCATGTTTCTCTACGCACTGGCCTGGCATATGGCCCAATGACGATCCGAAAAAGAAAATATTCCGTTCTTTCAAAAGCTATTTCCTATCTCATGTTCCCCAAAACAATCTGTTGTATTTTGATCACGGTTCAGAAACCTTAGATGGGTTTTATCTGCCGTATCAAGCGGAAATAGATCAAGAAATAGGAAATAGATTCCCGTTAATATCCTACGCTTCTTATTACTATCCTGGGTATGACCACAGCGAAAAATCGTGGTCGCATCATTTCGAAAAAGCCATGTTATTTCTAATGGCTAAATAATTTGACTTCAAACAAAAAAGAGCGCAATGCGCTCTTTTTTTATCTTTTTCTCTAATTATTGAGTGACCACCAATCTCATTCGCTGATCACCAATCATGACCATGTAAACACCGTCGGATAAACCTTGACATTCCACGTTTAATTGCTGGCCGTTGAAGAATACTTGCTTCTTCATTACCAACTTTCCTGCGATATCAGTGATGGTCAATTGCATCTCTTCTTCACTGCTCGCGGAGTGATTGATGATGGTGAAATTTTGACCAGATACAGGATTCGGGTACAACACCATAGCTGGCATGGGCAAATGGTTATTCGCTCCACCTGCAAATGCGCTTTGATTCTCGCTCTCACTCTGAAGCATCATTCCTGAAGTCCCCGTTTTTAAACATTGGGCAGTTCCCCATGCACCAACGTCACCACTAGCATGAATTGGACGAACACGAACATTGTAGGTCTTACCATTGCCCATTCCAGGAACATTACTCAAGAAAAATACTGTAGTATTCAATCCACCCAAAACCGTCACTGCAGGTTGCACCGATGGAATTTGTTGGGTGAACTCCCACTCATATCGCAAAGCACCACAAATGGTCCTGTCAATCGAGATAGATGAAGTTGTCGTTTTGGTACTTGGGCAACGATCTGAAGCACGAAGCGCAACAGGCAATTCGGCATTCAATGTTACTGTACAAGTAGTATTTGCATTGGCTGTGATGGAAGTGTAGTTACCTGCAGCATCTGGAATAGCGTAAACTACAGGAACACGTAAAGTGTAAACTTTAGCAGAAGCTGTCATGTTTACTGGGAAAATAGTTCCCAAACGAGGAACAACAGAATTAGCTGTGGTTGTCGTATACGACCAAGGTGTAATATTCAGATTTGTGCTATTCTGAGTTGCACTCAAAATATCAAAAATATAATTGGTAGCGTTACCCTTGTATTGAGCCTTGAAACTGGTACAAACGCTGCTGTACACTCCGGTATTGTTGCTGTAGTAATGATCACATGTCGATCCTACAAAGTGATTGAAGCAAACCTTGGCGCTCGCATTTGAATTACCAGAAACGCGATGAACAGCAATATAATAATTCTCTCCAACTGTCAAGTCATCAGAAATTAAAATTTGATTTCCAGTTGCCAACGATGATGTTGTGTACACCTCGTGTTCTGTCTCTAATAGTTCAAAACAACCATTGGTAACGTGGTACAAACGAATCTCATTGTCCCCAAAAGCAGCAGATAAACTTGCGCGCAAAGTATTGTATTGAGCGTTCAAACTGTACCACAAATCAGGACCATCGCCTTCAATAATTGCGGAATTTGAACCATTGTTTAAGTTGGCCGGCTTTAATGCATTACCAGAGCAAGTTGGATACAAAGCAGTGGTAACAGACACAGGAACAATGTCTGTTACTTGCAAGCCTTCGTCTACTAGACCATTACAATTGTCATCTATACCATTGCACAATTCAGTTTGTGGTAAAATACAAGAGCCATCATCCGTATTGGCCAATTCATTGAAATTACAAGCGGTAGAATCAATACATCCTGTTACGACAGGAATACAAGACCCATTGTCCGTGTTGGCTTCTTGGTTGTAATTGAAGGCGGTTACATCAGTACAACCTTCTACAACTGCAATACATGAACCATCGTCTGTGTTGGCTTCTTGGTTGTAATTGAACGCGGTTGCATCGGTACAACCTTCTACCACTGGGATACATGAACCATCATCTTCAGTAGCATCTGGGTTATAATTCAAAGCCGTTGCGTCGGTACAACCTAAAATACTGGATACACAAGATCCATCATCAACGGTAGCTTCAGAGTTGTAGTTATTGGCCGTTGGGTCCGTACACCCTGGTATATCACAAGGCGCATCTCCCGCAACACAATCATCATCTACTCCATTGCCACAAACCTCAACAGCAGTAGGAAATGTAAATGCATTGGAATCATCACAATCACCAGCATTCAAAGCATAACCATTCAACATTTCACATGTAGAGATGGTGGTTTCTGATCCGTAGCCATCACCATCAATATCTTGATACAAGGTGAAAAATTCAAGACCATCATCAACTAGATCATTGCAATTGTCATCAATATCATTGCACAATTCCGAAGCACCCGGGAAAATCGAAGAATTCCCATCATCACAATCAGAATTATCTTCGGTGAATCCTTGGGTAAGCTCGCACATCTCCATTGAATTGAAAGGATCTCCGTATCCATCAAAGTCCAAATCTGCAAAATATATATTCAAGAGCCCTTCATCAATGTCAACATTACAATTGTTATCAATGCCATCGCATATTTCATCAGCCGCAGGATTAATGGCTGCATTGTTATCATCACAATCTTCCAAATCAGTAAATCCATCATTGTCCACATCATTGTCCACTTCAGGCTGCTGGAATCCTTGTGTTATGATAATGTCGACTGCACTCAAAGTGGTGACAAAAGTTTCACCAACACTCCATGAAACGTAGACCCCACCTACAGTTGTGGCATTTCCTGCACTGACAATGGCCGATGGAGAGACGCTTTGAGAAAAAGCGAGAAGGCTTACAAAGAAGATGGTTACAAAGGATAAAATTCTCTTCATGATTCAAATTTGAAGAGGCAAAGTAATAAAAATAGCGTTATAAAACAAATATAACTTGTTCCAAATCAATCCAATCTTTTGGGAAATCTCCCCTTCTTGAAAACATTGCGACCTCCCTTGGTTTGTTTTCGATATGCCTTTTGATCTTCTTCAGAAAGATGAATCACGTCTTGGCATTCCGAAGAACAGCAATTTTCAAACTTTTCTTTGCACGTAGGGCATTGAATAAACAAAATGTGACAGCCCAAATTTGCACAATTCGTATGAACATCAAACGGGTTTCCACATTGGTGACATTGGGCAATGACATCATCAGAAATACGCTCTGCCAAACGCTCATCAAATACAAAATTTACACCTTTGAACTTGTTGTCCAAACCTTGCTCCTTGGCATCTCTTGCATACTTGATGATTCCTCCCTCTAGATGATAAACATTCTTGAATCCCTTGTGTTTCATGTATGCTGAGGCTTTCTCGCAACGGATGCCCCCTGTGCAATACATGACCAAATTCTTGTCTTTGTTCTCTTTGAGCAAATCCTCGGCAATTTGAAGCTCCTCCCTGAAAGTATCAACATCTGGTAAAATAGCACCTTCGAAATGACCCACTTCACTTTCATAATGGTTCCGCATATCCACCAAAATGGTATTGGGATCATCGGTGAGTTGATTAAATGCTGATGCTGATAGATATTCACCGGTATCCGCAGGATCAAAAGTGGAATCGTCCAAACCGTCCGCGACAATTTTATTTCGAACCTTAATCTTCAGCATGTAAAAAGAGTGCGAATCATCGGCAACTGCAGTATTCAATCTCAGCTGATTCAATGGTTCGATGCTATACAGAAATGATTTAAATGCTTCGAAGTTTTTGGTGGGAACTGAAATCTGCGCGTTGATTCCCTCGCTCGCAATGTAGACCCGACCAAGAACTCCCAATGCCCTGATTTTTTCAAAGAAAAAATCTCTAAAATCTTGCGGAGATTCGATTTTAAAGTATTTGTAAAAAGACACCGTCGTTCGGGGTGTCTTATCGGCTTCCATACGTGCCTTCAGCACGCGACGATCTATGGTATTGAACAATCTATTTCTCATGTATAAGCGTATATTATACGAGCCAAAAATACAATAAAAAAAAAGGGCAAGTTACCTTGCCCTTTCTGAATTTAGTCTTTATCAATAACGATATTGGTCAGTTTTGTATGGACCTTCAACCTTAACACCGATGTATTCTGCTTGATCTTGTGTTAATTCCTCCAACTCAACTCCGATTTTTTCCAAATGCAAACGGGCAACTTTTTCATCCAAATGCTTAGGCAATACATAAACGTGATTACCATATTTGTCATTATTCTCCCACAATTCCAATTGAGCCAACGTTTGGTTGGTGAATGAATTACTCATAACAAAAGATGGGTGACCAGTAGCACATCCCAAATTCACCAAACGACCTTCAGCCAAAACAATGATGTCCTTTCCGTTTAAGGTATACTTGTCTACTTGCGGCTTGATGGTATCTTTGGTAGAACCGTAGTTCTCATTCAACCAAGCCATATCAATCTCATTGTCAAAGTGTCCGATGTTACAAACCACTGCATTGTGCTTCATGTTCAAGAAATGACGATCAATGATGATTTGGTGATTTCCTGTAGCAGTTACAATGATGTCCGCCTCTGGGATAGCGGTGTCCATTTTCTTTACCTCATATCCTTCCATTGCAGCTTGCAATGCACAGATAGGGTCAATCTCTGTAACGATAACACGAACACCAGCATTCTTCAATGAGTCAGCAGATCCTTTTCCTACATCACCATATCCTGCGACAACAGCAACTTTACCCGCCATCATCAAGTCGGTAGCACGACGCAATGCATCCACCAAAGACTCACGACAACCATACTTGTTATCAAACTTTGATTTGGTAACACTGTCATTGATATTGATTGCTGGTAACAACAAAGTACCGTTCTTCTCACGCTCATACAAACGCAAAACACCAGTTGTTGTTTCTTCGGAAATTCCACGAATACCTGCAACCAACTCTGGGTACTTGTCAAAAACCATATTGGTCAAATCACCACCATCATCCAAAATCATGTTCAATGGCTCATTGCCATCAAAAGCATGTAAGGTTTGTTCAATGCACCAATCAAATTCTTCATTGGTCATTCCTTTCCAAGCGTAAACAGGAATACCAGCTGCTGCAATAGCTGCTGCGGCATGATCTTGAGTAGAAAAAATATTACAAGAGCTCCAAGAAACTTGAGCGCCCAATTCTGTTAACGTCTCAATCAAAACCGCGGTTTGAATGGTCATGTGCAAACATCCTGCGATGCGCGCACCTGCCAACGGTTTAGAAGCGCCAAACTCTGAACGCAAGGACATCAAACCTGGCATTTCAGCCTCGGCCAATTTGATCTCTTTGCGACCCCACTCGGCAAGAGACATATCTTTTACTTTGTACTTCATAGAAGTTGCTGTTAAACTACTCATTTTTGATATTTTAAGCAAAGATAAGTTTACTTTGCATTGAACAAGAATTTTATCCTTTGAAAACAACGCTTAGTCTAGGAAACCTATCAATCCATTTTGTGGTTGATAAACATTTGGTTCCAGATTCTGTTCATCCCAATCGGAACGAAAGGAAAATAAATGATCGTCAAAAGGATTTTGATGCCGTAGAAATGTGCCTAGCGCCTGACTTTTCTTGGAATGATATTACAAAGGATGAAAATGGAAAACCATTTCTTGGTTCGCAATTTTTAGGCATCAGTCACTCCAATGAAATGGTGGTCGTATGCTGGTCAGATGAAAACTTTGGCTTGGACATACAGTATGTTGAAGATAAAATTCATCGCATTGCTTCAAAATTCATCAATGACAATGAACTTCCTTTTGCAACGAACGCTGATTTCATAACCCTCATTTGGTCTGCCAAAGAAGCTGTATTTAAATTCCATGGACACTTGGTTGACTTTGCAGGAGAAATGACCGTTCACCCATTTGGTCTTGATGATAAAGAATTTATTCTACATTATCATGGAAAACACCATAAAAATCAATACTTTCGAGTGTCGTTTCAAAAAATAGACAACGCATATTTAACCTTAGCGCTACCACAATTATGAAAAAATATCTTCAATCCATTTTGTTCTTTTGTACAACTTTAGTTATCGCTCAAGAAAAAGCTCCAGGAACATATCTTGAATTGGGTAACAACCAAAACAAAGATTTGACGATATGGTCAGAAGATTTTGCCAATGGTATCCCTGCTGATTGGATCAATCAGGAATCGTCTGGAATAGCTGCTTGGGAGTATAGAGGTCCAAGCACATCGCCCGATAACACCATTGGTTCTCGTGGAGCTTGCAATCCCAATTTCCAAGGAGCTCCAATTCAAAGTGAAACAGCCAACAATGGTTTTATTCTTTTCGATTCCAACTATTGGGACAACAATGCCAATCCTTGCACGCCAAATTTCTTTGGTACGGGTCCAGCTCCCGGCCCACACTATGCCACATTAGAAACACCTTCCATTGATTTGTCAGCTGTGACATACGCTGCATTTGAAATGGACCAATACGTACGCTTTTATCAAGGTGTCACTTCCATTCAAATGAGCGTCAATCAGAGCAATTGGTCAACTTTTTATAGCAACACCTTGAATACAGGGGCTAGCACTGACAACCCCACTCATCTGCGTATTCCTATTCCTGCAGCCGCCAACCAAAGTGATGTTAGATTCAGATTTGTCTATGACGGCCTGTATTATTTCTGGCAGATTGATGATGTTCGTGTTATAGAAGTTGCTGCGAATGACCTTGCGTTAGAAGAAGTGCATTATGGTGATTTCGATATCTTGGATGTATCAAACCCCACAGGATATGAATGGATGGAATACAGCCAATATCCCAAAGCACAAGCTCCTTTATTGAAGCTCTGGTCCATGACCCAAAACAAAGGTGGATTGGCACAAACAGGATGTGGATTGGATGCAAGGGTTTACAATACACAATCCAATTCCTTGGTGCAAGCCGTAACACAGCCTATTACTTCTACCATTCCTGTTGCTCAAACCACCGAACTGAGGGCAGGTGCTTACCAAATGCCATTGGATACAGGTAATTTCAAAATTATTTACCGCGCTTTTCAAACAGAAAATGAAGACATCCCAGTGGACAATATTGATTCTAGCTTCTTCCGTATTTCACCTTGTGTAATGGCGAGAGATAATGGAGCGTTAACCAGTATCTATATGGGTTCAGATGCTGTGAACAATCTGCCTTTTGAAATAGGGAACATCATGCTACCTACAGCAGAAATGAAAGCCGCCGCTATAACAGTCGGATGGAGTCAAGCATCTCCCGTTGGTAATGCACAAGTTCGTGGAAGAGTTCATCAATTTGTATTTAATGACAGTATCACCACCACATTAATTGGAGAGACACCTTGGATAGCGATGGACATGTCCACTGCCAATGCCAACGGTGAAAACAAATTTCAAGTTTTGAATTTTACCGATACGGTTGTCCTTAACGCACAAACGCCGTATTGGATTACCATCGAAACCAACAATGCCCCCAATGAGGTATACGTAGGGATGTCCGGCGAATCAGAGATGTTCACCAGCTGGATTTTTTCTCAGGGTTACCATTACTATTTGTCCAAAAAACCAATGATTAGAATTCAATCCTGCATGGACACCATCACTCACCAACCTCAAGATACAACTTGGATTCAAGATTTCGATTGGGCAAATGAACTATTTCTGTATCCCAATCCAAGCCAAGAATCTTTCAGCAT
>JBDLUK010000016.1:0-2682 GCA_039805365.1 Bacteroidota bacterium | reverse complement strand
AGGTTGAGACGCATAAGAATTTGATGACGGTTACCCAACGATTTGAGAATTTGAGGCAAGAGAATCCCTCAATTGAGAAAATGTATCGACTTTTTCAACTCAGGATGGAGTAAGGTTTTGGATATCTTGGCAATTGTTTTCTTTTTCCATGATTACCTTCGCGCTCGATGCGACAATTTTTATTCCCCATTATTTTCTTCGTAGTTTTTATTCTGGTTGACTTTTATGCCTACAGAGGTGTTAGGCAATTGACCAGCCATTGGTCTGAAAAGTTTAGGAATTGGATTCGATATGTGTATTGGATTCCAACGGCGTTGATGATTGTGCTTTTCATTTTGATGATGATCAGCTTCAACTCAGGAAGTGGTCGTCCTCCGGAGTGGTTCATGTTGGTGATGAGTTGGATTTTTGTTTTGGGAATTTCCAAATTGGTGTTTTCTATTTTTCATTTTGGCAATGATATCATACATGGAATCCGCAAAGTCTTTCAAAAACTGCGAAGAGATAAAACCACCGAGCGCAATGGGATTTCAAGAATGCAGTTTCTCAATCAAGCGGGATTGGGTGTGGCTACGGTTTTGTTCAGCAGTTTTGTCTATGGAATGGTTAAGGGTAAGTTTGATTTTACCATACGTCGAGAGAAATTGAAATTCCCTCATTTTCCTTCTCGCAAAGGAATTAAAATTATTCAATTAAGTGATGCCCATTTGGGAACTTTTGGTCCAAGTGGTGTGGATGAGGTAAGTGAGATCGTTCAGATGATCAACCAAGAGAATCCTGATTTTATATTCTTTACTGGCGATTTGGTAAATAATCTGGCAGAGGAAGCAGAGCCTTTTGTGGATGTTTTTTCTCAGTTAAAGGCAAGTCAAGGCAAGTACTCAATATTGGGAAATCATGACTATGCTGAATACGTTTACCGGGGAGATTCACCTGAAATGCTCGAAAGAAAGCGCGTGAACATGAAACAATTGGAGTCGGTTCACGAGAGAATGGGATTTCAGTTATTGAGGAATGAGAAAGTAGAGGTGAAAACGGAATCAGATAAATCATTTTACATCATTGGTGTTGAGAATTGGGGAAGGCATTTCTTTCAGTTTGGTGATTTAAAAAAGGCAACTGTTGGTATTCCCAATTCTGCTTTTCAGATATTGTTGTCCCATGACCCCACGCATTTTGAGGAAGAGGTAATGTACAAAGGGAATATTGCATTGACCTTATCTGGACACACCCACGGAGCCCAATTTGGTGTTGAAGCGCCTGAATTGGATATCAAGTGGAGCCCATCACCTTGGTTTGGATACAAACGCTGGGGAGGACTGTACCAAGAGGGAAATAATTTTTTATACGTAAACCGAGGTTTGGGCTGTTTGGGATTTCCTGGCAGAGTGGGAATTTCACCGGAAATTACAGTTATTGAAATAGAGCAATGAGAGGACTTTTGACGAGTTGGTTTCTTTTTTTATTCTCAGTCTTGTCGTTGTCGCAAACATCAACAACATGGGAAGTTAGAATGCTTCAAAAAATCAACCATTCGAATTATAGTCACAGTTCATTTTGGCGTCCTTATTCCAATAGTGTTATGATTGTTGGAAGTTCCAATGTGTTGGTTACCCCGTTTTTGAATGCGCGAAGTGGAGAAAATTGGAAGCAAGAATTGTGTGTACAAGCAGGTGGACTTTTGTTGAATGGTGCGTCTACATGGATTGTCAAGACAACTGCTCAACGAGTTCGTCCTTTTAATCAGTATCCTGACCTTATCGATTCACCATATCATCCAGAGGATTATTCTTTTCCATCTGGACATACTTCATGGGCATTTCAATGGGCCACCGCAACCTCTCTATATGCAAAAAAATGGTATGTCGCAGTTCCATGTTATGCGTATGCTGCATCCATCGGTTTTTCTAGAATGGTCATGGGAGTGCATTATCCATCAGATGTGTTGGCCGGAGCGTTGTTGGGATCAGGTTCAGCTTGGGTATCCATGAAATTAAATCAAAAACTTTTTGCGAGAAAAAGCCAAGCGAGACCGAGTTAGTTTGCTGAAAATGAGAAAGTGCGAGTTGGGTACGACTTGATTTGACTTCTAAATTCTTTTCAACAAACACCTTGTTTAGGATTTTAATGGTATATCTTTGTAGCCCTAAATCATTTTAAAAAACAGTAAAAATGGCATTAGAAATTACAGACAGCAATTTTGCAGAGATTACGAACACAGACCAACCCGTATTGATTGACTTCTGGGCGGAGTGGTGTGGTCCCTGCCGCATGGTAACTCCAGTGGTTGAAGAAATCGCAAAAGAGTATGAAGGCCGTGCCATTGTAGCCAAAGTGAATGTTGATTTGAATCCAGAAACTTCTATGAAGTTTGGAATTCGCAACATCCCAACCATCGTATTTTTAAAGAACGGTGAGGTGGTAGACAAGAGCGTAGGAGCAGTTCCTAAAAACGTATTGACAGAGAAATTAGACCATGTCTTGAATGGTTAAGATTTAAAAACTGAAAAGGCCTCGTTAGAGGCCTTTTTTTTTGTTTCAATATTCGTGGTAATTCAAATCTTTCCCAAATGATTCCTTGAGGTGGCTAACTCCCCAAAAAGCCAAACCCAAGCTAATTAGACCCAAAATTGTTGCTGCTCCGGCAGCGCCAAGTGGACCTTCCCAAGCTTTGAATGTAAG
>JBDLUK010000015.1:0-4011 GCA_039805365.1 Bacteroidota bacterium | reverse complement strand
GTTCCCGGTTTACGTGGCCATCCTGCTTGTGCACAATTGAATCCAAATTTCGTTGCATCTCTTTCTCCCTCCCAAGCGTTAACGGGTTGAGGTGGACGCCAGCGAAATTCACCAACAGGAGGTGCCGCAAATGGGATTCCTTTGAATATTTCTATACTGCCTTCTTGCAGGCCCCGCAATTTTCCATACCGGGTTTGAACGACCGGAGCATCCTTGGATTGCGCAGTGCTTGTTGAATAGGTAAATAGCGCAAACGCAATGGTAAATAAGAAGAAGATTGATTTTTTCATTTTTTAATTTTTGTGGACGCTTTATGGGATTTATTTATTCAGATGCTTGTTGAAAAATTCATTCAATTTATTCAATGCCTGGTCCACATATTCCGGAACATAATAGGTTTGGATATGCGTAGCACCAGGGATCAAGTACAGTTCTTTGTTTTTTGTACCTGTTGCGAGATTAAAAGCAGCATCCGTCATGTAGTAAGAATCGGCCTTGGTGCCTGCAATCATTAACAAAGGTTGATTGATTAAGTCCATATTGGAACTTGCGTCAAATTGCATCAAGTCGAGCAAACTGCTTTTGGTGTATTTGAATGTGGAATTGGGATGGGCATGGGTTCTGTTGTAGTAATAATGACCCTCGCGATATAGGTCGAAAGGCATCTTGTCGGCCATTTCATCCGTGATAGGCGTATCGCCAATATAGAGCACCTTCCCTTCCTTGACCTCCAAAGCACGCGCCTCGGAAGCTTCGTTCAACCTTTGTTGGATAGTTGATACAGCTGAGTTCATGTAACCGTTTTTTCTGACAACACCCGAATTGAACATACTCAAGGTAGCCACTGCATTGAATCTCTTATCGGTTTGCGCCGCTTTTAATGCATATCCACCACCACCACAAATTCCGAGCAATCCAAGTTGCTTGACATCAACTCCTGCATACTGTGTTATGTAATCAGCCATTCCACGGATGTCTTCAATCCTATTTTCAGGTTTGTCTACATTACGAGGAGTGCCTCCGCTTGCGCCCTGGTAAGAGGCATCTGCTGCAATCGTGATATAGCCTGATTCAGCCATGCGTTGTGCATAAAGACCTGCAACCTGTTCTTTAACACCTCCATTGGGATGAGCAACCACCAACGCAGGATATTTTTTAGCCGGATCAAAATTGGCAGGTGTATATATGTTGGCCGCAATATCAATACCATTTAATTTATAGGTAATAGGGTGGATGTTTACTTTACCCGGTGTGTTTTCCGTGATGGCATGTTGGTAAACAAGTCCAAATGCATTTACATTTTTGTTTTGAGCTAAAAGTGTTTCACTGGTTATCATGGCTGAAAAAAGAATTAAAATAGTTCTACTCATTATTTTCATGATTAGATAATGTTATCTATTTGATGAAGATTAAAGGTTGTCAGTCCATTCTTTTCTTTTTCAACCAATCATGCATCAGTTCAGCAATTTCCAGGTTGTTCAAGTCAGAAAACGGAAAGTGTGTATTCCCTTTGATGCCGATCTCTGGAAGATGCACCACCGTTGCATCACCACCATATTTGTTGACACAGTCTCTCCATAATCTTGCCATCTCCAATCTCGCACGCCATCCATCCTGACCCGGATTGGCATTGGGTTCTTTGGGTATGAAATCGCCGTAATAAATGATGATGGGAATTTTGGTGAGTTTCAAGAAGTCATTTTTGGGAATACTCAAAGCTTCCAAAGTGCCTCCGGAACTGGGAATAGGAGAGGGGACCTCTCCCTGAGGAAAAACGAATCCACTTCCAGGCTCATAGGAAATGATGGCCTTGACCTTGTTGTTTTTAATAGCTGTTTGCCATCCCATTCCACCGGAATGCGAGTGGGTCACCAAAATCGCTTGCCCGATTTGATCAAAAAGTGATGAAACAGCATTAACATTTACAGGAATATCAATGGGACCTACGGTTGGAGTCATTGCACGGAAATACTGATTGAGGGTTGCGCTGTCTTTTGCAAATTGAACTCCTTCGAAATAATTGGGCCAGATGCCCACCCTGAATGTTCCAAACCAACCCTGTTCATCAGGCACAGGTATGATAGTTCCTTCCATCATGCTCCTTCCAGCATTTCCTCTCCTGGGTTGATCGATGAGGTAAACCGGAAATTTTTTTCTGAGAAAAATATTTTGATATCCTTCTCTTCCGTCAGGTGTTGTTTCCCAAGTTTTGGAAAACTGTCCTATGCCATGCCACATGACCAATGGATACTTATGAGGTTTGACAGGAATCTGATAAAATACATAGGCATGATCACCGTGAAAGGTTTGTCCTGCTGGTGTTTGTTTGTATGGATCAAAAACCCCTGGATTGGTTATTACGGTTCCGCCCACAGCAAAACTTCCTTGTTCTTGGATAACAAGTGGTTTTTGGGACGAACTTTTTTGAGCAGATGAAATGCTTACAAAAAACACCGAGTTTAGAAATATTAAAGCAATTGCAAATTTTAATTTAAATCTCATGTTTATATGATTAATTTATCACGTCTTATCCTGATGATTAGTGTTTGATTATGTGCGTATCTCTTACACTACTAAATGTGAGAGCCAACACTTGCCAATTTTTCTTTTCCTTTTGAAATACTTCAGTTACCGTAAATTCTGTGTTAGCTTCTGCACCTCTAACAATTGCATGCAACGTAATTCGACTCCAAACAATGGCAGTGTTTTTAAATACTTCCACCGCTACATCGTGAATATCTGCTTTCTTATACCAAATACTACCAGATTTGATGATTTCTATTTCCTCATCTTTTTTCCAAGTCCCACTCATATGTACAAATTTGGAATTGTTATGAAAGAGCGGTGTAAGTTTATCTACATCCTTATCAGCCATCCATTGCCATTTGTCTTTTGATAATTGAATTAGCTCCTGCTCAGTTTTGCCAATTGTATTTTGTTGTTGAGCAGATACACTAAAAAAACTAATTACAAAGAGAATGGTTCCTAAAAATGATGCTTTCATGATTTCTTAGATTTAAGGAAACAAAATTCCCTCATATTCAAGTTAGAGTTGGATACCGATTACGGAATCTTCTACCAGTTTTACTGATTGAGCTTAAATGGAGTTTTTCCAAAAAAATTTATTTCTACATTTGGAGTGAATTAATAACAAATGGAAGTAGTAAAGAGGTTTGAAACCATCACCGAGTACAACCAATTCAACAACAACGAAACGCTTCACCCTCAAATAAGTGTAGTAGACTTATCAAAAGCTGCACCGAGAAGTGGTTCTCGGATGTATTTCGGTTTTTATACCATTTTTTTGAAAGATGTAAAATGTGGCGACCTCATATACGGAAGACATACCTATGATTACCAGGAAGGAACTTTGGTATTTATGGCTCCCGGTCAGTTAGCGGGGATTAATAATAAAGAAGTATATCGGCCCAAGGGACATGCATTGGTTTTCCATCCGGACTTCCTTCATGGTACATCATTGGCAAAAAGAATGTATGAGTATTCATTTTTTGGTTACCAATCGAATGAGGCTTTACATTTATCAGAGAGGGAAAGAAAAATTATTCTTGATAGCTTGGCAAAAATTCAATTTGAATTGGAGCATGCCATTGATAAGCACAGCAAGCGATTGATTATATCCAATATAGAGCTTTTTCTGGATTATTGCCTTAGGTTTTACGACCGACAATTCATCACCAGAGACTTTCCCAACAAGAGCATATTGGAAAGATTTGAACAGTTATTGGATAACTATTTTAGTTCTGACAAACTTTCGTCAATTGGTATGCCAACGGTAGCCTACTGCGCAAATGAATTAAACCTATCGGCCAACTATTTCGGTGATTTGATCAAGAAGGAAACAAGCAAGACAGCTCAGGAATATATACAAATGAGGGTCATTGATCTAGCCAAGGAAAAAATGTTTGACCATGACAAATCAATCAATGAAATTGCTTACGAACTTGGCTTTAAATATCCCAATCATTTCTCCAGGATATTCAAGCAAAAGGT
>JBDLUK010000014.1:0-10437 GCA_039805365.1 Bacteroidota bacterium | reverse complement strand
CAACTTTGATGCAACTGCCACCGTTGACGATGGCTCATGCATCTACTCCGGTTGTATTGATTCCAATGCAGACAATTTTGATCCCAATGCGGATATTGACGATGGTTCATGCATATACATTGGATGTACCGATACGCTTGCAGACAACTTCGACCCCACTGCCAATCAAGATGATGGATCTTGTTACTATTTGGGATGCATGGATCCTTTGGCGGACAATTACGACCCACAAGCGACCATTGAAGACAACTCCTGCTTGTATTACGGATGCACAGATAACACAGCTTTAAATTTTGATCCCGATGCCAATTTCAATGATGGCTCATGTGTTTTCCTTCAAGCTTCACTTTGGGCTGCGCAAACCACAGGTTGCGCACCTTTCACTATGAATGTAATCAACCAAACCGTTGCGTTTCCTGAATCGCAATGTCAATTCATTATTTCTACTGGAGATACCATCAATGGATGTGTACCCAACTTCAGTGTGCTGTTTGAATTTCCTGGAACATATTCAATCACATACAACTATTACTACGATGGGTTCTTGTCTACATTCACGATGGACAACATTCAAGTATATGCTAAACCGGCTATACCGGTCATCACTGCCAATCCAAATACTGCTATTGTTTCCATGACCAATAACGTTCCTGGAAGTTATTTGTGGTATGTCAACAATGCAGTTGTTATTCCGCAAGTCACTACACCTACTTTCAATAACCTTGGAACCAGCGGTTATCAAAACGGAAACTTTACACTATGGGTAACCAACACAAATGGTTGTACTAGCATTTCGTCATCAGCCTTTGTGTTGCAACCCAATTTTTCCATAGCTGACAATACCATTTGCCAAAGTGATACAGCTTCCATATCCATTATGTCAATCAATATTCCTGGAGTAACAAGCACCATCAATTGGGGGGATGGGAATATTACACCAGCCGATGCCAATACGCACCAATACGCACTTCCTGGATCGTACAATATCCGCGTTGAGTTCACGAAAAATGGATACACTGGACATTTGATCAAACCCATTACCATATACGCAATGCCACAAATTCCAGTGCTCAATTACACAACCGGGAGCATCAGCATTCAAAACATTGAATCAGGAGTATCTTATTCTTGGGCAGAAGATGGTATAAATATGCCCGGACAGACAAGCACAAGCTACAACAATTTCATTGGCAATCAATACAACAACGGATCTTTTGTAGTTACTGCAACCAATGGAACCAATTGTGTTGTGCAATCAGAAAACATATTGATTGTACAGCCCTATTTCACATCTCCACTCGACTCTTCATGTACCGCATACACTGCAATGACTTTTAATCAATCGGAAATGATCAATGGCATGAGCTGCGGTTGGAATTTAAACAATCAAGTTTTTCCTGACACACCACAAGCCGAATTGCAATTCGAAAATTCTGGATGGTACAACATTGAACTAACTTGTGTATTAGGTCAGATTTCCATGAGCTATTCGGACTCAATTTGGATTACACAGTCCCCCAATCTACCTGTATTAAGTTACGATAATTTGGGTTTTGTTGATTGTACCAATTTCAATACCGCTGAAACGCACAATTGGTTTTTCGGCGGAAATTTAATTTCAAATGCAACAAATAGTTCTTACTCAATCTTCGATGGAGCACAATACATGTCTGGTTGGTACATGATGTCCGCAGCAAACAGTGAGGGCTGTACAACATATGGCGACTCCTTGTATGTACTGCAACCCATGTTTGCTATAAATGAAACTCAAAGTTGTTTGGGCAACAATATTACCATGACCACCAACAACAACGTTAGTGAAAACTACGATTGTCAAATACTATGGGGAGATGGCACATCGGATATTTTTAATCAAGACATTCTATCCATCGATCATAGCTTCGCCATTGCTGGAAATCTAACGCTGACCTTGTATTGTCAAAACAATTGGGGCTATGGATATTACACGGAAGATTTTGAATCCATAGAAAGTCCTATCCAACCTATCTTACAAACCCAATTGCCGAACGTGGCTTGCATCAATTGTGGAAACGGATTGAATTATGACTGGACCTATTGGAATAACCCAAATACGAGCACAACAGCATTAACCAATATTGACCTTGGAAACAACTACGCCAATGGCCCTTACGAATTGACTGTAACCAACTCTTTTGGCTGCTCTTCTTCAAGTGATGTTTATTGGAGTATCGTTCCTGTTTACACTGTGTCACCTTCAGAAGCCTGTCCAAATGCACCGATTACCCTGACCAACAATACAGATGGCATGGATTGGTTGCAATGCCAAATCAACTGGGGCGACGGATTTGGCGATGTGATCTCAGATATCAATACAGTGCACGAATATTCAGAAGGATACAATGGAGAAATTCAAGTGACCTGCTATTACGATGTCGAGCAAGGTGCCGCCACACAATGGATCAACATACATGATACCCCTACGCCAACTTTGGAAGAAATCAACGACATCATTTACATCACCAATTTTGATCCGTCCTGGCAAAGTGCATGGACGATAGACAGTGTTGCTCAACCCTTGTTCAATAACCTCAGTAATTTGAGTGCTAACCTGGGAAATGATTATGTGGTGGTTACGACCAATACGTGGGGATGTACAGATAGCACTTCAATAACCACGGACTACATTGCTCCGCATGTTGAAGAAGTCCTAGCGCTCGAGGCCATGGTATTCCCCAATCCCGCCATGAACACCATCCAACTGAACTGCAACCATACACCAGCAACTTTGGAAATATGGAATGCCCAAGGGCAGTTGATGCGAAAAATGACTTTGATGAATGAACAAACCTTGATTGATCTTTTTGATTTCAGCAATGGTTTATATAACTTTACACTCCACACAAACGAAGAAATGTTTTCGGCACAATTTGTGGTAAGTCGATAAAACGAAAATAAAAATAAAAAAATGATGAAAAAAATTGTATTCTTCTTCGCCATTGCAGCGATGACCCTTTGTGGAACAGACGCATTTGCACAACCTGGAAAAATGAAAGTAACTACCGTTGGAGGACCGATGTTAACACCAGATAAAATCGAGCACAACTACGGTACAATTAAAAAAGCTTCTGACGGAAATTGTGTTTTCACCATGTACAACACAGGGGACCAACCTCTGATCATCAGCAACTGCCAAGGTTCTTGCGGATGTACTACTCCACAATGTGAGAAAACGCCTATCGCTTCTGGTGGATTTACTGAAATCAAAGTTCACTACGACACTATGCGTCTTGGACCATTCACAAAAACTGTAACTGTAATGTGGAATGGACCAGAAGGAAACAAATCTCAAGTCTTGACCATCAAAGGTGAAGTCATTGAATAAGTGAACTTTTAATCTTGTTAATGCCTCGTTAAACCCGAGGCATTTTTTTTTTCCAGAACCATATTTGTAAAAGAAAAATCACCCTTATGAAAAAAATAATTTTTACAGCAGTAACAGCCCTTTTCGCGATGGGCATGATGGCACAAACTCCAGTAGTGAGTGGTCCTCAAATCACAATTGACAAAGAAGTACACAACTTCGGTAACATCCCTTACGGTGGAAATGGAACTTGTGAGTTCAAAGTAACCAACACAGGAACTGAACCTTTGATTCTTTCAAAATGTAAAGGTTCTTGCGGATGTACAGTCCCTACTTGCGAGCCCAACCCAATTGCACCAGGTGCTTCAACCAACATCACTGTTAAATACGACACCAAGCGTGCAGGTGTAATCGACAAATCTGTAACCATCAATTCCAATGCTGTTAACGAACCTGTAATGGTTGTTCGCATCAAAGGAAAGGTTGAGCCAGATCCAAATGCACCAGCTCCATCAGGTGTTCCAGTAAAAGAACAAGGTGGTGCTCCTCACAACTAATTGAAATTGTGCATTTCTAAAACCTGTCTTCGGACAGGTTTTTTTTTGTCCATACCATTGTAATACCCATATTATTCAGAGAAATAATAACTGTAAATCAATTAAAACAACAGCTCTCCCTATTCAACGCAAGCCATAAGTGTCTTATATGAATCTTGTTTTCCACAAAAACAAGAGGAAGATTTGAAAAAAATTTGCATGTATGTTATCTAATAAGCTAACTTTGTAATGGGCGATCAAAATAATTTCAAAAACATTTACACCCGTGAAGTACTGTATTATGAGCACTACTATTTGGACTTTTTCAATGATTTACATCCAAGCCTTCAAAAAAAGTTCAATTGGACATTGATGCTCATTTCAACAATTGCGCGAGTGCCAGAGAAATACCTGAAGCATCTCAGTGGTACGAGTGGATTATATGAAGTTCGTGTAGAGCATGAAAGCAATATTTACCGGGTCTTTTGTTTTTTTGATGAAGGCAACTGGATTATACTAATCAATGCCTACCAGAAAAAGACACAAAAAAACACCCAATAAAGAAATTCAAAAAGCAGAACAGCTTAAAAAAAAATATTTCAATGAAAAAGAAAACGCCTAAACTGACTCGGCTTGTTGATCACTTGGACGAGCAATATGGAAAAAAAGGGACAGCAACACGCGGAACATTTGATGCTGAGTTTGAAGCTTTTCAGCTAGGCGTAATGATTCAAGAATTGCGCAAAGAAAGAGGTTTAACACAAGAGGCCTTAGCCTGCAAATGTGGCACCACCAAAACCTATATTTCAAAAATTGAAAACCACGCTAGTGATATCCGCTTATCCACACTCATTCGTATTATACAAGATGGATTGGGAGGAAGGTTGAAATTAAAGATGGAATAAATCATTTCAATAAAACAAAAAGGGCCGCTTGCGCGGCCCTAATCATTTCAGAAGTTTCTGATTACTCAACTATAACACGTTGTGTGATCTTTCTTCCGTTAGAAGTTACTTCTACAAAATACAATCCAGTTGACAAGTTCATTGCTACTTCGAATTGCTTTGCATTTTGTGTATTCCAAACGTTGACTACTTGACCTAGGCTGTTCATTACACGAACTTGCTCCAATCCTTGAGCCAACTGAACTGTGAAAGTTCCATTGTTAGGATTAGGATACACGTTGAATGAAGAAGCTACGTTCTCGTCAACATTTACAGTACATGGTGAATTTGGCAAGCTCAAAGCACACATCAAACGAGGTGCAGTGTACATCACGATGGTGTCAATGAAAGTCATGGCCTTCATAGCTGACATATCTGGATTGGTTTGCAAACCATTTGCATTGTTAGGGTTGGTATCTGCCCACCATTCCCATGGAGCTGAATCGTAAGGTTGAGTTGCAGGACGAACAAATGGATACATTCCATACAATCCGTTGTTGTGCAAATTAGCACCTGCGGTTACTGCTGGATAAGGGTCGTTTGCTGGATCTTCCAATGCAGCAAATACATCATTGTTACCAAATTGATTGGCCATCTCTTGTACACGGTAGCTTCCGCTAACTTCAACTACATTCAAGTTAAATCCAGGAACGATTACCATTCCATCAGCATAAGGTGCAAATGGATCAGTTGGTGTGTGGAAAGAAATGATAGGACCATCTCCTCCATCAAACCATGAAGAATCTCCCATGGCTCCACCCAAATTCACGCAAGCGTGAATAGAAGAAGAATAGCCTGGATGGTTAGGATAGCACAAAGTATCTTCAGTACCAGGAGCAACAAAACCTGCTGTAGTTCCCCAAGAAGTTCCATCCAAGTTACCATTCACTGATTCCAATACCATTGGCAATGGAACAGGACCGTTTGGAGTTTGAACAACACGTGTGAATTTAGGAAGCAATACATCCTCATATACATCCAAAGCGGCTGTAGCCAACGAAATGTATCCACCTGTTCCTTGACCAAAAGCAACGATACGAGTAGTATCCACTCCGTACATATTGCCCATTTCAGCAACAGACTTACGGAAGAAACGCGCAGCAGTGCGTGAATCTTGAACACCGCGGTAAGCCGCATTGATCAAAGTGTATACACGACCTTCTTGAGAAGTATCGATTGGGTTCCAACCCAAACGGTAGTCACATGAAGCAACAACATAACCCATGCGAGCAAAACGAGAACAAATCTCAACAGCTGAAGAGTCAGTGCGTGTTCCACCTGTACCACCATTTTGTGGATGTGGTAAGAAATTTCCTGTATGGAAAAACAACATCAAAGGGCGGTTGGTTTCTGCATCCCCAGCAGGAGAATAGATATCCATTGACAAAGGCTCTGGAACCGCTTGTCCAAGAACACTATAATACAATACGGTTGCGTTCATACCGTACATAACATTGGATTCAACGTTTACATCTGTAAACACCTCATCCAAATAACGCGTTTGGGCACTCACCGAAGTGGTGGCCAAGGCCATCATAATGGCAAAAAAACTGTAGAGTTTTTTCATAGGGTTGATTTTGATTATTGATTTGTAATTATTTCCTTTTTTCTGATACCTTATTCCACTCGTATCGCAAGCTAAGATAGGCCAATCTGCCAATCCTAGGACCTCCGTAGGTCTGAAATTGATAATTGTTCAACAGGTTTGAAGCACCCAACTTGACATTCAAATGGGCCTTTTTGATTTGATAATTCACCTGCGCATCTACCAAATCATAGGTAGGAACAAAACCTGTAAACTGAGGTGATCCCTCAAATACAAAGCCTTGAATCCATTTGTAATTGATACTATAACCCCATTCATTTCCACGTTGATCCGTCAATAGTTTTTCTCCAGTCAAACCAAAATTGAATTTATTCTTGGGTGTGTTAAAGGCTGGAACAATGGGATCATCCGTTGACACCTTCACCAATTGATTCCAAGAGTAGTTACCAGACACAGTATGTTTTTCATGGAAATAATATTGCACCCCAACGTTCACACCTTGTGTGGTCACTCTACTCGCCGCGTTGGCCGCATAACGGTAAACTACAATATCCGACGGCAATCCAGTTTGGGCATCAAAGTCCGCGCGCAATCCAATGTTGTAACCAATGAAATCGCGGTAATGACTCATGTAAGCACTCAAATCGACAAATACGCGATTGGCAAATGCACCGCGATAGCCCACTTCAAAAGTCTTTACTCGCTCAGGGCGAATGGCATCAATTGAAAAATATTCCAGTTGATTGACATTCAAATTGGATCTATATGCACCAAAGGATGCCAATGTAATCAAAGAGTCTGCACCCTCAAGGTTTCCGCTCAAAATGGCAGGTCCGATATTCACATGCTCATATTGATCGGTCAAGGTTGGGTTTCTCAAAGCAGACGAAAACGAGTAACGGATGTAATGGCCATCAGCAGGTTTTAAAACCAAAGAGGCCGCTGGACTTATAATCCAATTGAAATTCTTGTTTTTGTCTGCGCGAATTGTAGCTGTTAGAATCACATCATCTTTGGCACTGTGTTTCTCTATACCATGATAAAATCCAAATTCATGCGTGGTAATCCTAGCGATGCTATCGGAGAAAATAGTACCCAAACTATAAGGACGATAAATACGACCACTGGCTCCCGACTTCATCTGCCATCCTTTGATCTCCCATTGGTACTGCGCTTGTCCATTGTACAAGGAAGAGCGGTCAGAAAATCTTGTACCTTGTTCTTGCGCATTGTTCTTGGCCGAAGTTATTTGCTGGAAATTCTCATCAAATCCTGCAGTTCCTGGCTGAAAATATCCTACTTCATCCAAAGGCAATCCGCCATTTCCATTGTTGGTCAGCTCTGCAACTTGCTGATGCCATTGCACCAGAGAGTCGTGATACAAGGTTGTCCATTCAGACAACGCATCGTAATCATATGGTAAATAGAACTGAGAGTAGGTAGGATCCGCTACTGGGCCTGGCCAATTGGGATTCAATTCCAAATCAGGATAGCCTAATGCATTAATCTTCGGATTGATTTTACTATTCCAATATTTGGTATAAACTTTTGCCCAATCCTCATTGCTCCGTGCCCTATCCAACATTTTCATGGCGGTGAAATAAGGATCATAACTGTTTCCAGCATCTTCACCCGTTCCATAAATTCGGACAAAATATTTATCCTTCTTGCTCAACTCCATTTTTCCTTGATAAAACAAAATATTCTTCAAGCTAAAACGGTTATCTCCTTGATAAACGGTGGTTCCGCCACCGACATTTCCACCCAGAACAAATTCGGGACTATTGCTTTCCAACTCTGGTTTTAATCGCCAATGTGCAGCCAAATTGGCTTTGTAGTTTCGGGTATTGTAATCGACCAAATCTTTTTCGTTGTATCCGGTTCTGTAAAATGTCCCTATTCCGCGGTAGTTCCATGGCGAAGCACCAGACAAATCATTGGCAGGAAAATACTCGTCACCATACATATTCACTGCATCCCAACGACCTGGGTTATTGGCCCCATTTGGAGAATTCTCCGTTGGATCATAATTGGTGGCCTCCCAATCGTAAGCACGCAATGCAAAGACATTTACTTTGAAAGCCATGTAATCAAAGCCCTCCTTGTTCTTCCAAGCATCTGCCCAACGTGCAGACATTTCGGTTAAACTTCGCTCTCCTACTTTCAATTGTGCAGAGGCTCCTTTGAACAAAAATGGATTCTTGGTTTCCATGCTCACCACGCCATTGAATGCTCCAGGACCATAGTATGCACTAGACGCTCCCTGTATGATCTCTACGCTTTTCACATCCAAATCAGGTGCACCTAGAAAATTACCCAATGAGAAATTCAATCCTGGAGATTGATTGTCCACGCCATCAATGATCTGCAAGGTGCGTACAGGTGAAGTAGAGTTAAATCCACGGGTGTTGATGATCCGAAAACCCAATGACGCTGTTGTCAAATCCACCCCTTTCAATGAACCCAAACTCTCGTAAAAATTTCCTGTTGCGCTGGACTTAATGGCCTTCAAGTCCAATGTTTCAATGGTCAAAGGTCCTTGCTTGACTTTCTCGCTAATCCGTTCACCACGGATATCCAAAACAGGACCGCTGGACGTTGGCTCTTCCATCAGCACAACCACACCAGACTCTGGTTTATTGAAACTAAGTTCTTGTGGCTCATAGCCGATGAAACTAAAAATAAGGATACAAGGAAATTTCTGAGGATCAATATTAAATTGACCTTTGTCGTCGGCAATTACTCCTTTGGAAGTGCCTTTTTCCTGAATCGCTACTCCTGGAAGAGGAATACGCTGTTTGGCATCTTGAACTTTTCCTTTTACAGACTGTCCAAAAAGCAACTGCGTAGGAATCAACAAGATTCCTAAAAGTAGTGTTTTGATATTCATGACAAAGCGAATATCGCCCTTTTAAGCGAAATTCCCTGGTCTAGCTTCCTTCATTATCCCAAGCACGCTGTCAATAACATCCTCGATTGATGGCTTACTGAAGTAGTCGCCATCGGTACCGTACGCGGGCAAATGTGGTTTAGCAGTCAATGTTGATGGCGCTGAATCCAAATATTGATATCCACCTTGACGGGTAAGGATATCATTCAAGATGAATGCTGACGCGCCACCTGGAACATCCTCATCTACTACCAAAAGTCGGTTGGTCTTTTTTAATGATTCCAAACAAACACCTGTAGTATCAAAAGGCAATAGCGTTCTGGCATCAACCAATTCGATAGAAATACCTTCAGCTCTCAATTCCTTTGCTGCAGCAGCGCAGATATGGAATGTTGAGCCATAAGAAACCAATGTCAAATCCTCACCCGATTCTACAACCTCCGCAATTCCAATTGGTGTTCTATACTCTCCCAAGTTTGATGGCATAGGCTCCTTGGATCGATAGCCGTTCAAACATTCCACCACCAAAGCGGGCTCGTCGCTTTCCAACAAAGTGGCATACATTCCTGCAGCCTGGGTCATATTTCTAGGAACACAAACCACCATCCCCCTCACACTACTGATGATCGCACCCATGGGGCTACCACTGTGCCAAATACCCTCTAGACGATGTCCGCGTGTACTGATAATGGCCGGAGCTTTCTGACCACCTGCAGTTCTGTAACGCACACTCGCCAAATCATCACGCATGATTTGCAAAGCGTAATAGATATAATCCAAATATTGAATTTCTGCCACCGGGCGTAATCCACGCATGGACATGCCTATCGCCTGTCCCAAAATCGTAGCTTCCCTAATTCCAGTATCGGCAACTCTTAACTCACCATACTTTTCTTGCAGACCTTCGCAAGTCTGATTGACACCTCCAATCTTTCCTACGTCCTCACCAAAAATCAAAACCTCTGGTCTCTTGGCCAATTGATAGTCCCAAAAATCACGAAGAATCACACGACCATCAACCATTTCAGCCTGGGCGTCATAGGCGACATCTACCTTTCCCACCTTCATCACGCTCAAATCACCTTCGTTGTACAACTCGCTGCTGTACATTTTGGTGTACTTCTCATTCAAATATTTAGACCACTGTACCAAACCTTGCGCTGCAGGATTGCCATTGG
>JBDLUK010000013.1:0-10331 GCA_039805365.1 Bacteroidota bacterium | reverse complement strand
CCATCACCGCTGGCTGAATCAATTCTGTATTCCCCAAAGGCCAATTCATGATCGCTCTCAAATGCTGTTCATACTGGGAGGTATAGCAACACTCAATGGTATGATGTCCGCTGTTGTGCGGGCGAGGAGCTACTTCATTGACCAAAACATCGCCATTGCGAAGCACAAACATCTCCACAGCCAATACGCCTACAATTCCCATCTTCTCTGCTACTTCAATCGCCAATTGCTCCGCTCGATTTATAACGTCAGATGAACGTTCAGATGGGGTAAATAAAAACTCAACCAAATTGGCTTCTGGATTAAACTCCATGTCCACCGCGGGAAAAGTCTTCATTTCACCGTTCGCGTTACGCGCAACCATCACCGCAATTTCGCTCTCAAAATCTACCCATGATTCCAATACGCTGGGCGCATCAAAAGCATGAACCAAATCCGCTTCGTTTTTCAAAGGCTGTACTCCTTTTCCGTCATAGCCTCCGGTTCTCAACTTCTGCATACATGGCAAATAAGTCAAATGGGATTGAATGGCATCAACATTTTCTACCAATACAAATGGTGCCGTGGGAATGTTGTGTTTTGCGTAAAATTCTTTTTGCGCTCCCTTGTCTTTGATCAAATCCAAAACATGGGGTTGGGGATATACTTTTTTCCCTCTCTTCTCTAACTCTTTCAACGCCTCTAAATTGACGTTTTCAATCTCAATGGTGATGACATCTTTATCTTCTCCCCATTCCAAAACCGTTGCATAATCTTTGAAATCTCCCACGGTAAATTCATGCGCCAAATGGGCACAAGAAGCGTGAGACTGAGGATCCAGCACATCAATCTTCACATCGTATCGCGATGCCTCTTCGATGAACATTCTACCCAATTGACCACCACCTAAAATTCCAATTACCGGCTGTTGATTCCAAGATTTTGACATGGCACAAAGATACTCTTCCTAATGATATTCCTTGTATCATTGCAACTATGAAAATATTTATTGCTCTTTATACAGCTTCGGCTTTTTCATTGGTTGCTCAAGCCCAAAGTTTTCAAAATATTGAATCTGTAGAGTATGATCCCATTGGAGCTCGATTCATCGTCAGCAACGGTTCGTCTATTGTTCAAGCTGATGGCAACGGTAATGCCGTTGCAACGCTGCCTAGCCCAATGGCTGCAGGTTATGGAATGGAAGTAATGAACAATCAACTGTATGCCATACATAACAATTCGGTTAAAGTATTTGATATGACTTCTGGTGCATTGCTAAAAACAATAGCCATTCCTGGAGCCTCTTTTTTAAATGGAATGGCTTCCAATGGAACAGATATGATTTGGGTAACTGACTTTTCCGCCAAGAAAATTCATTCCATTCAAGTGGCTGATTTGAACAACCCCGTTGTAACGAATTTGGTAGCCAATACAACTTCTACCCCAAATGGAATTGTCTTCGACGCCAACAACAACCGACTGGTTTTTGTTTCTTGGGGAAGCAATGCCGCTATCAAATCTGTAGACCCCACCTCAGGATCAATGTCCACATTGACCTCGACGACACTAGGGAATTGCGATGGTATTGACATGGATAGCAATGGCAACTTTTTTGTCGCTAGCTGGTCTCCCAATCGAATTACCAAATACAACAACGATTTCTCTGTGTCGCAAACAATAACCGTAGTAGGAGGATTAAACTCACCCGCTGACATTTGCTACGCAACAGAAAATGACACCCTAGCCATTCCCAATTCTGGAAACAACACAGTTGTTTATGTTGGTTTCGAAAATATTCCCAATAACATTTCTGAGGTTGGTGCAAGCGAATGGAAAACGGTCCAAAACCAGCAACAGTGGGAGGTTCAGTACATATCAAATACAAACAATGAATTTGATGTTTCTGTTTTTTCAATCTCTGGTCAGTTGATGCATCAAGGAAAATGGAACGTCGATCAAGGCACCAACCGTTTGCTCATTCCCCATCAAAACTGGAGTAGCGGAGCTTACTTTATCTCTTGTCGCAGCAACAGTGAAGTTCGTGAGTTCAAGTTGATCAAGTAATCAGCGTAACCAAAGAACGATCAACTTCAATTTTTTTCAGTCCACCATTGGGGCCTGAAATAACATAGGAAGAGGCAATCTCTTCCCCCAACATGTTTTTCAGTTTCGATTTGATTCTCGAGATTTTCTCGCTGATGGAATTGCTCAGTGGATTGGTTAAATCCGCAACCCGATCCTTGGCGTCATCTCCGTCTAGATGTGGCTGTAATTGCCGATAAATATCCAATAACTCTGCGTAATAATCGGGGAGATAGGATAGAATAATGCCCTTTTCATGTCGAATAAAAAACAAATAAACCGTCATCTCCAATGGATTTAGTTTAATCACCAAATTGGACATTTCTGGAAAAATCAATTCCCCCTTTTTTACATCAATTCTTAACGAAGAAAAAATAGGCGCATGTACAAAACGCTCTCTAAACAAGACTTGAGCGCGAACATGATCAAACACTCTTAAAGCCTGTCTCAATAAATTTTGATTGACTCCTTTTTCGCCAATGGCCCTCATGCATTCCGGACAAATATCCGCCGTTCTCATTTTTAAAATAATGTCGTGCTTGTCTAAACACAAGTCCATCATACAGCCTTTGGCCTTTTCATGAAAAAGCGCTGAATATTCATTGTATCCTCCAAAAGTTTGGTTCCGTAAAATCGTAGCCATTATGTGATAGGCAACGGGATAAATCGGCTCAGTCAACAAGTAATGATGCCAATACAAAAGGTGAATAAAATGATTTCTTCCATTGTGACGCTCCGAGCCCACAAACCATTTCTCAACATTGCCCTGATAAGTCAAAATAAAAACATGGTCATCTTCCAATACCTCTACATCACCTAACTTACTTATCGCCTTAGGGGTCTCTTCTATCGTTATCTTGCTTTTTCTAAATTTGTCTATTAATGCAAAAAATTTATCCCAAGAATAAGCATTTACTTTGGGAAGATCCAACTTCAGTTTTTTACTTGATTCAAATTCTGGCATACTCAGTCGAACCTCATTCATCAAGGGCATCGCTTTATCAAAGTCCTTGTCCTTCATGTCAATTACCTTGTCGCGCTTGCCTTCAATCACAAAGGTTTCCTGATGCGGAATAATTTCCACCTCGCCCTTAAACTGTTGTAAATATTGAACAACAGAGGCAAACAAATCCTCGTCTACCTCCGCTGTCCGAATAATGTGTGCCTTAATCATTTTGTTTTTTACGCTTACCTTCTTTATCAAATTTAAACACATCCTTGAAGGTTCCTTCACTCTTGGCTACAATATAATTGTCCATGGTCCTACTCATTTCAGCAAACACTTCAGAGGTCTTTTGTTTGCTGTATGAGAATTGTCGATCTGAATCAATTTTCAATTTATTGGCCATGGATAAAATGTCAAAATCCGCACCCATAATAATGAAAGACCATTTCTCCGTTGCCTTCAGTTCTTCAATCTTTTTTCCCACTTTTTCGTAAGTAAATTCACTACTAGCGTTCTCTTCACCATCTGTCAAAATAACGCATACCACATCATCACCATCATCCATGATGTGCTCTATTCTGGCTATACCTTGACCAATACCATCCAACATAGCTGTGCCGCCATTTGGAAAGATTCTCTCTCCTGAGATGGGCTCCAAATGGGCCGCAGGAACATTAAGAAATTCAAAATTAACCTCGTTTGAAAATGTAATCAAATTGGCCTTGATGGGAACATTCTGATTGCGTGATTGGGTATTTTGAATGGACAAAATTTGCTCATTCAATGCGCTCATCGTAGATGTCCAGCAACTGGACATGCTTCCGCTTCTGTCCAAGATTAAAAGGTAATGTGTTGTTTTCATATTGAAATATTTTTGACAAATCAACGTCGCAATATTTCTCTATTCCTTGTTTACAAGCTTGTAAGAATTTACAAACTATCTGCTGGAGAAGTCACAGTTTTCATCGTGTCCTTTGCCTCTTCCGTTTCTATGGGAACAACATTCAAGTCCTCTATCAACTGATCCATTTTCTTGATCAATTGATTTTCTTTCTCTTCATTCTTGGGCGCCTCATCTGTGCTGCGCTCAAAATAATCTTCACCCAAACAATTCATCATCCGTAAAATGACGCCCTGTCTCTTCTTCATGTAACGAGAAGGTTTGGAAAGTCGGAATTTCTTGGGATTGGGCAAACATGAGGCAATTAACGCACATTGCTCCCGAGTCAATTTGTCGGCAGTGGTATTGAAATACTCCTTTGCCGCAGATTGAACTCCGTAAGTGCACGGTCCCATTTCAATCACATTCAAATACACTTCTAAAATTCTTTCCTTACTCCACAACGTCTCAATTAGAAAAGTAAAATAAACCTCCAAACCCTTTCTAATCCATGAACGTGAGGGCCACAGAAAAACATTTTTCGCTGTCTGTTGAGATATTGTACTAGCACCGCGCTTTTTCTTGTGCGTCTCATTGTACTTCCTTGCCTTTTCTATGGCTTCCCAATCAAACCCATTATGGGTCATAAAATTATTGTCCTCACTGCTAACCACAGCGAGTTTCATGTACCGTGAAATCTCTTCACCATCTACCCATTGATAATGGTATGTTGAAGACTCTTCCTGAAAGATTTGATCAGAAATATGCAACCATGTAATCGGAGGATTTACCCAACGATACAACAACGCCCAAAAAAAAGTGACCGCGAAAAACACGGCCATGGCCTTTAAAATCCAAAACAGGATTTTACGAATCATATTCCCATCTTTTTACGAAGGTCTGTTGGAACAGCATCCTTGTGCACCACCATACAAACCGTCTTGCCTCTGAAATAAGATTGAGAGACATGCTGATATCCCTTGGCCGCATTCTTTTCTCCCCAAGAATTCTTGGTGATATAATACAAATTCCCCCATTGATCCTTGCTGGTTCCAACAATGTGCATCAAATGATCATCTGTTGTAGCAAAAGAATCAAAATCAGCTTGACGACTTTCCTGGGTCACTTGAACCTCATTGGGTTTCTGTGTAAAAAGCTCCTCTTTCTTAAACGGTGTTTGGGGCAACAAAGCCATATTGTTTTTGAATGAAAATCCTGGCTCACTAACATCTGCATCCCAAGCAATGGTATATCCCGACTTCAATGCATTATCTGCTACACTTTGAAACTCATTGATTGGTAAATTATAGTATTGCCCTTTTGACCAGTTGTCTGGAACTTCCAAAACAAATGAAGAATAAAAAGGATGATGATTAAAAGAAGTCAAAAGCACATAATCATTGGGATTCAAGCCCAATTCGTTTCTAAAAGTCTCCGGCGTATACTTCTTACCATTGTAATCAAACTGCGTAGGCAATTTTCCAATATAGGTATCCAACAACGCCTCAACACCAGCTTTCCACTCGGGATTGGTTTCATTCAATTTTTTGTCCAAAACCAACTTGGAAATACTTTCCATGTAGGCATCAATAACATTGTGGTTGTATGTATTTGCACCATTATAAAAACCTGAGAAAGAAGATTCTGGAACTACACCATACTCGCGCATCACTTGGATAACGTCATGACTCAACCCACCTGGACCCAATTGCTGTTTTCCTTGAAAACGCACATACGAATCTATCTTCTTGCTGTACATGTAGCGTGGATTGGCCATCTCAGATAAATCAACTTCTGTTTTCTTCAAACGCAATACTTCTGCCTCTAAAAACGATACTGTCGCAAAACTCCAACAAGTTCCCGTCTGACACTGATCTTCAACATGACCATGCGCATTGTTGTGAACAACCGTAAATAGAATCTCTTCTTTTACATTGGATTTGGATTCCACTTGAGCAAATGCAACTGTGCTGCTCAAGAAAAAAAGTACTGACCATTTTTTCATCTTGCAATGGTAAATTCATTTCACATCATTTCAAAACTTTTCGCTCAGGTATTGACTAAATTTGTTGTGTGTTAAGTACAAGCAATCTCGGGTACCAATACCCCAATAGCAAAATGCTCCATTTTCCAGATATGCAACTGGGAGATAACGAAAACTGCCTCATTCTGGGTGAAAGCGGTTGCGGCAAAACCACATTGCTCCATCTATTGGCTGGTTTAAGAACACCCTCTCAAGGCGAAGTGCTTTTTAACAACACCAGTTTAACTCCGCTTTCAACTTCTGATCGTGATCGATTTAGAGGAAAAAATATTGGCGTCATTTTCCAATCATCTGCATTCATTGCATCACTGAGCGTACTAGAAAATCTGATGATGCCGCTGATGTTGTCCGGACAAATTCAAGATGAAAACAAGGCCAAAGAGTTGTTGTCCATTGTTCATTTGGATCACAAAATTCAGAAACCCATCAATGAATTAAGTATTGGCGAACAACAGCGCGTTTCCATTATTCGATCGATCATTCACGGGCCGAAATGGGTACTCGCCGACGAACCGACAAGCGCACTGGATAATAAAAATGCGGAAAGTGTCATCGAACTATTGACATCCATTACAAATGCCAATAACGCCTCGCTCATTGTTGTCACCCATGACCACAGATGGAATAATGCCATTTCACACGCCATAAGATTATGAATATCGTAAAGCTTGCCATCAAAAATATTCGCCATCAATGGCTTGATTCTGCCTTGAGCATACTCCTTTTGGCATTTGGCGTTGGTGCAATTTCGATGCTCATTCTGGTTGAAAAACAAACTACTGAGCAATTCAATAAAAACATCCAAGACATCGACATGGTGCTGGGTGCAAAGGGAAGTCCTTTGCAATTGATTCTAGCCAACGTTTACCATGTTGACGCTCCTACGGGAAATATTAAAGTGGGTGAGGCCAAAATCATTACCCAAAATCCAACCATTGAAACCGCCATTCCATTGGCCTATGGGGACAATTACCAACAATGGCGTATTGTGGGCACAGACAAAAACTATGCTTTGCATTACAGCATGAAACTCAAGCAGGGCAATGAGTTTAAAGATGAATATGAAGCCACAATAGGCGCCGAAGTCGCTCAAGCAACAGGACTTAAATTGGGTGATCAATTTCTAAGTACACATGGTTTGGACCAAGAACAAAATGATGAGGAACACGCGCACCATCATGAGTACACCGTTGTAGGTATTTATGAAAAATCAGGAACCGTAATTGATAAACTTATCCTTACTCCTGTAGAAACCATCTGGCATGCTCACGAAGAAGAGCCGTCAGAAAATGTTGCTTCGGTAGAAACGGATAGCACATTACAACCAGCTCCCATTCCAGCCATTAAAAAAGGACCGATGATGATGCTTCGTCCTGCCCATGCGCCAACAGCAGGACCCAATGACAACAAAGAGGTAACGGCATATCTGCTTAAAAAAAGAACGCCAATGGCACAAATCATCCTGCCCAACTTGATCAAAGATTCCAAAATGCAACTTGCATTGCCAGCCATTGAAATCAACCGCTTGTCTCAAAATTTCGGCATAGGTATGGATACGATTCAAGCCATTGCCATATTAATCATGGCACTTTCGTTCATCAGTATTTTTGTCTCTTTGTACAACTCTTTGAAAAAAAGAAAATATGAATTGGCTTTGATGAGAAGTATGGGAGCTTCCAAGTGGACTGTATTCTCGTTGATTCAACTAGAAGGTATCATCACAACAATCATTGGAATCATCCTAGGCGGATTCTTGAGTAGAATTGGACTAAGCGTATTGAGCCAACAACTCAACAACAGCTTCCACTACCAATTTCAAATTACAGATTTCTCCATTGGAGAAATTATTCTTGTTGGCACAACCATTGCAGGCGGAATCTTGGCGTGTGCCATCCCCGCCTATCAAGCATACAAATTAGATATCTCAAAAACATTGGCTCATGAATAAAAAAATAATTACAATCATCTTCATCTCAGTTTCCCTTCTGTCTTGTTCCCTTTTTGGAAATACAGATCCCGTTTTGGTATTAAAACCAAAATCACTGAATAAAAATCCACACTTGGAAATTCATCCCACCAAGTTTTCACACACCCAAGGAACGCCTATTGAACTCACTTGGAAGACACTTACAGATGTTACTTTCAAAGACATTTACGTCAAAGAACTTGATGCCTATTATTGGAAACCCACCTTTGGTTCAAGCATCAAAGCGTTAGAAGGAAAAGAAGTGTACATCACTGGATATGTCATTCCCGTAGATTATGATGCCGGATTTTATGTGGTTTCGAGATATCCTTATGCCAATTGTTTTTTCTGTGGCGGAGGTGGTCCTGAATCTGTGGTGGATATTAGATTTACATCCAAGCACCGCGCATACAAAACAGACGAACGTTTGACTTTCAAAGGGAAATTTAAATTGAATGGAGACGACGTTTACCAAATGAATTACATTTTGGAAGGAGCCGTTGAATACAAGCCTTGATCATTTTCCCTTACATTTGCTACGCAATTTTTAAAATATGGCAGCTACAACCGCAGACATCAGCAACGGTATGTGTTTCCGAATGGACACACACATCTACAAAGTAATTGAATTCTTACACGTTAAACCAGGTAAAGGTCCTGCTTTCGTAAGAACCAAATTGCGCAACTTGAACAATGGAAAAATCATTGACCACACCTTCAACTCTGGGGTGAAGATTGATACCGTTCGAATCGAAACGCGCGAATACCAATATTTGTTCAAAGATGATTCATACAACTTCATGAACATGGACGACTATGAGCAAATCACAATTCCTGAAGCAATGATCAATGCTCCTGGATTCTTAAAAGAAGGAATGAAGTGTATCGTAATGTTCAATGCAGAAGATGATCAACCCATGTCATGTGATTTGCCTTCATTGGTTGAATACACCATCACTTACACCGAACCTGGTTTGAAAGGTGACACTGCAACCAACGCGATGAAACCAGCCACTTTGGATGTTGGCGTTGATGTAAGAGTACCTTTGTTTATCAACGAAGGAGATACAATCAGAGTAGATACCGCAAGTGGTCAATACCACGATCGAGTTAAAAAATAATTTTGAAAGCCCTCCCACGAGGGCTTTTTTTTTGCATCTTTCGGAGGTAATGGGAGAAGGAAAACTTAAAGATAAAATCAAACAGCGCGATTATAAGCTGCAGTCGTTGTTGGAAATTACAAAAGCCATCAATGCCAATTTATCCGTTGAAGAACTAGTTCAACAATACCGAATAACGCTTTCCGAACAACTTCACATCCCGCAAATCTTACTTTTCATTTTTGACGAAAGCCCTACGTGTTGGATTCAACATGGATTTTCTGAGCTCTCGCAGTGGGAGAATCATGTCGTTGATTTATATAAAAATGCAACCATCAAAATTCAAACTGTTGAATTAGATCAATCACATGTGGTTGTAATTCCAATTGAAAAAGATGGCGCACCAATTGCTTTTGTTATCTTGGGAGATGGTGAAGAGGAACTTATGGAGATGAGTCCAAGTCTAAAACACATGCGATTTGTACAAACGCTCACCGGTGTATTGGTTGTTGCCATTCAGAACAAAAAACTCATTGAGCAAACCATTGCCCAGGCAGCAATCAAACGCGAGTTGCAACTTGCTGCTGAAATGCAAAACTTGCTTCTTCCAAAAAACCTTCCAAAAAGTCAGCATTTAAAAGTTGACGCTTTTTACAATGCTCATGGTCAGGTTGGCGGAGATTACTATGACTTCTTCCTAACACCAAATAATGGGTGGATGGCTTGCATAGCAGATGTTTCGGGCAAAGGTATAAGTGCAGCTTTTCTTATGGCAAGCGTGCAAGCCCACGTTCAGTCATTCATCCATACACACGGATATCACCTCAAAGCGCTGGTGCATCAGCTAAATAATGTCATCAATAAAAATGCAAATGGTGAAAAATTCGTGACCTTTTTCATCGCGCAATTCCATCCCGATCAGAATAAAATAGAATACATCAACTGTGGCCACAATCCCACGCTGTTCTTTCACCACGAAACAAAAAATCACATTTGGTTACATGCCCAAATTCCAGGACTAGGAATGATTGAAACACTTCCTGATTTTGAATCCAAATGGATAGATTTCAGTCAAAATTGTGAGTTGATTTGTTACACAGATGGATTGGTAGAAATCGAAAACCAACAACATGAGCCTTTTGGTGAAGAAAGCATTTTGACAGTGTTAAACTCCAAAGAAACGGGAAACACATCTGATAATCTGATCAATGCTGTTGAGTGCTTTAGAGATGGCATGCCTTATATCGATGATATTGCCATTTTATCGGTTCAAATGTGACGAGACAATTCCGCCCGTCTTTTCAAATCCAAATGAACCAAGTATGCGATAGAGG
>JBDLUK010000012.1:0-9768 GCA_039805365.1 Bacteroidota bacterium | reverse complement strand
CAAAAGAACTTACAAATATTGAGATACAGCGATTGGCGGATATCGTGGATTCACCTGTTTTATTTTCTCGTCAGCATTTTTTGCGGATGCAAGTTCCAGCGACATATCGGAATTTGGAGTCATTGGATATTCAAAAAGATTATTCCATGGGAATGGCGAAAGAAGTAGGATATCGCGCAGGGACTTCCAGAATGTTTCGTTGGTATGATTACCAACAAGATCGAAAGACCCATTTGGAAGTAGTTCCGTTTTGGGGAATGGATTCAGCAATGAAGCGCCACAAGGGATGGAGCACAGAGCAGGCAAAGGAAGAGATAACTCGTGCAAAAAAGCATATTGCAGGTAAGGGCGATTGGAGAATGATTTGGCACAACGAGACCCTTAGTGATGAGCGAGAATGGAAAGGATGGAGAAGTGTATTTGAACAACAATTTTAAATTAAGAAATGATGAGTATTTGGATAGCGGTATTGTTGGTAGTATATTTTTTGGTCCTGTGGGGTGTCAGTTATTGGACTTCCAAAGGAGCGGACAATCAATCCTTCTTTAGGGCCAATCAAAGTGCTCCGTGGTACATCGTAGCTTTTGGAATGATAGGCACTTCCTTATCGGGAGTAACATTTATTTCGGTACCCGGAACAGTTGGTGCAATAGGCTGGAGTTATTTTCAAGTGGTCCTCGGTTTTTTTATTGGCTATTTTGTTGTTGCTTATGTGCTACTTCCGCTTTATTACCGTTTAAACTTAACATCCATTTATCGTTATCTGGAGTACCGATTGGGTTTCGAAGCCTATCAATGGGGAGCAGGTTTTTTTATTTTATCCCGAACCCTGGGTGCGACAGTTCGACTTTTCTTGGTCATTAATGTTTTGCAATTGTTTGTTTTCGATGCTTTGCATGTTCCTTTTGCAGCCACGAGTTGTATCGTGCTGTTTATGATTTTGGTTTATACCTTCAAAGGTGGTGTAAAGACCATCGTTTGGACCGATACTTTGCAAACGACATTTATGCTGTTGGCTTTGATTGTGTGTGTATATACATTGAGATCATTGATGAACAGCGATTGGTCAAGTTTGATTTCCGATATGAGTGATGGCGGAATGTTCAATTTGTGGAATACGGATTTCTTGCACAAGAAATTCTTTCTGAAGCAAATATTAGGTGGAGCATTTATAACCATCACGATGACAGGGATGGATCAAGAAATGATGCAGAAAAATATTAGCGTTCGCTCTCTCAAAGATGCACAAAAGAACATGATTTGGTTTGCTTCCATTTTGGTTTTGGTGAATGCATTGTTTTTGTTTCTCGGAGGACTGCTTTCATTGTATGCGGCCAAGCACCAGTTGAATATCGCGCCGGATAATTTATTTCCAGAAATTGTTATGGGCCAATTTCCTCAGTGGGTGTCCATCATCTTTATCCTAGGTTTGATCTCTGCACTTTTCCCATCAGTAGATGGCGCAATCACGGCATTGACCTCTTCTTTTTGTATTGATATCATTGGTTTCCAGAGAAAGGAATTGGGAGGAGAAGAAGCGAAAATGAAAATTCGTAAGCTCGTGCACTTGTCTTTTGCGTTAGTCTTTTTGATTTTGGTTTTTGTGTTTCGTGCCATCAACGAAAAGAGCATCATCGATATGCTTTTCGATATTGCAGGATATACTTATGGGCCACTTTTGGGATTGTTCGCTTTTGGGATTTTAACCCGCTATTGCATCCATGCCAAATATGTGGTGTACGTATTGCTGGCAGCGCCAATCCTATCTTTTGTTTTGGATAAGTTTTCTTCTGATGTTTTGGGCGGATACAAATTTGGTTTCGAATTGCTCATTGTCAATGGAGCACTCACTTTCTTGGGATTGTGGTTGATTAGAAGCAAGGAGAGATTTGTGGAAAATCACTAATCCCAATAATTCTGGTCGGTTCCTAAGCTACCGCGTTTTTGCAATTTCAAATCCTGAAGGATTGAAGCTTTGACATTGAGTTGAGCGAAGTACGATTTGCGCTCTCCAAAGGGCACCATGTTGAACGAGAACTCCCAACAATGCAAATCCCAATGCAATCCGATGATTGAGGGCGTGAACTCTTGCGCCTTAAAATCATATCCACTATTGACAGATACCGCCCATTTTTTTAGAATCGTCACATCACCCACCAAAGTGACAGCCTGAATCCAATCGCTTGTGTCACGCTGTTGTTGGGCATCCCAATACTTGGCGTAACGCAAGTTGTATTTCATGTTCAAATTCCAAGGGGTGGTGAAATCAATATTTTGTCCGTTGGAAGCCAAAGATGCAGTGTTGTTGTTGGCGAATAAACTTTTGTTCTGAGACGTATTTGGATTTAGCTCTTCTTCCTTTTTCTTGCTTCCTTGTCCTCTAAGGCTTAATCCTAATGCAAGGTTTGCACCTTCCAATCTGGTGGGAAGTGATTGATTGTTACCGATCCATTGATTGATTTCTCGACCCAGACTATCGCGGTCATAAAAACTGTGGGTGGAGTTGTAGTTCACCGTGAAGTTTTGACCGATGGTAGTGAAGGCGCTCAATTGCAAATTGCTCCAGTTCAATGAATCGGCCATTGTATTAAAAGCCGTTGATGTTTTGAAACTCTCTAACCACTTCACCTTTTTGTAACTGATTTTTCCACCTTTGCTCTCTCTTACTTTGGCTTCGATGTTTTGATTGATGCTCAAATTGATATTGGCAGCTTCCTTGGTCGTGTTGGGTCTGAATCGCGCAGCATCAAATGCTGTGTATCCAACAAAGTCCCCATTTTCACCATAAGGTCCATTGAGTGCATAGTTTCTTTTCGGCGAATAGGAAACACCTGCCGAAGGTTGAATGACGTGTCTAACCGCTTTGATGTAACCAGGTTTCTTCATTGCCCAGGTTCCATATATCCGCGAATTGGCGGTCAAGTTCGCATTCCAATTGTGACCGAACATCATATGGGGAATGGTATCCAATGCCCATTGCTGACTTTCACCTTGAAGTTGAGGAGCAACCTCTTGAAACGCTTGATAAATCGTAATGTTAGCACTAGGATTGATGGTAGCAAAAGGCCCCAATTTCCATGAGGTTGATGCGCTGCTATTGTATCGAATTCCGTGCGAAGCCTTTTTCCAAAGCGCATTTATTTGGTCTGCTTTGAAATCACTTTCATCACCGGCGTATAAACTTTCGGCATTTACCACTCCAGATATACCAATCGGTGATTTTGGGAAAATACTTTTTAGCAAATTGATTCGCTGCACGTTGAAAGTGGCAGAGGGAAATGTGATTTGCATTTTCCTAGTTTGGGTATTTTGAGAGTGATTCGCAGATAATGCCAAAGAGAAAGGTTTACCAGGAAATGACTTGTTCCATTGAACAGAAGAGTTGAAGGTGCCAGACAAATAATCTTGTTGAGACGCATTCAGATTGTTTCGGAAATTTTGGCTGGATCCTAAGTTGACATTGGCGGAGAACTGTTGGTCGGGTCGAGCCTTGGGATCTTGTTGATGCGTCCAACGAATATTGAATGTAGATTGTTGGAAGTAGGAAGGAAGCTCGACAAATCCCAATTTGTTGACCGTTCTGGAGATATTGAAATTCCCAGAGTATTTGTATCGCTTCTTGTAATTGGTGATGTTGCGAACGCTCCAAGAGCCACGGGTATAAAGGTCGAACAGTATTCGTGTATCCAAATGTTCATTTACCGGGTGGTAAAATCCCAGATTCTGAATAAAGAATCCTCGCTCGCCGCCATTGCCATAGCCGGGCAATAGAATCCCGCTTGTACTTTCTTTTTTGTTGGGGAAAAAGCCAAATGGCAATGCCAATGGGGTAGGTACTTTTCTCACTTTCATGTAAAAAGGACCGGTGACTACTTTGTCATTGGGAATCACAACAGCCCGAGAAAGGTGAAAGTGGTAATGCGGATTTTCTAAATCGCAAGTCGTGAGCATTCCTTTGCGAACATGAATGGTTTCATCTACCTGACGTTTGGAAACTCCAGCAATTAGATAAGCTTCGCCTTCTTGGGTCCTGGACATGTAGCTGATTCCTTTTTTGGTGTCGAAATTGTAACCGAGCGAATCATTTTGAAAGTTGTTGGTTGCATCTTTGAACGAAGGACGGCCAATCCATTGACCCGTTGAATCCTTCATTCCGCCTGCATACACCTCTTTGTTTTTAATCGAGAATCTAATTTTCGCTCCCTTTAATTCTAGGTCTTTGTATTGTACAAATGATCCGTCTCCATAGAGATAAACCCAATCATTCTCTAAATCAAAAATGGTGGAGTCTTTTCCAAAATAGTGAACGGGAGCATCAAAACCATCCAATTGAACCGAATCTGTTTGGACAACAGCAGTTGTATCATTTTGTGCGGATGCATTCAATGACAACATTATCAACACATAGCCGATGAAAATTGGGCGCAGGATATGTAATGCGTTGGCTTTCAAAAAATATCTTTGTTGATATTGACGTTTAGATTACAAAAATAGGTCGAAGCCATGAATAAATTAAAAAGAATCTCCCATCTCAGTCGCGTGATTGGCTTGGTGATTCTTTTTCCCATTATTTTTTATTCGTTCTACACAACGGAGGATTTTGAAAAATCGTACATCGTAGTCTTAGATGCCGGGCATGGAGGAAAAGATCCTGGGAATCTAGGTACAGGACGAATGAAAAAAACGGAAAAAGATGTTGCCTTGGATGTGGTACTTCAAGTAGGTAAGCTGATTGAGCAAAATCATCCTGATGTCAAAGTAGTTTACACGCGAACGGGGGATACTTATCCATCTCTTAAGGAAAGGGTGCTGATGACCAACAAGGTGAAAGCTGATGTGTTTATTAGCGTTCATTGCAATGCCAACGCGAAGCCATCGGCTTATGGTTCAGAAAGTTTTGTGATGGGATTGCACAATTCAGAGGAGAGTCTGGCAACAGCGATGAAGGAGAATGCTTCCATTTTCTTGGAGGATAACAAAGGGCAGGACTATGATGGTTTTGACCCTAATAATCCAGACACATACATCGCTTTGTCCTTGCGCGAAAACGTCTTTTTGGAACAAAGTGCGGACTTGGCCAAGAATGTCCAGGATTTATTTAGGGCCAAGTTGGGGAGAAAGGATCGCGGGGTGAAGCAAGCCGGATATTATGTTATTTCCTTTACCAACATGCCCAGTATTTTGATTGAGTTGGGTTTTCTGACGAACCCTACAGAAGAGGATTATTTGCAAAGCACAAGTGGGAAAGCGCAATTGTCCAAGTCCATTTATCAAGCATTTGCGGCTTACAAGAATTCAACACAAGTGGATATCAGTGGTGGAGTTGTGGAAGCAGGATCTATCAGTGAGCCTGTTGAATCTCAAGTTTCAGAAAATAAGCCCGAGAACAATCCAATTACAGAAATGATAGCCACTTCGCAAAGTGACGAGATTGTTTGGAGAGAAAGCGCAGAAGAGTCAGGCATTTGTTTCAAGATACAGTTTTTAAGTTCTCCCAAATTGTTGAAAGTTAATGCTCCCGAATTGAAGAAGTTTAGCAGAACGGAATATTATCTTTACAACGCAGAATATCGGTACACGGCGGGAAAGACTTTGAGTTTTGAAGAGGCCAAGTCCAATATGCGAAAAGTACAAGCCTTGGGTTTCAAGGATGCATTTATCGTGGCATTTGAAAACGGTAAGAGAATTGATTTAAAAGACGCCATCAAAAGAGCAAAATAGAAATGAAGATCTCGAGAGAATTTTGGTTGGGTACCTTGGTGGTGATAGTCATTGCAGTAATATACTTTGGAGTGAATTACTTGAAGGGCATCAATTTGTTCATGAAGAATAGGAAATTGTATTCCCTTTATGAAAATGTTGCGGGGATTGATCCATCTAGCCCAATTGTACTGAATGGTTACAAGATTGGTCAGGTGAGGGACGTTCATATTTTTGAGCAAGATCAAAGTAAAATCATCATTGAGTTATCCATCAATGACAGTCACATCAATATTCCCAAGGACTCGGAATTCCAAATTTATGAGTCGGATTTGTTCGGGGGTAAGGCGATACGTTTGATTTTGGGAGACAGTGTTGTTTTTGCTGAGAACAAGGATACTTTATCAGGTTCACTAGCTCTGGGATTGACGGAAAGTATCAAGCAAGAGATAGAACCTTTAAAAGCAAAGACCACAGAGTTGTTTGCAGGAATCGATAGTGTTATCACGCGATTGAATCAAGTTTTTAGAGACCCACGAACCAAAGAGATACCTGAGTTGTTCGCCAATATTCAAAAGACATTGCGCAATTTGGAATCTTCTACATCAAATTTCAGCACGGTAATGAGTAAGGGAGGACCTGCATTAACGGAGGTGTTGACGAATGCGCAAAGTATCTCTGAAAATTTGAAGAGCAATAACCAGCGTATTACACAGGTTATCCAAAATTTTGAGCAAATCTCAGACACGCTGAAACGCGCACAAATTGGCGCGACCATTTACAAGGTGAACGCTGCTGTAGGTGGTCTGCAAAAGGTCGTGAATGATATAAATGCAGGCAAAGGATCCTTGGGACAGTTGACACAAAGCGATGCCTTGCACAACCAACTTTTGGAAGCTTCAAAAAGTTTGGATGCTTTGATTGATGACATCAATAAGAATCCCAAAAAGTACCTTTCGTTCTCCGTGGTAGGTAGAAAGGAGGAAGAAGGATTTTCGAAGAAAGAATTGGAAGAAATACGTCGTGAGATCAGCAACATGACATTAGACAAACCAAAACCATGATACAACAAATCATATTTATTATTCTGTTGGGAGCGGGGGGATTTATCGCCTGGAAACGTTTTCAATTTGTTAGACGCAATATTCTTTTGGGACGTGATTTTCAAGTAGAAGGAGAAAGTAGTGATCGATGGAAAACCATGTTGCGCGTGGCATTGGGACAAGGTAAAATGTTTACACGTCCTATTGCAGCCATTTTTCACTTGTTTTTGTATGTTGGATTTGTGATCATCAATATTGAAGTTGTAGAGATCATTTTAGATGGCATTTTAGGACAACACCGATTGTTTCATGGAATCGGAGGTTTGTACAATTTCTTGATTGCATGTTTCGAGATTTTGGCTTTCTTGGTGATGTTGGGTTGTGTGGTGTTTTTGTACAGAAGAAATATCGCGAAACTTCCACGTTTCCATTGGAGAGAGATGACCAAGTGGCCCAAGTCCGATGCCAATATCATTTTATTTACTGAGATTGCTTTGATGTCAGCTTTCTTGACAATGAATGCTGCTGAGAGTATTATGGCGGCGCGTGGTGTAGAGCATTATGTGAATTTGGGAACGATGCCAATTAGTCAGTTTGTGATACCATTTTTAGAAGGATTCAGCACTGGTTCTTTGATTGCAATTGAGCGTTTTTGCTGGTGGTTTCACATCGTTGGGATCATCGCATTTATCGTTTATTTGAGTTACTCTAAACATTTGCATATTCTCTTGGCGTTCCCCAACACCTATTACAGCAAGTTGCGTCCAGCAGGTTCGTTGGATAATATGAGCAATGTGACCAATGAAGTTAAACTCATGATGGATCCGTCTGCTCAAGTTACCGAAGATCCATATGCACCAAAGAAATTTGGAGCAAAGGATGTGACGGATTTGAGTTGGGTTCAATTGATGAATGCTTACAGTTGCACGGAGTGTGGCCGTTGCACTTCTCAATGTCCGGCTAACCAAACGGGTAAATTGTTGAGTCCCCGAAAGATCATGATGGATACTCGAGATCGATTGGAAGAAGTTGGAAAGTGTATCGATACTGGTGTTGCATATGACAACAAGAGTTTGTTGGGCGATTACATTACGTTTGAAGAATTGTGGGCTTGTACCTCTTGTAATGCATGTACAGAGGCTTGTCCAGTGAATATCAATCCACTTGAAATCATCATTGATTTGAGAAGGTACTTGATGATGGAAGAATCACAATCTCCGGAAAGTATCACCACCATGTTAACCAATATTGAAAACAACGGTGCGCCTTGGGCTTTTTCACAAGCAGACCGCGGCAACTGGACACAAGAATAAAGTTATGGCAGAATTTCAAGTTAGGACAATGGCCGATTGCATGGCCGCAGGAGAAGCGCCCGATGTTTTGTTTTGGGTAGGATGTGCTGGAAGTTTTGATGATCGTGCCAAGAAAATCACCAAGGCCATTGCCAAGATTTTGCACAAGGCCCATGTGAGCTTTGCCATTTTGGGTAGTGAAGAAAGTTGCACTGGAGACCCCGCCAAACGAGCAGGAAACGAATTTCTTTTCCAGATGATGGCGATGCAAAACATCGAAGTGATGAATGCATATGAGGTGAAGAAAATCGTTACAGGTTGTCCTCATTGTTTCAATACTTTGAAAAATGAGTACCCAGCATTGGGAGGGAATTTTGAAGTGATGCACCACACCCAATTGATTCAAGAATTGATTGCTGATGGAAAGTTAAGTATTGAAGGCGGAGAGTTTAAAGGAAAGAAAATTACTTTCCATGATCCCTGTTATTTGGGACGTGGTAATGGCGAGTACGAAGCACCACGTGAATTGATTCAAAAATTGGATGCAGAGTTGGTTGAGATGAAACGCTGCAAGACTAATGGTTTATGTTGCGGTGCTGGTGGAGCGCAGATGTTCAAAGAAGCTGAAAAGGGAGATAAGGAAGTGAACATCGAGCGCACAGAAGATGCTTTGGCTATTCAGCCCAATGTCATAGCAACAGGATGTCCTTTTTGCAATACCATGATGACCGATGGAGTCAAGCATTTCGAGCAAGAGCATGTCATCGCGGTGAAGGATATTGCCGAGTTGATTGCGGAGGCTGCTGATCTTTAAATTGTATTCTAACGCAAAGCGCACCAAGATTTCGCAAAGTTCGCGAAGGTTGTAGAAGTAATTGTCTTGCGTCCTTTTCCCAAACTTTGTTTCCTATGCGTTAAATATTTCGATTATCAAAAGAGTGAATGGCGATTCGCTCCTACTCAATCACAATACCGCAATGATCCAACAATCCATGAATATCGGACTGTGAAAACTTGGCTTTTTTGATTTTGTTTTTCTCCGTGTGAATGGAATAGCGGACTGAGGTGCGGAAGTCGGCCTGTTCCAAATTCGTGTTGTAAAATACAGCACCAGAGAAATCACAGTTTGAAAATATTGAATGGGTAAAATCACCATCGGTGAAATCAACTTCTTGAAAATTACATCCTGAGAAAAGTGACTTTTTGAGTGTTAGTTGAAAGAAAGAACTGTGGGTCAAATTACAGTTTTTAAAATTCATCTGGAGTCCCATTTGGTTCGCATTTTCAAAGTGCAGCCCCAGCATTTTGCAGTTGGTGAATTGCACCTGTCTAAAAGCCACGCCGTTGATGTTGCATAGGCTTATATTGCAATCAATGAATTCACAGTTTGAGAATTTGCAGCCCGTCAAATTGAGGTTCGCGAAATTGCAAAAAGAGAAAGTGCAGTCCTCGAAATCATTGGAGGGAAGAGGAGATGTGGTGAAGTCGAGGTTTTCAAAAGTTCTATCGAAGATCATTTTCTGTTTTTATTAGGGCTGATTTTTATTCGTCTGTGCTGTGATTTTATTTGTCGGGGCGAATGTTTATTCGCCTTTTGAATTTTATTGTTAGGGCGAATAATTATTCGCCCGTACGGCGAAGGATTTTATCGAGGGATTTTCCTTTGGCCAATTCATCGATAAGCTTGTCTAGGTGGCGCACTTTCTGCACGATAGGATCTTCGATTTCTTCCA
>JBDLUK010000011.1:0-5466 GCA_039805365.1 Bacteroidota bacterium | reverse complement strand
ACTTGACTTGAAATTGCTCTGTCATGTAGGAAAGATTCGTCAATACAACAGTATTCTCTAACCACTGATCTGAAGTTGGAATAAAGTTGCCATCATTGTCTGGAGCAGAAGGAAGATTAGAAACACCTTGATGAATCTTTAAAAGTCCCCAATTGTTTCCACAATCAGAGGACCCTGAAATTCTGAATCGATCATTGGTATTGGTTGTCTTTTGAGCAAAAGCCCATTTGTATGAAATGATGATAGAATCTTGACCTGCAAAATCAAAAGGAACAGATACCAATTCATCTCGTCCATCTACAATGTCCGTATTACCATTTAGCAAACGTAAACACTGATCGCCTGAAGCAGAAGCTACGTTTGTTACTGTAAATCCTGGGTCACCGTATTGATTGTATATCGCCCACATCTCCGCGTTAGGCCATGATTCAAATCCCTCAGATAAAACTTGCATTTGCCCTGGGGTTTCGAATACACGAACCAAATTGTTTTTGACCTTGGTCAAGGTTCCAGTAGAGTTAGAAACAGTCAATGTAACCGTGTAAGTTCCAGGCGTGTTGTAGTAATGGACGGGGTTTTGATTCACCAATGCATCTGCACCCGACAAAGTTTCTCCATCACCAAAATTCCAGGTCCATGAAGTGGGGTAATTGTAGCTGTTGTCATTAAAAACAATTGAATCACCAACACAAATAATGGTTCGGTCCACTTCAAAATCTGCAAGGCAAAGCGCAGGATTTGTTACACCTGTTATCGCCAAATTGGAGGCTGTTATCAATTGATTGCGCTGTGCAACTGACGAAGTAAGCGCTGCCCTCATGCGATCCGCTTGCCCCCATGTAAACATTCTTGAACAATAGCTGTACTCCATATAATTCTGAACGTTATCAACAGGACTACCACATGATGAGCCTGTCAAATTACACGTCGTCCATCCCATGGTTAACGGAGTATCCTCTACATCATCATCCATATCACAATTTGAAGCCACAGCAGGTTCATTTCCATCACCCCAAGTATGTTTTAAATTCAACCAATGGCCTGCCTCATGTGTCAACGTTCTTGAACGCTGTACATTGCTAGTTCCCGTAGATCCCACATAATCTGATCGCACAACTATACCATCCGTTGTAGCTCCCCAATTGCCCGCAACGGTTGGTGGTAGGTATGAATATCCAGCAGCTCCGTCAGCATATTGCACAATCCAAATATTGAGATAATTGTTTCTTGGCCACATGATCAGGTCCTTTACACTTTGATCACCAACAGATGTAAGATCGCTAACTGTTCGAGTTATTCCAGAGGTACAATTTCCATTGGGATCCTTGGTTGCCAATCTGAATTCAATACCGACATCTGCTACCAGCTGGTCAAAAGCATCTACCACCACAGCGGTATCACTATTTTGACGTCGGAAATCACGGTTCAAAACCGCTAAACCATCTAAAATTTGTTCATCGGAAATATTTTCCGTACCGTAATTGTGAATCACATGAAACACAACAGGAATGGTGTAAATGGTCATGCCACCTCCACGTTGCCCGGCGACTTCCTTAGTTCTTTCATTCAAATATCGCTCGGCATCGTCTCTGATGACGCGATCTTCTGGATGAGTTTCAAAGTATGCATCCGTTGCATGGGGTTGACCACATGGAGCAATAATCTGTGCTCTAGTGAACAAAGCTGAAAAAATGACCAATATGGCCATCCAAGTTCCTTTTCTCATTTCCGTTTTTTTGCAGGTCAACAAAAATATCTGAAATATGCCCTTGACAGACCATTTTTTTTGGTTAAAAGGGTTGTAAATTCGCGAACCTGAGTAAATCAAATATGGACCACATTAGAAATTTTTGCATCATTGCGCACATTGACCACGGAAAAAGTACCTTGGCAGATCGACTGTTACAAGTTACCAAAACCATTGATGACAGAAAGTTGGTGGCCCAGACCTTGGATGACATGGATTTGGAACGTGAGAAAGGGATTACCATCAAAGCCCATGCTATTCAAATGTTGCATGAGCACAAAGGAAAAAAATTTGTACTCAATTTGATTGACACTCCGGGACACGTTGACTTTAGTTATGAAGTATCACGTTCAATTGCCTCATGTGAAGGTGCACTTTTGATCGTCGATTGTACACAAGGAATTCAAGCGCAAACCATCTCCAATTTGTATTTGGCGATGGAACATGACTTGACCATCATTCCAGTGTTAAACAAAATAGATTTGCCCAATGCAGAACCCGAATTGGTAAAAGACCAAGTTGTTGAGCTTTTGGGATGTGAACGCGATGAGATTTTAATTGCCAGTGGTAAAACTGGACAAGGTGTTGATGCGATATTAGAAGCCATTTGTGAACGAATCCCAGCTCCAAAGGGAGATGTAGCCGCTCCATTGCAAGCCATGATTTTTGATTCGGTCTTCAATTCATTCCGAGGTATTATCGCCTATTACCGTGTTTTGAATGGAACACTTAAAAAAGGAGATAAAGTGAAATTCATGAGCAACGGCAGAGAATATTACGCTGATGAGATTGGTGTTTTGGGATTGGATTTGATGCCACGAACTGAAGTAAAGGCTGGAGATGTTGGCTACATTATTTCTGGAATCAAAACAGCATCTGAAGTAAAAGTTGGTGATACCATTACAACGATGGCCAACCCTTGCACAGATGCGGTAAAAGGATTTGAAGATGTAAAACCCATGGTATTTGCTGGCGTTTATCCAGTAGATACGGATGAATACGAAGAACTTCGTGCAAGCATGGAGAAACTTCAATTGAATGATGCCTCTTTGGTTTTTGAACCTGAAAGTTCAGCCGCATTGGGATTTGGTTTCCGCTGCGGATTCTTGGGCATGTTGCACATGGAAATCATCCAAGAGCGTCTAGAACGTGAGTTCAATATGACTGTTATTACAACAGTTCCCAACGTTAGCTACATTGCTTACATGAAGGATGGTACGAATCATGAAATTCACAACCCATCTGAACTTCCAGATCCCAATAAATTGGAGTACGTAGAAGAGCCATACATCAAGGCGCAGGTCATTACCAAATCCGAATACATCGGTGCGATTATGACACTTTGCATTGAGAAGCGTGGGATGTTGACCAATCAAGTTTACTTGACATCGGATCGTATCGAACTGACTTTTGAAATGCCTTTGGCTGAAATTGTATTTGACTTTTATGATCGCTTAAAAACCATTTCAAAAGGTTATGCCTCATTTGACTATTTCCCAATTGGTATGCAGCAATCGGATTTGGTGAAGATGGATATTTTATTGAATGGCGATCAAGTGGATGCGTTGAGTGCATTGATACACCGCGATCACGCATTTGATTTGGGTAAAAAGATTTGTGTCAAATTGCGCGAGTTAATCCCAAGACAACAATTTGAAATAGCCTTGCAAGCAGCAATTGGAGCTAAGATCATTGCCCGTGAAACCATCAAAGCTTTGAGAAAAGACGTAACTGCGAAATGTTATGGTGGTGATATTTCTCGTAAGAGAAAGCTTTTAGAAAAGCAGAAAGAGGGTAAAAAGAGAATGCGTCAAGTAGGCTCTGTTGAAGTTCCGCAAGAAGCGTTTCTAGCAGTGTTGAAATTGAATTCATAATTCTCACAACTTATTGATTGAAACAAATAAGCCTTCGGAAACGAGGGCTTATCTTTGTTCTATGATTTCTAAACCCCATCCACGTAAGCTTTTCCTCTTGGATGCTTACGCATTGATATTCCGAGCCTATTACGCTTTTATTCGAAATCCTCGAATCAATTCAAAAGGATTGAATACCTCCGCCATGTTTGGTATGACCAACGTTTTGTTGGACATCATGAAAAATGAAAAACCCAGTCATTTGGCTGTTGTATTTGATGCCCCCGCGCAGACGCTCCGCGAAATCGATTATGAGGCGTACAAAGCCAATCGAGAAGAAACGCCGGAAGATATCAAACTCAGTGTGCCGTATATCATGGACATTATTCGTGGATTTGGCATTCCTATTTTGATGAAGGAAGGATATGAAGCCGATGATGTTGTGGGCACGCTTGCTAAGGTTGCTGAGAAAGAAGGTTTCATCACCTACATGATGACCAGCGACAAAGACTATGGTCAATTGGTATCTGAAAATATATTTGTCTACAAACCAGGTTACCAAGGAGGACCTGCAGAAATTCTAGGTATACCTGAGGTACTTCAAAAATTCAATATCGACAGAATTGATCAGGTTATTGATATTTTGGGAATGATGGGAGATGCCGTTGACAATATCCCCGGGATTCCAGGAGTAGGAGAAAAAACCGCTCAAAAACTCTGCAAAGAATTTGGTTCGTTGGAAGGGCTTTTAGAAAATTCTCACCAATTGAAAGGGAAGTTAAAAGAGAATGTAGAGAATTTCAAAGATCAGGCGATCATGTCTAAAAAACTCGCCACCATTTTATTGGATGCTCCTGTACCATTTGATGAAAATGAATTGGCTTTAAAAGATTGGGACAAGGATAAATTAAAAGCCATTTTTGATGAGTTAGAATTTAAAACATTAAGCAAACGAATTTTAGGAGAAGAGCCTGCAGAACCCGTGCAAGGAGAATTGTTTGCTGTCGAGGGTACTGAAAATACCGTTGTCACTCCATACAAAACGATTCTGGATGTTGAACATCAATATCATCTCATTGACTCAATAGAAGGTTGTCAAAATTTGGCACATCTTCTTGTTTCCGTTCCAAGTTTTTGTTTTGATACAGAAACTTCTGACTTGGATGTGTACGCTTGTAATCTTGTGGGTATTTCGTTTTCTGTAAAATCAGGTGAAGCGTATTACGTTCACTTGCCCAATGATCGCGAAGCTGCTAAACAATGGCTTCACAGCTTTGATGAAGTCTTTAAAAACAAAAATCAAACGCTCGTTGGACACAACATCAAATTTGATTGGAAAGTTATGCGCCAGTACGGATTTGACATAAAGAACAAATTGTACGATACGATGATCGCCCACTATTTGCTTCATCCAGATAGTAAACATGGAATGGATGAAGTGGCGCAAAATTTATTGCATTATCAACCCATCAGCATCACCGAATTGATTGGCAAAAAAGGCAAGTCACAAGGGAGCATGTCCGACTTGACAGCAGAGGAAATCAAGGATTACGCATGTGAAGATGCCGATATCACCTACCAAATTTTTGAAAAAACAGCTCCTGAATTGAAAGCGCAAGGCCTTCAAGAACTCTTTGATGATGTTGAGATTCCTCTGATCTCAATTTTGGCTGATATGGAATGGGAAGGCGTTAATATCGCAGTACCATTCCTGCAAGAATACAGTGATACGCTGGCGCAAGACATTGCCGTTCTTGAAAAGCAAATTTTTGAAATCGCTGGCGAAACATTCAATTTGGATTCGCCCAAACAATTGGGACCAATTCTATTTGAGAAATTGAAAATAACAGACGAGATCAAAAAAAC
>JBDLUK010000010.1:0-6101 GCA_039805365.1 Bacteroidota bacterium | reverse complement strand
CATCATGGCGGTTGGATTCTTCTGCTATTTGGAATAACCGACTTTGGAAAAATGCTTGGTGATATTGTGCACCATGGACTGGGTAACACACCCATGAATGCATTGGCCTTCATCATTTTTGTGGAAGTTTTTGTTGTTCTTTACTATGCCCAACAAATTCGAAAACTCACTGAAAAAGATGAGGAGTATCCAGCTGTTGTTCAAGAAGAAGAATCAACAACACAAGGTGAAAACAAATTCTGGAATTGGATCAACAACTCCGTTGAAATCAAAGAAGAGGCTGCTATTCTTACCGATCATGACTACGATGGCATTCAAGAATTAGACAACAGTCTTCCGCCTTGGTGGAAATACGGTTTCTACTTGACCATTGTATTTGCCGTCGTATACTTGGGATACTATCACGGAGCTGGCGGGCCATCCAGTGAGCGTGAATACAAGAATCAAATGGATTTGGCCGCGGCACAGATTGCTGCCTATCAAGCCACACAAAAAGATGCTGTGAATGAAAACACATTTGACTTTTCAGACAACGAAAATGACATACAAGCTGGTGCCGCAACTTTTCAATCACTCTGTGTTTCTTGTCATGGTGCTATGGGTGAAGGAAAAGTAGGTCCTAATCTTACCGATCAATATTGGAAAAATGGAGGTGGAAGCAAAGACATTTTCAAGACCATCAAATATGGTGTAAAAGGAACAGGAATGAAATCTTGGAAAACAGATTTATCAGCTGCGCAAATTGCTCAGGTAGCGTCATTCGTTCACTCTTTGCAAGGCACTCAACCAGCAGGGGCAAAAGAACCAGAAGGTGCGCTTTACGAATCCAATCTCGGAGACTCGACAGAAAAAGCTAGTAGCGATACGCACCTAACCGCTGAAAAAAAATAAAAAATGGAAGAATCCTTTAGAGACCACGTTTCACATATCGATGCAGAAGGACACCGTGTATTTTTTCATCCCAAAAAACCACATGGTAAATTTTACAATTGGAGAACCATTCTCAGTTATGGTTACTTAGTCACGTTTTTCTCTCTACCCTTTCTTCGCATCCATGGAAATCCGTTATTTCTGTTCGATCTTTTAGAACGCCGATACATTCTGTTCGGCGTTCGCTTTTGGCCCCAAGACTTTTTCATTTTCGTTGTGGGCATGCTTGCTTTTATCGTTTTCATTGCGCTTTTCACCGTCATCTTCGGTAGGATATTTTGCGGTTGGATCTGCCCACAAACCATTTTCATGGAAATGGTTTTTCGCAAAATTGAATATTGGGTAGATGGCGATGCGGCGCAACAGAAAGCACTTTTGCGAATGCCTTGGAATGGCGAAAAAATAAGAAAGCGCGTACTTAAATTTTCACTGTTCATACTCTTTTCATTTTTGGTTGGCAATACTTTTCTATCCTACTTGATAGGAAATGATCATTTGTGGGCCATCATCACCGAACCGCTATCCCAGCACATTGGGGGCTTTGTATTGATGCTTTTATTCACCGGAGTGTTCTTGTTCATTTACGCTTGGTTCAGAGAACAGGTATGTTTGGTTGTCTGCCCTTACGGCAGAATGCAAGGTGTACTATTGGACAAAAAAAGTATCATTGTCACATATGACCATGTGCGCGGAGAACCACGTCACAAGGCGCACAAAGGTGAAAAGAGAACAGGCGAAGGAGATTGTATAGACTGTCTGGCCTGCGTTCATGTTTGCCCCACGGGTATTGACATTCGCAATGGAACGCAATTGGAATGTGTGAATTGCACAGCGTGTATCGATGCATGTGACAGCATCATGGAAAGTGTTCATCAGCCCAAAGGGCTCATCCGATATGACTCTGAAGAAGGTGTTAGTACAAAAACACCATGGCGAATTACACCACGTGTAATTGGATACTCCATCATCCTGTTGTTGATTGTAGGCTTGGAAATAACCTTACTTGCAACGCGTTCAGACATTGGCATGAGTATCATCAGGGCACGCGGCACCTTATTTACAACCGAGGAAGATGGAAGTATAAGCAATTTGTACAACATCAAGTTGATCAATAAAACAGAAGCAGATATGCAAGTTGAGCTTCGATTAAAAGATCATGAAGGCCTTGTAAAATGGATTGGACATGATCCCGTTATTCCAGCAGCAGGAACTTTGGATGCAGAATTCTTTTTGAATGTTGCCACTGATAATATTAACGAACAAAAAAACAAATGGAAAATGGAATGTTGGGTCAATGGAGAAAAAATAGGTTCAGACAACATCACATTTATAGCACCACATCAAAAGAAATAATATGAACTGGGGTTGGAAAATTGCTATCGTCTACACGCTCTTTGCTGGGATGATGCTGACATTGGTATACAAGGCAACACAGGAGGATTACGCATTGGTTACCACGGATTACTATGCCAAAGAAAAAGCGCAACAAGGAAAAATTGATGCCGCACATCAGGTCATTGCTGACAATGCACAAATTGAGATAATCTTTCGAGATGAAAAACCTGTAATACTTTTCCCCGAATCATCTAAAGATGCAGAAAAGCAGATAGAAATTTATTGCGCCTACAAGCCCGAGCTTGATCAAACATTGAGCACAAAGTTGGATACTTTGACACTTCTCGTTGTCAAGGGGAGGTATCAAATCAAATCAAGTTGGATGGTGAACAATAAAAAATACTACCAAGAAAAAGAGTTGATTGTACGATGATGAGTTGGAGTATTTGGGCAGGACTTATTATGGGATTGGGAGGAAGCTTCCATTGCTTGGGCATGTGCGGCCCATTGGTTCTGATGATGCATGGACAGGCCAATCAAAGAAACAACCTCACATTATTTCTTCATCATGCAGGACGCACGATGGCATATCTCATCTTAGGATGTGTATTCTACTTTGTGGGAAAAACATCGCATTGGATGGGTTGGCAAAACGGAGTTGCCATTTTGGGCGGATTGATATTCCTGCTGGGTTGGATTCCATACTTCCAGAAGAAAATGATTGTTTTGCTTGATCCACTTCGCAAAATTGCTTCGAAACATATGCCCTCAGAAAATAACATCAAACACTTATTCTTGGGATTAATGAATGGCTGGCTGCCTTGCGGATGGTCAATCAGCGCAATAGGTGCCGCACTGCTCATTCAAGACATCCCTGGCTCGATTCTCTTTATTATCCTTTTTGGAATTGGCAGCAGTCCCGCACTTATTGGTCTTGTCTGGAGTGGAGAACGACTTCAGAAAAAATGGCCTTGGATACAACACAAATCGGCGCGCATGGCTTTCGCTATTTTGGGATTACTACTAATTCTCAGAGGTGCCAATTTGGGTATTCCCTTCATCAGTCCTCAAGTAAAAGCGGAGAAAATGAGTTGTTGTGAAAGGTGAATTGGTAAATCAGTGAATCGGTAAATCAGTAAATCAGTAAATCGGTAAATCGGTAAATCGGTAAATTTGTGGATTAATTCTTCATTTTTCTCAACTTCTCTTCATTGAGGATTGTAATAGACGAACCTTGTATTTTAATTAAACCTTCTTCTTTGAAATCACTCAGTGTGCGAATCACAGATTCTGTTGCAGTACCCACCATTGCCGCAAGATCATCTCTAGAAATGGGCATGGTAAATAAGGACTCTGCGGGTCCTTCATGGAATCTTGTTTTTAATTTAAGCAAGGCAGCTGACGTTCTTTTTCGTACACTGGAATATGCAAGATTCACCGCTCGTTCTCTTTCAAAAATCAATGCTCCAGACATCAAGTAAATCAGCTCCAACATCATCTTGGGTTGCTCTTCGAGCCAATTAAAAAATGCATGTCTCGGAACAAACATGACCTCTGAAGGCTCCAATGCCACCGCATTATCCAAATGAATATCGCCATTTAAAAGCGCCACATAACCCATCATTTCACCTTTTCCTCTAACGCGAAGAATCAAGTCTTTACCCAAATCATGTGACTTGTAAACCTTGACTTTACCCTTCACCACAATATAAACACCTAAGCAGGTATCCCCTTCCGAATAAATAACATCTCGTTTTCCCACGGTACGAATATGTTTGTCGGAAATATCCTTAAGTAGATCATCCCACTTCACTTCACGGTCCTTCATTTGATTCAACCGGTAGTTCATGTGATCAATTGTTCCAATATTATTTTCAGCCTTTTTTAGTCTGGCTTCAACACTATTCAGTAACTCGGTATCGTTGAAAGGCTTAACGATGTAATCATCTGCCCCCAACTCCATTCCTTTTCTTACGTCTGTTTTCTCGGATTTTGCGGTTAAAAAAATAAATGGAATACGGGCAGTCTCAGTTTTTTTACCCAGCAAATGCAATACACCATAGCCATCCAATATGGGCATCATGATATCACAAATAATCAAATCTGGATTGTATTGCTGTGCAGCCGCAACTCCTTCCTTACCATTGGAAGCTGTCATCACATGGTAACCGCCCAACTCGAGCAATTCAGCCGTATTTTCTCTTACTTCCAAATTGTCTTCAATGATCAAAATCGTCTTCTTCTCCATAACATTATCCGATATTAAACTTTATTACAAAAGAGGTTCCCTCTTCTAACTTGCTCTTCACTTCTACCGTTCCATTGAGCAATTCAACACATTTCTTTACAATACTCAATCCCAATCCAGTTCCGGGAACATTAATGGCATTGGAAGCTCTGTGGAAGCGTTCAAAAAGGTGCGGTATCTCAAATCCAGAAATGCCTGCGCCTTGATCTTTTACCTCAATCTCCACTTCGCCGTTTTGCTCTTTTAATACAACAAGAATTGGTTTATGTTCAAAAGAAAATTTAATGGCATTGCTCAATAAATTCATCAAAATATTTCGCAGAATTTTAGGATCAGTCACTCCCTTAACTCCCGACTGCAATTGAGTTTTGAAGCTTTGTCCTTCTTTCAAAATGGGCTGCAATTCATCCAGCATTTCTTCAATGAAAAAATCAAATTCAACCTCCTGCTTGCTCAATACTATCCTACCCTCTTCTAATTTGGACAAGGACAATATGTCCTCTAAAATATCCGTTAATCCCTTAACAGATTGACGAATACGTGAGATATGTTTTTGTTGCTTTTCAAAATCCAGTAGCTCACCATATCGTTCTATCAAAGAAACAGAGGATGAAATGGTACTCAATGGCGTTCGAAATTCATGAGATGCAGTGGAGACGAATCGAGACTTCAACTCATTGAGCTCTCGCTCCTTTTGCAAAGCTTGGGATAGCTCTGCCTTGGATGCTTCTAGGTGAACCAACGCTTCTTCCAAAACCATGGTTCGATCCAACACTTTTTTCTCCAAAGAATTATTCAAAGATTGTAGTGCGGAATATGCCTGCTTGATTTTTTCGTCTTGCAATTTTCGCTCAGTGACATCAATAATAAAGGCGATGACGTGACGCTCACCTTCTGACTCATACGTAGACAAACTTATTTCTATTGGAAAGGTGCTACCATCTTTCTTCAATCCCTCCAAGAACATATTCTGACCCATTGGGCGTGAATGGGGATTGGCATGATAACCTGCTCTATGACCAACATGACGGTCTCTAGCAGCTGCCGGAACTAGCATCTCTACTTGACTTCCCAATAATTCCTCCTCAACATAATCAAACATTTCCATTACCCTTGGATTCACCGATTCAATCACACCTTGTCCATTGGCTATTAAAATGCCCTCGTTAACGTGACTAAATATGGAGTGAAATCTCTGTTCCATTCATTTGAAATCTTCTGCTAAAGAAAAAAGAAAACTCATTGATAAAAGTGATAGAAATCACTCTTCTACTTTATCTAGATTTTGTTTAAAGGACTTGAAGTCACCATCAAACATTTTATATCCAAAAAGCACACAATCAATTTTCGCATTCAACCATTTTGACTTTTTAAATGGCTTTAATCCTACTCTTTTCATGGCATCCAAATGACCCGAGAAAACCCAAGCATTCCACCCCTTCCAGTTCTTTTTAAAGGAATCACCAAGCTTAGCATAAAAGGCATAGGCTTCTTCCAAAGGCAAACGTTCACCATATGGAGGGTTCATTACCAAAATACCTTTGGCATCATCTGTTTCCAATTCAAAAAAATCGGCCTTTTCAAAATG
>JBDLUK010000009.1:0-12116 GCA_039805365.1 Bacteroidota bacterium | reverse complement strand
CCAACCCAATGCAACGCCAATCATTAACAACAACGCAGCTGTCCAGCGCAAAACAAATCGCATTCTGCGTTTTCTATTGGCTTTGGCAATGGCCAACTCCATTACTTCAAGTGGAGCCTCCACTTGGTAATTCTTCAATTGCCCAAACATATCATTCATTGAATTTCGCTCACTCATACTCTTGTATTTTGATTCAATTTCTCTAACTCCTTTTGCACTTGAACTTTTGCCCTGGACAATTGGGACTTGGACGTATTGATGTCCACCCCCAGCATATCCGCTATTTCCTTGTGTTTGTATCCCTCAATCACGTATAAATTAAATACTGTTCTATAACCCATTGGCAATTGCTCAATGCATTTCATCATATCCGCCATTGCAAATTCCCCTAGTACATTCATCTGGCTGTCTGAAACTTCAAACAATCCTTCATCCAAATCCCTTTCAATCGCCTTTCTCACCGCCTTTCTGTAGTATGTAATGCTGGTATTTACAGCAATTCTTCTTAACCATCCTTCAAAACTCCCATCAAACTGATACGTTTTCAAATGCGTATAAATTCGAACAAAAACTTCCTGAAGAACATCTTGTGCATCCATTCTATTTTTGGCGTACCGCAAACAAATGGCGAACAACAAACCGGAGAACTGCTTGTACAATCTCTCCTGCGCCCATCTCTCATGGCGACAGCAAGCCTCTATAACTTTCCGCAATTCTTGGTCCATCGGGGTTCCCTTTTCCTGTAACTAATATAGTTGAGAAAAGGTTGCAAGGACTACATAAATTTGGATATGGCCTCTCCCCTGTTCTTGGTAAGCAGGCGATAATCAAGGAAATAAACCAAACGAAGACTGACACTTCCTGTCTGAGGAATATCGCTAATCTGATTAATATCTTGAATCAAATTAGCAGGGATTTCATTGGACTCATCAATTTGCGCCCATTTCCAGGCAATGATACATTCACTACCTGGAGTAAAATTCCAACGGTAAAAACAATCGATGGTAAAAGAGTTGAAATTTCTATTTACCCAACTTGTTGAATTGGATCCAAATCCATCAAATTCAGAAGCCTCCAATTCGCCCGAATCTTGAAGATTATAAAACTCATGGTATTTAGAGTATCCCCAATAATGACGAAACCTACAATTGATGGACATCACAGGATTAAAACTGTATGCTACAGTAAGCACATTGGTATGGGACACAACATCGCGACGACCAAATACCGGTGCCGAAGAAGTGGGGTCAAAAGTTGAAAATCCAACATCATTAACATGTTGCTGTTTGCTATAAACATAGATCAACATCCAGTGATCGTTCACCCTATACCTGGGTGAAAATCGCCAATTTCGGACTACTCGATTTTCAAAATCATAAATTCCATATCTCCCTCCAACATCAATGGCCAATTGCTTACGATAATCGGTAGAAATCCATCCACCCAATTCGTGGTGGGTGAAATCATGAAACTTCATTCCCCATACGCGTGGTTCGAAATAATTGTACGCGCGCACAGGCTCTCCATGGTAGCTGATGTTGTACGTTACAAAACGATGGGTATTGACTCCGATTTCTGCATCCACTTCCAAACTAGAGAACGCGCGCGGAGCATACAAGCTTTCACGAACGACATTCAACTCACTCCACATTCTGTTGAATGGACCAAACGACTCATACTTCTTGTAACCCAACGATAAGAATTGCCCCCAAGAATTGTTGGCCTGTAAATATCCCAAATCATTGGGATTGTATCCGTCGCTTTCCATGTAATAACCCAATGACCCTGTGAAATTCCCGCTGATTTTGGCTACGCTCGATCCTTGTGAAAATCCTGTTTGCTTGGTTTTATCTATCGCAAATATTTCCTTCCCCAATCTATTGGAATAGGCCCCCCAGGAAGAAAATGCCCATCGATTGGATTTGTTTCTCAATGCAGTATTATACGCTGTTACATTGGCATCTAGCAACTCTCCGGCTCGAGTAACATTGGTATTGGTTAAAGTAAAGTATGAGTTGTTCTTTAGATTTTGATCCAATACAAAGACATTGTAATTGGTCAAAGGTTGGGTCAATTGAGTTCGTGTATTTCCAGTTGAGTCTTCGATTGTGGCATAACTCGGAGCAGTAATGGAATTCATAAAGCCAATTCCCAAATTACCTTTGGTTCGTCCGCTAATTTTGGTACTATTTACCAATTGTGATTGGAACGGATTTTCACGAATTTGTTCCCCCTCGGCCAATGTTCCATAAACATCATAAGCCCCCATGGGTACATCACCAATGCGCCTTGAATAAAAAATCCCAGATTTATTAAAAAGCTCTGTGCCTTCCATAAAGAATGGACGATTATCTTGAAACTGAATTTCGAAAGGTGTAAGATTCAAAATCAGCTGATCACTGATGGTTTGACCAAAATCCGGAATCAAAGTAGCGTCCAAGGTGAAAGCGTCCGACAACCCCAACTTGATATCCATTCCACCATTGTAGGAAAAACTGGCTGATTGGTCCTTTCCATAATTGGCATAACCACTTAAATAAGGGTACATGAAAAAACGCTTGGGAGGTTTGATGTTTGAAATACCCTTCAGAACACCCATTTGCGCCAATTCTCCAGGACCGTTTGGATCAACAGGATTCCATTGCCCAATTTGGCGGTGCCTTCTAATCTCGCGAGCAAAATTGATGTTCCACTCTTGCTCTGGCTGATTGGGGAATCGGAGTGCAGCAAAGGGTATTTTAAATTCAGCGCACCAACCTGTTTCTGAAATCTTCACTTTACAATCCCATACAGCGTTCCAAGAGACATCCGGTTCACCTTGACCTGTGACACGACCATCCCACTGCTCGCCCCACGGGGATACCGCGAATGAAAATCCATTGATTCCGTCTTTGTAGCAGTTGAATGTAATGGCGCACCAATCACTGTTCCCATCACTGTCTCTGCCACTTAACTGTTTCAATATTGAATCCGGGTGCGTATCCAAACAATTGAAACCAATGTACATGGCCTCATGCGTGTATGCTATTTGAACTTCCGACTTCTCAATCATCGACAACCCAGGTACTGGCAATTGACTCACAAAATCTGTAGCCTTAGGTACATTGGCCCACACTTCCTTTTCAAGAATACCATCCAAATGCGGCGGCTTTTCAATGTGTGTCCCCAATAGTTCTTTCTGCCCAAAAGAGCTGCTTGTTAAGAGTCCAAAACAAACAAAACAAACAATCGTTAAGAAGATGGGATTTTTCATTGTGTGCAAAAATAACCCACTACTTTTGCACACGATGAAAAACTTGAGTTTTATTCTTAGCATTTTGCTTTTGCACCTATCCTTTTTAGGCCTTTCTCAAAAGAAAGAAAAATACACCATCAGTGGCGAGGTTAGGGATTCCATAACCGGTGAAACGATAGTTGGCGCAGTCGTCAAGATTACTGAACTACAATCGGGTGCCACCACCAATGTTTACGGCTTCTACAGCATCACACTAGAAAAAGGAGATTACACCCTTGTCAGTAGTTTCATTGGGTACAATGAATTTGTACAAAAAATCAGTCTAAATAAAAATACTGTTGTCAATATTCAATTGACAGAGAAAGGATATGGAGAAACGCTGGTAATCAATGCTGACCGCAAGCGCAATACAGAGAGTACTGATATGGGAAGAATAGAAATCCCCATCGATCAAATAAAGAAATTACCTGTAGTTTTTGGCGAAGTCGACATATTGAAAACCATAGCCCTTTTACCTGGCGTTCAATCCGCAGGTGAAGGAAATACAGGATTTTATGTTAGAGGTGGTGGTATCGACCAAAATCTTATTCTCTTAGACAACACCACCGTTTATAATGCTTCACATTTGTTTGGTTTCTTCTCTGTATTCAATGCTGATGCAGTAAAAAATCTTGAAATCTACAAAGGTGGTGTTCCTTCTTCTTATGGTGGTCGCCTATCGAGTGTTTTGGACGTTTCATTGAGAGATGGAAACTACAAGACTTTTCACGGCTCCGGAGGAATTGGTTCCATCGCATCGCGATTCACTGTGGAAGGCCCAATAAAAAAAGACACTGCTTCATTCATCATTTCTGGAAGACGCACCTACATCGATGTTTTGGCAAAGCCGCTAATTGATCGCAACCCTAATATAAAAGGAACTGGATATTTCTTTTATGATTTGAATGCCAAATTCAATTACAAAATTGGAAGCAAAGATTGGATTTCGGTCAGTGCTTATTTGGGTCGTGATGTCTTTTCATTCAACAACGAATCCGCTGGATTTTCAACCAAAATCCCATGGGGAAATACAACCTCTACCTTGCGTTGGAACCACATCTTTACCCCCAAGTTGTTTTTTAATTCCATGCTTACTTTCACAGATTACACCTTCACTTTTGAAGGTGGAGCAAGTGATTTTGTATTTGGATTAAAAAGTGGAATCCGCGATTATGGTTGGAAATCGCAATGGAGTTATTTTCCAACGCCAAATCAAAAAATCAAATGGGGTTGGGACTATACGTACCACGTCTTCACGCCCAATAACTCATACGCATCAAGCGGAGATACAGATTTCAATTTAGACAATACCTCTCGTTTAAATTCGCATGAAGCCGCTGTATACATTCAAGACGAATGGGACGTGAATGAATTTTTAAAATTGAATATTGGCCTTCGTGAAAGCTACTTTTTACATGTAGGTTCTTTTGACCGCTACTACTACCCTAACGGAAAAGGTGGCGGAGCTGTTCCCCAAATTACCCATTACGGCAATGGCGAAAAAGTAGCCGACTATTTTGGATTCGAACCCCGCATCAGTGCACGTTGGTTGTTTCCAGACGCTTCCAGTATCAAGGCTGGTTATATGCGTAATTTCCAATACATCCACTTGAATAGTTTTTCGCCTACTTCACTCCCAACTGATATTTGGCTTCCGAGTACAGATCGCCATCAGCCCCAACGTTCCAATCAATACAGCATTGGATATTTTAGAAACTTCGATCAGGACAAATGGGAAACCAGCGTTGAATTGTATTACAAAGACATGTTCAACATCAGTGAATACAAAGAAGGGGCTGACCCATCACAAACGTTCATGGACAACATGGACAATTTACTGTGGTTTGGAAAAGGTTGGAGTTACGGTGCTGAATTCTTTGTGAAGAAAGCGACAGGAAAAGTCAACGGATGGATAGGATACACCTGGGCCAAAACCATGCGCCAATTCAGCGAAATCAACAATGGCAATGCATTTCCATCGCGTTGGGATCGACGTCACGATTTGAGTTTTGTTTGCAATTACGCTTTGAACAAAAGGATGGATATCGGTTTTGTTTTTGTCTATGCTACAGGTAACGCTATAACACTTCCGATTTCGAGATATTTCTATGAAGGAAGGGTAATTGATATATATGGAGATCGCAATAGCTTTAGAATGGCACCTTACCACAGAGCCGACATTTCTTTGAATGTTGTTTCCAAAAAAACCATCAAACGAGAGGAGGCAGCTAAATTGAGCAAAACTCCACCCAAAAGATTGTTCCGTAGTTCATGGAATTTCTCCATTTACAACTTGTACAATAGAATGAATCCTTATTTCATTTATTTCGCCACAAGCGGTGATGCCAATGCGGGAACATTTCAAGTGCAAGCCAAACAAGTTAGTTTATTCCCCATACTACCAAGTATTACTTGGAATTTTGAATTTTAATGAAAGCCCTTCAACACCTGAACAAATACCTATGGAAATACCGAGGTAGGCTCTTTATGGGCTTCCTGTTTATTTTACTAACGAATGTTTTCAATGTCTATGCCCCAAAAATTATAGGTGAGGGAATTGACTTTATTTACAACGTTATTTCTCATCCTAATCAAAAAGATTTGGTGATTCCAAGTTCAATTCAGCTTTTGGAGCCATTTACGCATTGGGGAGATACCATCGATTTGAGCAACGGAAATATCCAAGATTGGACTTTAAAAATAGGACTATTACTCGCATTTGGCTATATCGTTACGTTTAGCATCAAGGGAGTTTTTCTATTTTATCAACGTCAAAGTTTGATTGTCATGTCCAGACACATTGAATATGATTTAAAAAACGAAATCTATCAACAATATCAAAATCTAGACGCCAGTTTCTATAGAAAAAATCGCACAGGAGATTTGATGAATCGAATCAGCGAAGACGTTTCAAGAGTGCGCATGTACTTGGGTCCTGCGGTAATGTATACCATCAATCTGGTTATCCTTATTACACTATGTGCAGTCGTAATGTGGCGCATCAGCCCAATACTAACGATGTATACTTTGGGGCCACTTCCCATCATGATGTTCGGCATTTTCTACGTTAGTACTGTGATCAATAGAAGAACTGAAAAAGTTCAAAAACAGCAAAGCAAACTATCCACCATTGTTCAGGAGACTTTCAGTGGTATTCGTGTTATTAAAACTTTCCGAAGGGAAAAAAATCTGGGTGATACTTTTCAAAAAGAAAGTGATCAGTACAAAAAAGACCAAATGCATTTGGTAAAGGCGGATGCTTTGTTCATGCCCGTTATCAGTATTCTCGTTGGACTGAGTACGATATTAACCATTTACATCGGCGCAATAGAGGTGCAAAAAGAACACATTACAATTGGAACCATTGTTCAATTTGTTTTTTATGTCAATCAACTCACCTGGCCATTTGCCAGCGTTGGCTGGGTTACTTCATTGGTCAGAAAAGCAGAGGCGTCTCAACAGCGCATCAATGAGTTTTTAAATGCTCGTCCCATTATCAAAAACAACCCCACACATTTTGAATCCATTCGAGGTGATATCCGATTTGAAAATGTGAGTTACAAATATCCAGATACCGGTATTCAAGGCGTTAAGGATCTCAGTTTTGAAATCAAGGCAGGTGAATCTTTGGGAATCATTGGTCGCACGGGGGCAGGAAAATCAACCATTTTACAATTACTCACCCGATCTTTAGAAGCCGATAGCGGTCAAATCTTTATTGACGATATCCCAATCCAAAAACATGACATATTCAACCTTAGACAAAGTCTGGGGTGGATTCCACAAGAAGTATTTTTGTTCTCTGACACAATCGCCAACAACATCAATTTCGGTATTTCCGATCACAACGAATCAGCAATGATAGCGGCTGCAGAAGATGCTGGAGTTGCAGATGACATCATGAGATTTCCTGACAAATGGGAGACCTTACTTGGCGAACGAGGAATTAATCTTAGCGGTGGTCAAAAACAAAGAATTTCGATTGCGCGAGCCTTTATAAAAAATCCCCAAATTTTAATTCTAGATGATTGTCTATCTGCGGTAGATACTGCAACAGAGGAAATCATCTTGCGTGGAATTAAAAAGCGAATGCAAAACAAGTCCAGCGTTTTCATTTCACATCGTGTTTCCTCCATTCAACATTGCAATCAAATATTGGTTTTGGATCAAGGACAATTGGTAGAGAGTGGAAATCATGAATATTTGATGAATATCCAAGGAGCATATTTCCGCTTACATCAAATTCAGAATCAGCGCGAGGATTGATAAGAATTGACATTTATCAGACTGTCAACTGATAAGCCTCAAAGTCAAATCGAGCTCAAAAGATAGACCTTTGCTACAATATTATTATTGTGCAAAATTTCACCATACAGCTCACTCCAACCACCAGTGTTGAAGAGATAAAGACTGCATTCAGTCAAATCTTTCCGTTTTTAAAATGGGAGTTCTTCACTGTTCCTCACACTGCAAAAGAAGGCAATTCCAAAAAGGAAATGATTACGCACAATCCAAAAGTTACTGAACTGTCTGACATTCATGATCAACTTACTGTGGAATTTTCTGATGAGACAACTGTGCAAGAATTGGAAAAGCAAATGGAAGAAGGGTTTGGACTGCATGTGCAAGTGTTCAGACGCAGTGGCAATATATGGCTTGAAACCACTGTCACAGATGAGTGGACGTTGGCATTTCAAAATGAACAAGGGAAAGAGCTAAGCGAGCAATTTGATCGCAAAAAGTAGCATGGAACTTTGCTATCACTGCGGAGAAGAGTTGGGCTCCATTGTCATTCAACATGACCACCACTCCTTTTGCTGCCACGGTTGCCAATCAGTTTACATGCTGCTCAATGAAAATCAACTTTGTGATTTTTACACAGACATCAGAGAAAAGACATTAAGCAAAGCACCACAAAAGGAAAAGTACGCCTTCCTTGACGATGCAAAAAATGCAGAGGCCTTCTACTCCTTCTATCAAAAAGACCGTGCCTTTATTCAAATCAAAAGTCCACATATCCAATGCGCTTCTTGCGTATATCTTTTAGAGAAACTGCCACAACTGCAAGCCGGCATCTACCAAAGCACCGTAGATTTTGGTCAACAACAAATTGGCATTCATTTCAATCCAGAGAAAATAAGTCTTCGAAATTTGATTGAGTGGTTGAGCTTTATCGGATATGAACCTGCGCTCGACCATGAAAAAAATAGTAATGAACTATCGTTAAAAATCAAAAGACAATATTGGATTGCAATTGCCATTTCCGGATTCTGTTTCGCCAATATCATGCTCTTATCCTTTCCAGAATACCTTCATTTGGAAATGAACGACATGCCACAAATGACCCTGCTATTTCGTTGGATTAATTTTGGATTGAGCATACCCGCGTTGATTTTTGGAGCACGGTCTTTCTTTGAAAAAACATTGCAAGGCCTGCGCGCCAGGACATTGCCCATAGATGCGCCATTGGTAGCAAGTCTGCTACTCACATTTGGCAGATCTTGCTACGAAGTAATATCTAATACTGGAGGTGGATACTTTGACTCCTTAACCGGAATTATTTTCTTTATGCTCATTGGACGGTACTTCCAAGAAACAACCCAATTGCATTTCCATTTCTCACGGACCTTCAAAAGCTTTTTTCCAATATCAAGTTTGGTTATTAAAGACAACAAAAAAATTTGGAAAAAACTATCTGAACTTGACAAAGGTGACATTGTCAAAATTCATGTCCATGAGATGATTCCTTGCGACAGTATTATTTTGAGCGAACATGGTCTAATTGACTATTCATTTGTCACAGGAGAATCTAGACCCGTTGCCGTAAAAAAAGGTGACAAACTTTATGCAGGTGGAAAACAATTGGGCCAAGCCATTCTCATTGAGGCAACGCAAAATGTCGAACACAGCTACTTGACCTCACTATGGAATAACGGACAGCGTGGCGACCATGGACATCCTCAAATGACTTGGGTAGATACATGGGCCAGGAACTTCACATTGTTCTTATTTGGACTTTCTTTGGTGGCCGGATACTATTGGTGGGGAATAGACCAAGCAAGGGCCTTCCATGCCATGACCACGGTATTGATTGTAGCCTGTCCTTGTGCGTTACTTTTGGCAAATGCCTTCACTCAAGGTGCTGTTCTAAATCAACTTCAAAAAGTAGGATGTCACATCAAAAACGCTTTGGTATTGGATAAACTCGCCGATATCCAACATATCGTTTGGGATAAAACAGGGACACTTACAAGTAAGGAAGCAGTGGCTCATTTTATTCTAGCACCCCCCGCTCATCATTTGGCGGCAATACACGCACTAACCGCTCAGAGTATTCACCCACTCAGTCAAGCCATCGCCAAAATAACGCCCAATGAAAGTTGTCACATTGAAGCATTCAATGAGATACCAGGTAATGGAATTACGGGAAAGGTAAATGGCATAAGTTATCAAATTGGTTCTGCTCAATGGCTAAATTTGCCTCACGAAATCTCTCAAGGCATTCATGTATTTATTGTTGCAAACAACAAAACAATTGGGACCGTGAGAATGACGCACACCCTGCGCAATGAAATAGCCAACACACTTAATACAATCAACAAACAGCAACGACAGACAATTCTCAGCGGAGATCCACAACCCTTTGAGCAGCAAATACTACAAGCTCTTCCTAAAAATTGTGATGCCCACCATGGTCTAGGTCCACAACAGAAAAAAAACTACATCGAACAATTTCAACAGTCCGGAGAGAAAGTCATGATGATCGGAGATGGCTTAAATGACGCCGGCGCCCTAGAAAGTGCTGAAGTAGGCATGGCCATCACAGAAAGTGCCCATTCATTTTCTCCGGCTTGCGATGTAATCCTTGAATCCAATAACATTGGCATCATTCCGGAGATAATGCGTTATGCACAGACACATCAACGAATTGTCAGATGGAGTTTTGGCATTAGTCTACTTTATAATTTCATTGGACTTTCAATTGCGGTTCAGGGGGAATTAAACCCATTCATCGCTGCCGTATTAATGCCCCTTTCATCTGTAACTATTATGGCCTTCACAACGGGTATGGCATATCAACTAAGACCCAAAAAGGGCAACTGATTTTTGCTATATCTTAGCAACAATGTTATTTCATTCTACTGTCTTTCATCCATCCTCACGCATCAATAATATCTTATTGATATTAATGGGAAGCATCATTCTATTTGGTTTTTATTTGATTCCAACACGCTGGCCTCAATTGCCGTATTTGCCATTTGAATGGGCTGGTATAGTCGTCATGTCGTTTTGTTTTGGAAAGCGTTCAATTTTAAGTGCAATGCTTTTTCAAATCGTATTAATTGCCTACTTCGTTTTAGCCAATGAACTCAATCCAAAGATGGCGAATCACTTCAATGCCAATCAATGGCAATGGCTATTGGGATTGAATCTAGGGCAATGGTTAGGTGAATGGCTAGCCGCCTGGGCAGTGGGCAATATTGCTCAATATTGGAAAGAGGTAGAAAAACCTTGGTGGACATTTCTTGTAGCCATACTTGGAATGGGAATCATTCAAGGTGCCAATGCGCTTTGGATGCGAGCCTTCCCTATTCATGATGCAATTGACACCTGGAAAATAACTTTACCTGGAGTTTTAATTTTAAGCAGTGCTGTATTAATGTTGACGCAAATTTTGCTTCGAATTAAAAAAGGACGAAAAAACTTTTATCAATAAAAGATGAACTGGATAATTTCTAAAAAAGAAAATGGAATCGGTACGATTGAACTCAACCGTGCTGATAAATTCAATAGCTTCAATCGTGCTATGGCTGATGAATTTAATGCAACATTGACAGCGTTTTCTGACGATGATGAAATCCGATGTGTGATCATTACCGGTTCTGGCAAAGCGTTTTGCGCCGGTCAAGATTTGCAAGAAGCCATTGATCCGCAAGGTCCTGGTCTAAAAAAAATCATCCAAGAAGGATACAATCCTAGTATTGAGAAAATAACCCAGATGCCTAAGCCCGTAATTGCAGCTGTGAATGGTGTGGCAGCAGGCGCTGGAGCCAACATTGCATTGGCCTGTGATTTTGTCGTTGCAAAAAAATCAGCCTCATTTATTCAGGCATTTTCCAAAATAGGATTGGTTCCAGATAGCGGCGGAACTTATTTCTTGCCTCGACTCGTAGGATATCAGCGCGCAATTGCTCAGATGATGCTCGGTGAAAAAATTACCGCTGAAGAAGCTGAAAAAATGGGCATGATCTACGCTGCATGGGAAGACGATTCGTTTGAGCAAGATGTAGTGAATCTCGCTAACAAATTGGCACAAATGCCTACGAAAGGTTTGGCTTACACCAAGTTTGCACTTCAAAAAAGCATGAATCATAATCTAGCTGAACAGCTTCACACAGAATTGGAGTACCAACTACTTGCTGGTCAAACCGCCGATCACAAAGAAGGTGTTCAAGCATTCTTGGAAAAGAGAAACCCAACTTTCAAAGGGAAATAATGAACCACAAATGGATTTCAGTTCTTGATGAACTTCCTGAGGACGAACAACGTGTTTTGGTATTTGTACCCAATAACAAATTCTTTTTACCGGGAAAGTCAGGCGAATATGAACTTCGAGAGGTAATGATCATGAAATTCTGCAAAGATTTCTATCCACCTCAAAGTGAAAAAGGAATCAAATATGGGGTGCATTTTTGGGGAGGTGAAGGCAATAGCAATCTGTTCTTTAACGCAGTGACGCATTGGCGAGCACTTCCTGAACTTTAGTAGCTTTAACTAATCGTCAAAGCGCACATCTCCAGCTTGAAGTGTTTCCAATTGCACCGTGTTAAATTGTGCTTCA
>JBDLUK010000008.1:0-9894 GCA_039805365.1 Bacteroidota bacterium | reverse complement strand
AATTCATTGTTGTATTACATGGAGGAGACCTTCAATGGCTTTCATGGTTTGATTACCGATGCTTGTACCGGATTACCCGTCAAAGCGAAAGTGTTTGTCAATAATCATGATGCAGACAGTTCTCAGGTATTTTCTTCTTTGCCCATTGGGAATTACTATCGCCCCATTTTTCCTGGAACGTACAGCGTGACCTATTCTGCGCCCGGTTATCAGAGTGTAACCATCAACAACCTGGTGATTACTGCAGGCACGGGAATCGAGCAGAATGTAACCTTGCAACCTTTGGCGCCCACATCCAATTTCATCGCTGATCACACCGATGGTTGTGGTGGTGTTGTGGCATTTACAGATTTAACAGGAAGTGCCAATTCGTGGACTTGGGACTTTGGTGATGGACAAACGTCCATCGAACAGCATCCAGTTCATTCATATGCCCAATCTGGAAACTATACCGTCTCATTGTCAGTGAGCAATTGTGCAGGCGCTGATGAAGAAATCAAAGTAAGCTATATCAACGTAAATGTTATGGAATTGCCTGCGGTTGCTCAGGATAGTTTCAGTGTTTGTTCTCCACAATCATTTGATTTGGTGGCAACGGGTACTGGAAATCTGGCATGGTACGGCGCGCCAGTTGGTGGAAATGCGCTTGCAACGGGAGAATCGTTTACAACACCATTGTTGACTTCCAGTGCAACGTATTATGTCGAGAATCAAGTGGATTTGGGAAGTGCAACGGTAGGTTCATCGAACAGCCAAGCCAATGGCGGGTACTACACTGCAGGTACTTATCACTATTTGGTTTTTGATGCATTGAGTTCGTTTACATTGGTCTCAGTTCAAGTCAATGCCAACAGCGCAGGGAATAGAACGATTGACTTGCGTGACAACGCGGGAAATGTACTTCAGAGCGTTACTGTGAACATTCCTCAAGGAGTAAGCACGGTTAATCTTGGTTTCACCATTCCTGTGGGCACTGGCTATCAATTGGGAACTGCCGGAGGAAATAATTTGTGGAGAAATAATGCACAGTCTGCATACCCCTACACTTTAGATGGTGTGGTTTCCATCTTTGGAAATAGTGCGAACAATGCAGCATACTATTATTATTTCTATCAATGGAATATCAGTCAAACTTGCAGCAGTGCGCGCGTTCCTGTTACAATTACGGTAGGAAGTAGCGTTGCGCCAGAAGTCGTTTTGTCTCAAAGTGCAACGGAAATATGTTCAGGTACGCCAATCACATTTACAGCCATTACAAGTAATGTGACCAATCCTACGTACAGTTGGACCATAGACGGTGTTGCAGCACCAAGTACCATGTCTTCATTTACATGGGCTACCCCATCCGATGCGGTGATTGTCTGCACGGTAGAGGACATCAACAATTGTTCAGGAACAACAGTGGCTTCATCTCAATTGAATATTACAGTTACGCCTACTCCTTCCGTTCCAGTGGTGGTGCAGGATGGAAATACATTGAATGTAGATGCCACTTCAGGAATTCAGTGGTATTTGAACGGAAGTCCAATTGCGGGAGCAAACGCTGCGCAGTATGTTCCAACGTTTAGTGGAGACTACAGTGTGATCGTCAGCAATGGAAGTTGTGAGAGTGGTATGTCCAATACAATAACCTACACGATCACGGAAATCGGAGAAACCCCATTGGTACAATTACAGGTATATCCTAATCCAGTTAGAGATGCCCTCCATGTTGTAACGAAGGAGGCTGAAGGTTTTGATTGGAGTTTGTACAATGCATTGGGACAGTGCATTCAAAAGGGACACAATACTACAGGCACTATGATTGTGTCTGTTGATCAATATGAGCGGGGCTTTTACACTTTGGTGATACACACCTCAGTTCCGTTGGTTAAGAATTTTGTGATCGAAAAATAAGATCACCAATGTTGTAAAGAAAACCCCGCAATCGCGGGGTTTTTTGCATTTGTTAGTTGAACTTTTATTCTCTGAGGATTGTTTTAATTGTATTTTTGAGAACTGATAATTGTCATTTTTTTATGAAAGGTAAATTCAAAGGACTGTGGACCAAAGGTTGGGCGTTGGAATCCAAGGCGATTCAACAAATTTTTGTTCTGTCTATTTTGGCAGCAATCTTTCAATTGGCCCTGCCTTTGGGAATTCAAGGTTTGACGGGTTTTATCTCAGGCGGCGAATTTCGTTGGGGTACCGTTACCATCGTTCTGTTGGTTTTGATCGCAACCATACTCGCCAACAAATGGCAAGTGCAAATGATTGCCATTGGCGAACAAATGGAGGAACGTCTCTTTGTAATGATGGCGTTTGGTTATGCAAAAATGGCTTTCCAAAAAACGCCGGAATCACAAACTGCGTTCGCAACAAAAGCAAAATATTTTATTGAGGTTTCAGGAATTCAAAAGGGTTACAGCAAGAAATTGGTAGAGGTGATTTCTTCTCTTCTTCAACTGGTCATAGGCGTTTTTCTGATTTCCTTCTATCACCCGTTCTTTTTGGCCTTTGGTTTCGCGCTTTTATTGGGACTTTTTTTAATCATTTGGACCAAGGGTAAGCGCGCACTTCACGCCAACATTCAGTTATCTGATAATAAGTATAAATATTATCAATGGATTCAAAAGGCACATCTGAAAAATGAAGATGGTCTTGCTTCAGAATTGCAACATGCCGATGAGTTGTCTAGTCAATACATTGACAGCAAACGATCATATTTTGATTTGGTTATCATCCAATTGAAATCGTTTTTGTTTTTTAAAATGTGCATCATTGCTGTGATGCTTCTTTTGGGGGTTTACTTGGCCATTGAACAGAAAATATCTTTGGGCCAATTTTTGGCTGCAGAATTGGTCATCTTGTTAGTTGTAAGCAGTATTGAGAAATTGCTTTTTTCCTTGTCTTCCATTTATGAAACCTTAATCTCTTTTGAAAAGGGTTTTGCCTTGATAGAAGGAATGGACATGGATGATTCCCAAGTAAAGGTTTCTATGGAAGAGGATCATTTTCAAACTTGGTCCAAAGTAATCACTGACGGAGGCAAGAAAAAAATGTACGCAGGGCTAGGTACCATTGCAATTTTATTGGTTGTATTGGCCTTGCCTTGGACACAGAACATAGAAGCCAATGGCCGCGTGGTTTCCATGGAACCCAATCAAAGGCCTCAAGGTGTGCAATCTGTAATTGCGGGTCGTATTGAAAAATGGTACGTACAAGAAGGGGATTGGGTGAAAACAGGAGATACCTTGCTTTTTTTATCAGAGGTGAAGGTGGATTATTTTGACCCTCAATTGTTGCAAAATACAGAGAGCCAAATCAAATCCAAAGAGGGTTCCGTTTCCAATTATATGGAGAAGGTTAGGGCTCTGGATTCTCAGATTGATGCTTTGCTGAATGCACGAGAGATCAAAAGGGATCAGGTGATTACCAAATTGGAACAAGCCAAATTGAAGATCAAAACAGACAGTGCGGATTTGGTTGCAGTAGAAAACAACGCGCGAGTTGTTGCTGATCAAATGAAACGTTTTGACCAGATGTACCAGCAAGGGGTGATTTCTAAAACAGATTGGGAATCGCGCCAAGTAAGTCTTCAAAATGCACAGGCCAAAGTCAATGATCAACGTAACAAGCTGGCCATTGCTAAAAATGAATTGCTCAATACTTCGCGCGATTATAAGGGTGTTGATGCGGAGTATCGAGATAAAGTTTCCAAAGCGGAGAGCGATAAGTATGCGACACTTTCGGCCATGTATGATGCAGAAGCACAGGTGACCAAATTGCAGAATCAATACAACAATTATGACCGCAGAACGGGTTTCTATTACCTGCTTGCACCGCAAGATGGTTTTGTCTCAAGAGCCACCAAATCAGGAATTGGCGAAACGGTAAAAGAAGGTGAAGAAGTAGTGCGCATCACGCCCAATAAATTTGACCAAGCGGTGGAAATTTACATCGACCCCGTTAATACTCCACTCGTACATGTAGGCGAAAATGTTCGTTTGATTTTTGATGGATGGCCTGCATTTGTTATCAGTGGATGGAGCCAAATGTCAACTGGATTATTTGATGGACAAATAGTAGGTATAGATCCCGTCATTCAGCAAAATGGACAATTGAGAATTTGGGTCAAGCCCAATGCTGCCAATCAATGGCCTGATCAACTTCGTCAGGGAGGTGGTGTTCGCGCATTCATGTTATTGAATGATGTTCCATTGGGTTATGAATTGTGGCGATTGCTCAATGCCTTCCCACCCGATTATTACCAAGGAAAAGAGAAAGGGGCTGAAAAGGCAGACCAAGGTAAAGAAGAGAAAAAGGAAGAAGTCAAGGAGGAGAAAGAATGAGATTGTTGGGTAAGTCTTTAGCAGTTTTCTTTTTTTTATTTGGGTCCATCGTCGGACATGGTCAAGAATTGACTTTGCAAGAATATCTCCTTTGGGTACTCAAGGATCACCCCTTGGCGCAAAATGCAGAATTGAATGTTGAACGAGGTGAGGCGCAGTTTCTGCAGGCCAAAGGCGTTTTTGATCCTGTGATTGTTTCCAAATGGAAAGAGAAATTTTTTCAAGGAAAAGATTATTACAATTCTGGTGAGAACTCCATCGTTTACAGATCTCCATTTGCGCTGAGCATGGTAGGTCAGTTGGATTTGAACAATGGTGATTATCTCAATCCAGAAATGTACACAGGTAAGGATGGACTTGTAACTGTAGGTGTACAGCTTCCTTTGTTACAAGGATTATGGATGGACGAAAGAAGATTGGCGGTGCGGCGAGCGGAGCAAATTCAGGCGATGGCGACTTTGGAGAAACAAATGGCACTCAATGAGCTTTTGTTTCAAAGTACAATGTTATATATCGATTGGGTGATTGCTGAAAAAAGAAAGACCATTGCTTCAGACCTGAAAGTCATTGCCCAGCAAAGAATGGATGCAACGCGCCAACGTTTTGTTGGTGGAGATCGTCCGGCAATGGACACCCTGGAAGCCAGAGCGCAATTTCAAACCCGTAGTATTTTATTGCAAGAGGCGGAATTGCAAGTTATCAAATCTCGTTTGGCCTTGGTTGCTTTTGTAGATGAAAAAGGGGAAAGAAAAAATATCCTTGCGCTTCCTATTCGTCCCCAGCAAAGCCTTCTGGAATTATTACCCATTTACAGACCATCGTCACTGCCTAATTTTGGTTTGAATAATCATCCTGAACTTTCATGGTATTCCAACAAAATTACAATGTTGAATTGGGAAGAAAAATGGAAGAGAGAAAAATTGAAACCTAAGCTGAATGTGCAATACAACCTTTTGTCAAAAGGCGTGAATGAAAACACGAATCTGGAATTTTCGACGCAGAATTATCGTTGGGGAGTAGAAATGGCATTTCCCATTTTCTTGCGTGATGCGAGAGGGGATTTACAACTGCAAAGGTTGAAAATTCAAGAGGCTGAGAATGATGTTGATTGGAAGAAAAGTCAGTTGCAACAAAAGGCAACGGCTTTGGAACAGCAAGAAGAGATGGTAAGAAAGCAGTATATGCTCTATGCCAATAATGTGAGCCTATACCGCAGTTTGTTGGAAGCAGAACAGTCCAAATATCAAGTGGGAGAAAGTGTGGTTTTTATGGTGAATCAGCGTGAGAACGCTTGGCTAGAAAACCAGATGAAGGCTTTAGAGTATGAAAAGAAATGGATGGAGACACGGGCACAAATGTCTCAATTACTATTTATGCCTTATTTCTAATTTTCGGAGGGCGATTGCTCAAATAAACCCCGAGCAATACAATACCTGCAAATCCCATCTGACCGGTACTAATTTCTTCGCCCAACATGGATCCCCATGATACCGCGACAATAGGAATCAAGTATGTAACAGTTGAAGCCAGAATGGGTCCAGCTGTTTGGGTAAGTCTGAAGAAGAGAATATTGGCAATGCCAGTGCCCACCACCGCAAGTGTGGCAACCGCACCAAAACTTCGCCATCCTGATGGATGTTCAATGATTACATCAGTATCTGTAGTCGCAAGAATAATGGCACAGGGTATACTCACCAAGGTAATGGATACCGCTGTTATCCACGGGGCTTTCATGTGGGTAAGGTGATGACCAACAGTATTAACGCTGATGCCATAGAGTAACGTTGCTGAAATGATCAAAAACGCGTATTCGAAATTTTGCATCGAACTTCCTTTGACGGCAATGATTCCTGCTGCTCCAATGAATCCGATAACCATCCCGATGATTTGCATTTGATGACTCTTCTTTTTGAAAAATAATACAGCCAATAGTAGGGTGAACAATGGCGTGATTGCATTGAGTATTCCCGCCAATCCACTATCCAAATGTTGCTGTGAGATAGCAAAAAGGAAGGCTGGAATGCCACTTCCGCAGAATCCTACTATGGCCAAATATTTCCAATCGGATCTTTCAATTTTCTTGAGTGCTTGAATTGTAAATGGGGAGAGTGCCAATGCGGCAAGTATCATTCTCAAGCAGGCCACTTGATAGGGTGAAAGAACGGCGGACCCATCTTCAGCCTTTAATCCCATCTTCATTAGAACAAAAGAGCTTCCCCAAACAAGGGCCAACAAGACCAATACAAGTGTCGAAGAAAATTTTGATCCGCTCACAAAAATGATTTTTGCCAAATGTACGTTTCGTTTATGCCCCAAGGCTTAATTTTGTTCAAAATGTAAAGCAATGAAAAACTGGATTTTGATTTCGGCCTTGGCACTTGGAATGGCAGCTTGCTCTTCTTCCAATCAAGAAAATGCAAGTTCAAATATTGTAGTAGAACAACTTCAAGAAAAAGGATCTGTTGCAAAAACAGTAGCCAAGTTTAGTATTGAAGGCATGACCTGCGCACATGGCTGTGGTGGAAAAATACAAAAGGAGTTGGAAGATATGGATGGTGTGAAGTCCACGGAATTGGATTTTGTAGAAGAAAGAAAAGTGAATGTTGTTTCTGTCGAATTTGATGCTGCAGCCATTGATGAAAACAAAATGATCAATATGGTCAATGGCTTGGTAGATGGAAAATACAAAGTGATAGCAGCGCAACGCGTGACAACTTCTGCTCAATAATGATGAATTTGGGACGTCCTTTTGTCTGGGCCAGAATTGCTTTGGTTGCCCTATACTTGGTAATCATCGCGGGAAGTGTAGTGCGGGTTACTGGAAGTGGAATGGGATGCCCCGATTGGCCCAAATGCTTTGGACACTTTATTCCACCGACAGACCAAGAAGTTCTATTGATTGGTCCGGGTAAGACTTTTCATAAAGGTCAGATGGTGATTCACCACGACACGCTTTGGGTAGCGCAAAGTGAAGTTGCACTAGATAACAATTCGACCTTTAGAAATTTTGGATCAGAGGCTGAATGGAAGAAATACCCCAAGCATGATTACGCTGTTTTTAATGTGTGGCATACTTGGACGGAATACATCAATCGATTGTTAACGGGCGTTCTCGGACTTCCTGTGTTAATTCTCTTATTTGTTTCTTGGAGATGGGCTAGGAAGGGGAAGGGATGGCAACCATTTATGGCTACTGTTTTGACATTGGCATTGATTCTATACGAAGCATGGTTGGGTAAATTGGTTGTTGACGGTCACCTTGCTGGAGGTAGAGTAACCTTACACATGTTGGGAACGATGGGGATTATTTTCACTTTGCTGTGGGCCATGCATGCATCCAGTAATTTCCCCAAACAATGGACATTGAAAAAGCCTTATTTGCTTTGGATTTCATTGGCGATGATGTTGATTCAGATTGTGCTTGGAACCCAAATGAGAGAGGCAATTGATGAGATCATCAAAGCGGGCTGGTCAAGACAGGAATGGATGGGGCAGATTATTCAGTCCTCGGATAATATTGTGTTTTATATCCACAGGACTTTTTCTTGGTTGGTCTTTTTTACAGCGGGATTCTTGGCGCTGGAATTATTGAAGCAGAAATCTACTTTGGCTTTCTGGATTGCGATTCCTTTGCTAGGTGAATTTTTAGTTGGAATTTTATTGACCTATTTCAATTACCCCATTTGGTCGCAGCCCGCACATCTCCTGTTGTCAATGGTGTTATTGGGCGCCCTTTTGCAGTTGGCGTTTAGAAAGAAGTCCGTTGTAGGTTAACGAAAACATATTGGTGTACAACACATCCGATTGATTGCCAATGTCGGTTAAGGCATAATCAATTTCGATATTTTTCAATTGAATCCCTAATCCAATGTTCGGTTGGAATGTGGTGTATTCCCCTGTGAAGCTTTGATTTTTTTGAATGTTACCCATTCCAGTTCTCACTTTCAACCAGCCTTGGTAAACAACTTCCAATCCTACTCCAGGATCTATGCTGAATTGATTTCCACTGATCCAAGTATTGCGCTTTCCATCTGTGGTAACCATGGCATTGGTTTCTAAAAGGATGGTGTATTTCTTCCATTGAAAAGATCGAGCACCACCCAAATTGATTCTAGGCAATGCAATCTCCCAATTGTTTTCTGGTAAAACGTTTCCTGTGCTGGCAAATACGCTCTGTGTTTTGGCATCCAATTGATAGCTCCATGCATTGAACGTACCTGTGATGTCTTTCCCAACAACAGCCCAGCTCCAGTTTTTGTATTGTCCTTGGTACCCAAAATCAAAACCAAACCCCCACGATTGAGCAAAGCTACCAATGTGACGATATATCACTTTTGCGTTGGCTCCCCATTGGTGTTGGGCTTTCATGTTGGGAAACTTTGATTTTATTTTCTGGGGCAATTGATTTTGTGCGTAGCTGAAAATGAAGGCATAGTCAGCTGTGGAGAAATAAGAAATACGACTGTAGTCAACATTGCCTGATGGATCGTATAGATCAATGGTATTGGGAATGTTGTCTACGCCAAATCTCAGAACTGAGGCTCCGAAGGTTTGGTGGTCATCTATTTTTTTGGCATAAGAGGCAAAATCTAGTTTGGCTATTCCAGCAAAATATTCAGCATGCATCAATCCAATGCTGGTGTTTTGATTCAATCGGGCCAACCCAGCAGGATTCCAATAACCACTGTATGCGTCATGCGTACTGCTGATTACGGAACCGGACATCGCGTATCCGCGTGCTCCTGCGCCGATGTTGAGGAATTCATTGACATATTTTGGAGCAATATCGCTCTGCGCAACAATTGCATTGCTGAGCAATAAAAGAAGGCCTGTCCAAAATTTTTTCATACCGCAATTTACAATCATGTCCCTTAACCCAAAAGTGAAAGTTTTATTGCGTCGTATATCGTTTGATTGGTAACATTTTGAAGCACATGGATATTTTCAATTTTCTGCTGCGACAGGGCTTGAGCAGTAACTGGTCCATACGCAATACATGGCTGTTGAATAGGAGCGGGATGTTGTGTAAAGTATGAATGCACATTACTGGGCGAGGAGAAAATGTACAGGTCGCAATCAATTGGATTTATTGCTACAGATGATGTGGAGTATGTCTGAAGTCTTTCAATTGTGCAATCTTTCAATAATGGTGCTATACTATTTCGGGTTTGAACCGATTGAGGAAATAAAATGATTTCCTTAGACTGAAGCACCTTTTGAAATTCATTGGCCACCATTTCAGGATCTGAACTCGATCCAACAAAATCAGCGTGTAATTCATATTCTAACAAGGTTTGAGCGGTACCTTTTCCCATAGCTCCTATCTTGACTCCGGACAGTTGATGTTGGGAGAGAAGATGCCGAACGCCCTCGCTGGATGAGAAGAATATCCAGTCACATTTTGGAATATATGGAACAGATAGGGGTGTTGTTTGTATGCAAGATATTCCTGTGACTTGATGACCCTCACGCTCAACCTGCAGAACCCACCCTGGTCTGTGACTTATATCTCGGCTGATGAAAATTCTTGCCATTTTTTTAACTTGTCCAAGCAATACGAAAT
>JBDLUK010000007.1:0-4542 GCA_039805365.1 Bacteroidota bacterium | reverse complement strand
GCCAACGGCGCGAACGGTACTTTCGTTGAAACGAATGGCCTTTCCTTCTCTTGTACCCATCAAAATCTCACAATTGCCATTGGTCAATTTTGCCTCTAGCAATTCATCTCCATCTACAATGGTGATGGCATTGATACCTGAAGATCTTGGACGAGCATAAGCTTGAAGCAATGTCTTTTTAATCAATCCTTGTTTGGTACAAAGAATCACGTAATTTTTACTTACGTATTCTTCATTCATCAAATCTTTGGTTGGGATGTAAGCCAAAACCGTATCATCTTGTTCTATTTGAAGCAAGTTTTGAATGGCTCTTCCTTTGGATGTTTTGGCACCTTCGGGAATTTCAAATACACGCATCCAGAAGCAACGTCCTTTTTTGGTGAAAATCAATAACCAATCGTGATTGGTCGCTGTGAAAATGTCTTTTACAAAATCTTCTTGACGAGCTGACGTTCCTTTAGAGCCTACACCACCGCGAGATTGAGATCTGTATTCGGCCAGGTTGGTACGTTTAATATATCCAGCATGGGTAATGGTGACTACCATAGACTCATCTGGAATCATATCTTCAATACTCAAATCAGCAGAAGAGAATTCGATAACTGAACGACGTGCATCTCCGAATTTCTCCTTCAAATACAACATTTCATCTTTGATAATGCCCATTCGAAGAACCTCGCTTCCCAAAATCTCTTTCAATTTGGTGATCAAAGCCATCAATTCATCATACTCCGCTTTGATTTTATCACGCTCAAGACCAGTCAATCTTTGAAGACGCATATCCAAAATGGCACGAGATTGAATTTCGCTCAATCCAAATTTGGACATCAATCCTTCACGCGCTTCATCTGGAGTTTGCGATGCACGAATCAATTTGATTACTTCATCAATATGATCCAAGGCAATCAAATAACCTTCTAAAATATGGGCACGCTCTTCCGCTTTTTTCAATTCATATCTTGTTCTGCGTGTCACCACCTCATGGCGATGCTCAACAAACAAGCTGATCATATCCTTCAATCCCAATGCTTCAGGACGACCTTTTACCAGTGCGATATTGTTGATCGAAAATGAAGTTTGAAGCGAAGTGAATTTGTACAAGTTGTTCAATACAACATTGGTGATGGCATCACGCTTGGTCTCATAAACAACACGCACCCCGTTTCTATCGGACTCGTCGCGGATTTCAGAAATCCCTTCGATTTTTCCTTCCTGCACCAATTCCCAAGTTCTCTTGATCATGTCAGCTTTGTTGACTTGATAAGGAATTTGATCAACGATGATGCATTCACGGTTGTCTACTTCTTCAATTCGAGCACGAGCACGAAGCACTACTCTACCGCGACCTGTGTTGTAAGCCGCCTTAACACCATCTACACCATGAATGACACCACCGGTTGGAAAGTCAGGGGCTTTTACAAACTCCATCAACTCATCGGTTGTGATTTCTTTGTTTTCGATGTAAGCCATTGTTGCATCACAAACTTCGGTAAGGTTGTGTGGTGCCATATTGGTTGCCATACCCACTGCAATTCCAGATGCCCCATTGATCAACAGGTTAGGAATTTTTGATGGCATAACAGTTGGCTCTTGTAAACTATCATCAAAGTTGGGTTGAAAATCAACCGTTTCTTTGTCCAAATCTTCTAAAAGTTCTTCCGCGATTTTTCTCAAACGCGCCTCAGTATAACGCATGGCCGCTGCGTTGTCGCCGTCCATACTACCAAAGTTTCCTTGACCATCAACCAATGGATATCGCAAGCTCCAATCTTGGGCCATACGAACCATAGTATCATAAACAGAACTATCTCCATGTGGATGGTATTTACCCAAAACCTCCCCGACAATACGGGCAGACTTTTTATAAGGACGATTGGACAATACGCCCAAGTCTAACATACCGTACAACACACGGCGGTGAACAGGTTTTAGACCATCGCGAACATCCGGAAGAGCACGACCTACAATCACTGACATCGAGTAATCGATGTAAGCTGTTTTCATTTCATCTTCAATATTGATCCGGACTATTTTTTCTCCTTCCATAATTCTTAATTTTTCTCGTTACCTCACCTATTAGAGGTAGCACGCGAATTTAATCAAACCCTTATCAATTCAGCACTTTTCACCATTAATGTTTTATTCACATTCACACAAAAAAGTGTGGATAATTATTGATCTGAATTGGCCTCGTTTCGTTTGTAAGGAATAATTTTGGTACAAATAAAAATTAAGAAGTAAAGCGCATGGAGGCAAAGTTTTCACCACAGGTTAAAGATGTCATTTCTTTTAGCCGTGAAGAGGCATTGCGATTGGGTCATTCATACATTGGCCCTGAGCATTTGATGTTAGGTATCATACGCGAAGGAGAAAGTTTGGCTGCCACATTGTTAAAGCGATTGAATGTGGATTTATCGCATTTGCGTAAGCAGATAGAATCGACGATGCGTTTGGCATCTGTTGGTCAAAATAATCAAGTTTATCAAAGTATTCCTTTGACGACTCAAGCGGAGAGAATTTTAAAATTGACCTACTTGGAAGCAAAAAATTTTAGAGCCAACTTAGTTGGGACTGAGCATCTGTTATTGAGTATCTTAAAAGACAACGACAATGCAGCTACCCGAACATTGGCCAGTGCATCTATCGATTACAGATTGGTTCGTGAGGAATTAATTTCATCCGAAGGTTTGGAATCTCCAACAGATACACCATTGAATACACCAAGAGCGGAATTTCCTTCAAATGAAGAGGATGATGAACCATTCATGGGAAGCGGTTCTGCTGGCGGAGGCGCGGGTTCTTCAGCGAAACGTCAAGGTGATTCGAAAAGTAAAACACCTGTCTTGGATAATTTCGGAAGAGATTTGACCAAGATGGCGGAAGATGGAAAACTTGATCCTATTGTAGGAAGAGAGAAGGAAATTGAGCGCGTGAGCCAGGTGTTGTCCAGAAGAAAAAAGAACAATCCCATTTTGATTGGCGAACCAGGTGTTGGTAAATCCGCTATTGCAGAAGGATTGGCCATTCGCATTGTACAGAAGAAAGTAAGTCGTGTTTTGTTTGGCAAGCGTGTGGTAACATTGGATGTTGCTTCTTTGGTAGCAGGAACAAAATATCGTGGTCAGTTTGAAGAGCGCATGAAAGCTTTGATGAATGAGCTGGAGAAATCTCCTGATGTTATTTTATTCATTGATGAAATCCATACGATTGTTGGAGCTGGCGGAGCTAGTGGATCTTTGGATGCGAGCAATATGTTCAAACCAGCATTGGCAAGAGGTGAAATTCAATGTATCGGTGCTACTACCTTGGATGAATATCGTCAGTATATAGAGAAAGATGGTGCTTTAGAAAGACGTTTTCAGAAAGTTGTTGTAGATCCTACAACCATTGATGAGACAATTCAAATCTTGAACAACATCAAAGACAAATATGAAGAGCACCATAGCGTGACCTACACCGATCAAGCGATTGCTGCTTGCGTTCGTTTGACAGCACGTTATATAACCGATCGTCATTTGCCAGACAAGGCCATTGATGCTTTGGATGAAGTGGGCTCTCGTGTGCATTTGAATAACATTCAAGTTCCTCAGGAAATAATTGAGATAGAAAAGGCCATTGAGGAAGTGAAGGTTGAGAAATCGCAAGTAGTAAAGAGCCAGAAGTATGAAGAGGCTGCGAAGTTGCGTGACAAAGAAAAGCAATTGAATGAGCGTTTGGAAGCCGCCAAGAATCAATGGGAGCAGGATGCCAAAACGCATCGTGTGACTGTTACTGAGGCCAATGTTGAAGAGGTGGTTTCAATGATGACGGGTATTCCAGTGAATCGTGTTGCTGAGAAGGAAAGTGGTCGTTTGGCTAAGATGGATCAGGAGTTAGAGGGAAAGGTTATTGGTCAAGACGAAGCCATTAAAAAAGTGGTTCGTGCCATCAAACGCAATCGTGCGGGATTGAAAGATCCTAATCGTCCAATTGGTTCGTTTTTGTTTTTGGGACCAACCGGTGTCGGAAAAACACAATTGGCAAAAGAGTTGGCAAAGTTTTTATTCGATACAGAAGATTCTTTGATCCGAATTGACATGTCTGAATACATGGAGAAGTTTGCTGTGTCAAGATTGATTGGAGCACCTCCCGGATATGTGGGTTACGAAGAAGGTGGACAATTGACTGAAAAAGTAAGAAGACGTCCCTACTCTATCGTTTTGTTGGATGAAGTAGAGAAAGCCCATCCAGATGTTTTCAATTTGTTGTTGCAAGCGTTGGATGATGGACAGATGACTGATAGTTTGGGACGTAAGATTGACTTTAAAAACACTGTGATTATCATGACCTCCAATATCGGCGCGAGACAATTACAAGATTTTGGTGCCGGTGTTGGTTTTGGAACTTCTTCAAGAGCTTCAGCAGAGGAACAGGATCGCAAAGGAATTATTGAGGCTGCTCTGAGAAAAGCATTTGCTCCTGAATTCTTGAACCGTGTGGATGACTTGGTAGTTTTTAATCCTCTGAAAAAAGAGCACATCCATCAGATTATTGATATTGAAT
>JBDLUK010000006.1:0-5525 GCA_039805365.1 Bacteroidota bacterium | reverse complement strand
TATTTGCAACCACTCGGGACATTAGCTCAGCTGGTTAGAGCGCTACCTTGACATGGTAGAGGTCATCGGTTCGATTCCGGTATGGCCCACAAAAAAAGGAGAACAAACGTTCTCCTTTTTTATTTTTCATTCAAACTTATTTCCGCATCAACAGATAACCGCTGATGGCATCAACCCGCAATGTCGTAGTTTCATAGTTGAGGTAATCACTCACAAATCGGAATTTTTTTCCTTGAAAATCAAAATCAAAAACAATCTTGTCAGAGATGTTTCTCATTGAGGGCTGTTGTTTTTTCTCCCATTTGGCTATGATATTCTCGAGCAATTGTCCGAAGAAAAAAGACTCTTGCTTTCCTGAATTATCACGAATTGCGATTTGTAGTTTTTCATTTTGATGATCGGGATCTGAAACCACATCGGCAATGAGAACGGCAGAATAGCCATTGGAAAATACGTTGTCTTCCATGCCATTGTTTCTGTTGATTGGGATTATCTCGGAAAATCCTTCCGTGGAAATGGGTCCGTCATCTTGTATATACAATTGCGTGAATTCATTTTCTACAAATGTTGCTGTGTCTTGGGCAAATGTCCAGGTGCAGCTTTGAATTTGCTCGCTTGCCCAATTATATTGATCCACTTGAGCTAGCGACATTGAGTCACACTTAACACAGTACTCATTTACTTTTTCAGGATGATGGTCAGACAAATATCTCAAAACGTCTTCTGCTTGTTCCAAAGTATAGTTGCTTGGTTCACTTTTGATTTTATTCCATTCATTCAATTGTGATTGAAGAGATAATTGATTGGCGGATAGCGGACCACCGTTGATGTAGAGCAATGTGATTAACAACAAAACACTCGGAATAACCGCAATGTGGGTTTTGGGTTTCCAATAAAATATGAGTGCGACGATTGTCAAGAATGCCGCAAGGAATACGACAATCGCACGTGTTTCCGTCATCCCATATTCCAAGAGTCGATATAAAATTGCCCACCAAAGTAAGCCTGCTAAGGGCAGCAAATACAGAAAGAATCTTCTTGATGTTACTCCCCAAGGATTAGATTCAGAAGAAACAAAAGGACGAGCCAATAGCCAATTGAGAAGTCCGATGATGCTAAACAGCAGGATCCAAATACTCACCCATCCCTTCGGTAATGACTGCTGGAAAATAATCTTAGCGAAATAGACGTAGAGTATCGTCAAATAAATGACTACAAGCGGAGAAAGAATCCATTGTTGGATTCTTTGTAGGGCCAATAAATTTCCGGATTCAATTTCAGGTTGTTCAGATGTTGGTGCCGATGACAAAAAGAAAATTGGATGAAAAATGCCAATGAGTAAAATCAAAAATGAGACATGAACCTTCCAACTTAGATCTTCGAAAATCAAGAGTTGTATTCCTCCAAGTGCCAATTCAATTCCCGCATATATCAGAAGAATATAGAATGAACTTGCAATGAAATTGGTAAACATCCAATGGTTGAATGACCAAAAGTCCTTTAGATTTCTGGCTTTAAAAAAAGGAAGAATAGTGGGGTAGAGGTGAATGATAATAAGCCAACTCAACAACCAAAAGGGTTCGTTTTCGTTGGTGGTTTCAGCATTGAGGTTTAAAATATGTCGACCGATATAAAAATGAATCGCCAAGGTCAATGCAAAGAGACCACCATTGGTAAGTTTGTTGCTGAAACTTTGGTTTTCATTCCAAATGAAATAAGCCACATATAAAGGCAATCCTGAACCGAGAATAATGGCCCAACGGAAGCCTTCAAATGATTGCTCTGAATTATGATCAGTAATACTCCACAAATTGATTAGCGCAAAACTTGCAGCCACGGTCATAAGAAGGATTATGTATGGAAAGCGAAGCGCAGTGTTTTTGATGGCTGTGGCCAATTGTGAAATTTTTAGTGGAGAAAAGTTCATAAGCTGTGTTTTATCAAATATAGTTCAACTTTGAACTGCTTATATTTGCCGACAAATCATCAATGCAATGAGAACAGATTTATACCAAGGTCACGACTACTACATGATGGATGAGTTGTTGACAGATGAACACAAGTTGGTTCGTGACGCAGCGCGCGCATGGGTTAAGAAAGAAGTTTCCCCAATTATTGAGGAAGCTGCAGAGAAATGCCAATTCCCCAAGCATTTGTTGCCAGGTTTGGCATCTATCGGGGCATTTGGTCCGTATATCCCAGAAGAATATGGTGGTGCAGGTTTGGACCACATCTCTTATGGTATTATTATGCAAGAATTGGAAAGATGTGACAGCGGATTGCGATCTACTGCATCAGTTCAATCTTCTTTGGTGATGTATCCTATTTTTAAATATGGTACTGAAGAACAACGAATGAAGTATTTGCCCAAATTGGCCTCAGGAGAGTGGATGGGTTGCTTTGGATTGACTGAACCAGACCATGGTTCTAATCCAGGTGGCATGACGACCAACTTCAAAGACATGGGTGATCACTATTTGTTGAACGGTGCCAAAATGTGGATTTCTAACGCGCCTTTTGCGCAGATCGCAGTGGTTTGGGCAAAGAATGAAGAGGGGCGTATTCATGGCTTGGTTGTAGAGCGTGGAATGGAAGGATTTTCAACCCCTACCATGCACGGCAAATGGAGCTTGCGTGCTTCGGATACAGGCGAATTGATTTTTGATAATGTAAAAGTTCCAAAAGAAAACCTATTGCCAGGTCGCAGTGGTTTGGGTGCTCCTTTGAGTTGCTTGGACTCAGCACGTTTTGGAATTGCTTGGGGTGCTATCGGTGCAGCCTTGGATTGCTATGATACTGCTTTGCGTTATTCAAAGGAACGTATTCAATTTGGTAAGCCCATTGGTGCTTTCCAATTGCAACAAAAGAAATTGGCCGAAATGATTACGGAAATCACCAAAGCACAATTGTTGACTTTCCGATTGGGGCAATTGCGCAACGAGGGCAAAGCTACTTCTGCACAAATCTCAATGGCCAAAAGAAACAACGTAGATATGGCAATCAATATCGCTCGTGAGGCACGTCAAATGTTGGGCGGTATGGGTATTACCAACGAGTATCCATTGATGCGTCACAGCATGAATTTGGAATCGGTTATTACTTATGAGGGAACCCATGACATTCACTTGTTGATTACAGGAATGGATGTTACTGGTTTTGATGCATTCAAATAATCGAATAATCGGAAATTGAAAAGCAGGACTTCGGTCCTGCTTTTTTTTGCTTTATCGTTCAAGTTTATGAACAATATCATGGGAAAATGTGTTTGGTCATCATTGAATAGCAACTGGAGCACATGCTACTTTTGTTACCTAAATCTTTATTATGATAGAATCAGATATAATCATCATTGGAGCGGGCCCATGCGGTTTGTTTACAGTGTTTGAAGCAGGTTTATTAAAATTGAAATGTCATTTGATTGACGCACTTCCTCAACCTGGAGGACAGTTGACAGAGATATATCCCAAGAAGCCCATTTATGATATTCCTGGATTCCCTGAAGTGTTGGCGGGGGATTTAATTGATAACCTCATGAAACAAGCTGAGCCTTTCAAACCAACTTTTACATTGGGCGAAAGAGCGGAGAGCTTTGAGAAAGACGAGAATGATCACTTTATCGTTACCACCAGTCGCGGTACCAAGCACAAAGCGCCCATCGTTGCGATTGCAGGAGGATTAGGTTGCTTCGAACCCCGCAAACCACCAATTTCAAATATCATTGACTTTGAAGACAAAGGGATTGAATATATCGTTCGTGATCCTGAATTTTATAGAGGAAAGCGAGTGGTGATTAGTGGAGGAGGAGACAGTGCCTTGGATTGGTCCATTTTCTTGGCCAATGGCGTTGCAGAGCATGTGACATTGATTCACCGATCAACCAGTTTCAGAGGACACTTGGATAGTGTTCAGAAGGTGATGGATATGAGTGAAAGTGGCAAGATGCGTTTGATTACCAATGCAGAAGTTGTAGGACTTAATGGTGGTGACCGCTTGGATTCGATTGTGGTCAACATCGATGGAAGAGATACGCCGGAGATTTTGGAAACGGATCATTGGTTGCCTTTGTTTGGGCTTTCACCCAAGTTGGGACCTTTGTCTGAATGGGGATTGAACATCGATAAAAATTCTATTGAGGTCAATACTTTTGATTACAGCACCAATGTTCCTGGATTGTACGCCATTGGTGACATCAATACCTATCCAGGTAAATTAAAATTGATTCTTTGTGGATTCCATGAAGCGACTTTGATGGTTCAAAGCGCCTTCAAGCGAATTTACCCCAACAAGAATTTGGTATTAAAGTACACCACAGTAAATGGTGTTCAAGGATTCTAAATGAGAAAAGCGGTAGTCATCGGTGCCGGAATTGGTGGCATGGCTACCGCTATTCGTTTGGCTTGTCAAGGATTTCAAGTCGAAGTTTTCGAAGCTTCTGATCACATTGGTGGAAAGCTTCATGTAAATGAACACAATGGCTTTAGGTTTGACCTTGGACCTAGCTTGTTCACCTTGCCGCATCTCATAGAGGAGTTGTTTGAATTGGCCGGTGTTCCTGTTGGAGAGCACTTTGAGTATTCCAAATTACCCAGTGTAGCACATTATTTTTGGGATGATGGAACACGATTGGTTGCTTCTGCGGATCAAGACTTGTGGGCTGAGGAAATAGCAGAAAAGCTTGGTGAATCCATCAAGAATGTCAAGCGTTATATGCGCCGCGCTGCATGGACATATAACAATACACGCGAAGTTTTTTTAGAAAACAGTCTTCACAGATTGCCGTTTGGTAAGTTCTCGTTTTGGCGATCATTGGCCTTGTTGCCATTTATGCCCATTTTTGGAACGCTAAATCAACGCAATAGAAAGTTTTTTAAAAACAATAAAACGATTCAACTGATGAATCGTTACGCTACTTACAATGGTAGCAATCCTTATCGAACACCCGCGATGATGAGCATGATTCCTCATTTGGAACATGGCATTGGTGCCTTCATGCCCAAAGGTGGTATGCATTCTATTACAAAAGCTTTGGGAGAATTGATGTCTCATTGTGGTGTTCGCGTTCATTTGAATGCAAGGGTGGAGGAGATACTTTTGGAAAAGGATGAAACGGTTGGTCTAAAAGTCAATGGTCAAGTTGTCTCTTCTTCCATTGTTGTGAGCAATGTAGATGCTTATTTTACCTATCATCGATTGATGCAAGGAATTCCTTTTCCTGAAAAAGTTTTGAATCAAGAACGATCATCCTCCGCGATAATATTTTATTGGGGTATCAATAGACAGTTTCCTGAGCTTGACGTTCACAATCTTTTCTTTTCTAACGATTATGAACGAGAATTTGAGGGATTGTTTGATTCATTTAAGTTGGCAGAGGATCTAACCGTTTATGTCAATATTACAAGTAAGGTTGTAAAAGAAGATGCTCCTGAGGGCAAGGAGAATTGGTTTGTTATGGTCAATGCTCCTCGACATCTGGATTCATCTCAGGGTGATGATGTTGGACTTGCTCGTGAGCGAATTTTGAAAAA
>JBDLUK010000005.1:0-5584 GCA_039805365.1 Bacteroidota bacterium | reverse complement strand
TCCATGGATATTGAAAAATAAGATTCCCTATGTGCTCATGCACATGCAAGGCACTCTGGCCAATATGCAAGTGAATCCGCAGTATAGCGATGTTACCCAAGAAATTCTGCAATTCTTTTCTGAAAAACTAGTAGCATTCGAAAACGATCATTTTGTTGCCATAGACCCTGGATTTGGATTTGGAAAAACTTTGAATCACAACTTTGAGATTCTTCAAAATCTCTCTTCGCTGCAATCATTGGGCAGACCCATACTTGCAGGAGCATCGAGAAAAAAAATGATACAGCAAGCAACGGAAACAAATGCCGACCAATGTGGCCCGGGTTCATTGGTCGCTCATACCATTGCTTGCCTTCACGGTGCATCCATCATCCGAACACATGATGTCCTGGAAAGCATGCAGATGAAAAAAATCATGACCCATACTTTTCAAGAATTCTAGGTCAATTCGGATGTATTTTTACCCCTTATGAAGAAGATTTTAATCATAGGGGTTTTGAGCCTCATTCAGCTATTTGCTTTTTCGCAGAAAAATTTAAGTTTAGAAGAAGCCGTTAGACAGCAATTCGGGAAATTCTATCCCGAGCATCTCATGGGATTGCAATGGTTGCCCAATAGCAACGAGTACATTTTTCAAAAGGGCGATACCCTATACAAGGGGAATGCAGAATCCAAAGCAAAAGTGTGGCTTACGGCAAAGGATATCCAATCAGCTACACTAGAGTTGAAATCACTTCCAGAATTGCATTGGACCGATTCCCATAGCGCTTGGTTCGAAAACGAAGGCAGCTATTATCAATACAACATGAAAGCTGGAAAAGTGGATTGTATTCAAAATCAACAACTCGTGGCAATCAAAACCATTCAAAAACCCGAGAATATCAATTTCCATTCAGGTTCTGGAAGATTGGCGTTTACATTGTCCAACAATTTGTACATCAAACCATCCATTGACAAAATCATTGCAGTGACCAACAATGCAGAAGGTGTGGTGAGCGGACAAAGCGTTTCAAGAAATGAATATGGCATTGCGGGTGGAATATTCTGGTCGCCTGATGGCGCTCACTTGGCTTATTATGAGAAAGACGAAAGTCAAGTTGCTCAATATCCATTGACCAATTACAACAATGTTCCAGCTACAGTGAATATGATTCGCTATCCCATGGCAGGCGCAACCAGTGAGAAAGTCAGCTTGTGGGTTTACCACATTGGTTTAAAAGGCAAAAAGGCCAAAGTAAAAATGAAGATCACCGATGTCAACGGTGAATACAACGATCAATTCTACATCACCAATGTGGCTTGGGTACCAGACAACAAACATGTATTGGTTGCTTGGTTGAATAGAAAAACCGATTGGATGAAATTGCAGATGTACGATGCGCAAACAGGAGCATTGGTAAAAACAATATTAGAGGAAAAAGACAGCAAGTGGTTGGAACCCGATCAAGCGCCATTCTTTATCCCTAGCAAACCAACTGAATTTCTTTGGAGAACTTATCAAGGTAAAAGTGGCTTCCACAATTACCAGCATGTGAATCTAGATGGTACAATTCTAGGCGAATGGACCACTCCTTATGAGCAATTGAGCATACTGGGATTTGATGAAAAATCAACGAAAGTTTTCATCGGAACAACTACATCCGATGCCATGCATACAGGCGCCATCATTGGTGATTTTAAAGACTACAGCATCCAGAATGTGATTTCAGGAAATGGATTGCACGAGATGAGTTTTTCTTACAATGGTCAATATATCTTGGATCAGTACAATGCTTCTGGCGTTCCCAATCAAGCGGTGGTTCGCACATCAACTGGAAAAATCGCGCAGCAGTTGTTGGTAGCAGAGAACAAACTCAGCGATTACAAAATAGGACAGACCGAAGTAGGAAAAATCATCGGGCACGACGGAACATCTTTGAATTATCGTTTGATCAAACCCAGTGATTTTGATGCATCCAAAAAATATCCGGTATTGGTGTACGTGTACAACGGTCCCCACGTTCAATTGGTGAATGGTGGATATTTAGAAGGCTCATCATTGTGGATGAATTACTTTGCGGAGAAAGGATATTTGGTTTTCACCATAGATGGACGTGGAAGCGCCAATCGCGGCAAAGCCTTTGAGCAAGCCATCCATCGTCAGTTGGGATCTGCCGAGATGGAAGATCAAATGGCGGGTGTTGAATGGTTGAGAAAACAACCTTGGGTGGATGATGCGCGCATGGCGATTCACGGTTGGAGTTTTGGTGGATTCATGACCACATCCATGATGATGCGTCAGCCAGGCGTTTTCAAATGCGGTGTTGCGGGCGGTCCTGTTTTGGATTGGACCTTGTATGAAGTAATGTATACTGAGCGTTACATGGACACGCCAACAGAGAATCCTGAAGGTTATCAAAACAACAACTTGAATCAGTACGTGAAAAATCTTGCTGGCCCATTGTTAATGATCCATGGAACAGACGATGACGTGGTTGTCATGCAACACAATATGCGTTTGTTAAAGACTTGCATAACCAACCATATTCCCATTGACTTTTTTGCCTATCCAGGACACGCGCACAATGTACGCGGAAAGGACAGGGTGCATTTGATGCATAAAATCCTGGATTATGTAGAACATGAAGTGAATCACTAAACACACTATATCTTTGCCAATATGTCAGAAATGAATTTGAAAAATACCGCACTAAGTTCAGTGCACATTGCATTGGGCGCCAAGATGGTTCCATTTGCAGGATACAACATGCCTGTTCAGTACAAAGGCCTTCTTGAAGAGCACCATTGTGTGCGTCAACATTTGGGTGTATTTGATGTTAGCCACATGGGCGAGTTTTGGGTAAAAGGCCCAAAAGCTTTGGACTTGATTCAACAAGTGACTTCAAACGATGCCAGCAAATTATTTGATGGCAAAGTCCAATACAGCTGCTTGCCTAACTTGGATGGCGGAATCGTCGATGACCTTTTGGTATACCGTTTTGGTCCTGAAGAATATTTCTTGGTAGTAAATGCTTCCAACATCGACAAGGACTGGAATTGGATTCAGAAATTCAATGACTCGATTGGTGCTGAAATGACCAATGTTTCTGAAGATATGAGTTTGTTGGCTGTTCAAGGTCCATTGGCTTTGAAAGCCATGCAAAAACTCACGAGCATGAATGTTGTGGATATGGAATACTACACTGTTCAGCGTGGCACTTTTGCCGGAATTGACAATGTCATCGTATCAACAACAGGATATACTGGTGCTGGTGGATGCGAGATTTATTTCAGAAATGAGGATGCCGAAAAAATGTGGAATGCAGTAATGGAAGCAGGAGCTGAATTTGGCATTCAACCCATTGGACTTGGCGCGCGTGATACATTGAGATTGGAAATGGGATTCTGTTTGTATGGCAATGACATCGACGACACCACTTCACCACTTGAAGCTGGATTGGGATGGATTACCAAATTCGCCAAGTCATTCAACAACAGTGAAAATCTTAAAGCGCAAAAAGAAGCAGGACTAAGTCGCAAATTGGTAGGATTTGAAATGATTGACAAGGGAATTCCACGTCATGGATACGAAATTGCAGATGCCAACGGAAATATCATTGGTGTTGTAACCAGTGGAACCCAGTCTCCTTCACTTTCTAAGGCCATCGGTATGGGATACGTTCCAACTGCATTATCCAAAGAAGGTTCAGAAATATTTGTTGTCATTCGTGGCAAACAAATCAAGGCATCTGTAACAGGATTGCCATTTTACAAAAACGCTTAATCATTCCAACTTGGAAGAGAAAAAAATAGTTGAAGTATGTTATACCCCCGCTCAGTACAGTTTGTACCGCGGGGGCTTTGACATCATTGTCGTGATTGATGTACTTCGCGCTACCAGCGCCATGACCACTGCGCTGCACCATGGGGTAGAGAAAATCATCCCCGTTGCCACCTTGGAAGAAGCCATTGATTACAAGTTGAAAGGTTATACTGTAGGCGCTGAAAGAGATGGACAAGTGGTAGAAGGATTTGATTTTGGAAATTCGCCCTACGTCTATATCGATCAGAACATGAAAGGCAAGACAGTGGTACTTACCACAACCAACGGGACAAAAGCCATTGAGATTGCCAAACAAGATGGTCTGGTTGTAATCGGTTGTTTGAACAACTTGGATTTTCTCTGCAATTGGCTCATTGAGCAAAACAAAAACACTTTGATTCTCGCCAGTGGTTGGAAAGACAAAGTGAATTTAGAAGACACCATTTGTGCCGGTGCGATTGCTGACCAACTCATCGATTCACGAAAGTTTCAGGCACTTGAGGACAGCACTGTCGCTGCCAAGTTTTTGTATCAAAGCGCAAAAGAAAATTTTTGGAGTTTTCTGCGCGCATCATCGCATCGTCGAAGATTGATTCATTTAAAAATCCAAAAAGACGTCAAATATTGCCTTACGCTGAATACCGTTCCTTGCATTCCCATTCTGAAGGACGGAGCCCTCGTAAAGCTCAATGTATAGATACCTCTTATCCGTTTCACTTCTTCTTTGTTTTGGATTCACCGCCCCTAATTCAAATTCGTGCGAAGACGATTGGGGATTTTTTGGTCACAAGAAATTGAATGAATTGGCAGTGTATACATTGCCTTCTCCTCTTTTTTCATTTTACAAAAAGAACTTGTCCTATTTGATCGAGCACAGTGTGGATCCAGACAAACGCCGATACAGTGTAAAAGGCGAAGCTGAATGTCACTATATCGATTTGGACCACTATTATCCCAATGCGCATACTCCCCGTCCCATGCCTGCCACTTGGAGTCAAGCCATTTGTCAATTTGAAATAGACAGTTTACATGCACATGGAATTGTGCCGTGGCAGGTTCAAAAGAAACTGTTTCAGCTGACAGAGGCATTTGTCTCCAAAGACAAAAAGAAAATTCTTCAGATAAGCGCAGAATTGGGACATTACATTGGAGATGCCCACGTTCCCTTGCATACCACATCCAACTACAATGGTCAATTGACCAATCAAAAAGGCTTGCACGGATTCTGGGAATCTCGACTACCCGAACTTTACTACGATGGATACAAGGTAGACTTTCACCAAGCACAATTGATTGAAGAACCGCACAAAGTTATTTGGGACAAAATTTGGGAAAGTCATTTGGCCTTGGATAGTGTCTTTCAAATGGAGACCAAGGCTAAATCCATGATGGGAGAACAATATTGGTATGACTATCAACTGCGCGGTGAAGATGCTGCTTTTCAATACTCGCAATCTCTCAGCAAAGAATACCACCAACTTCTTGATGGTCAAGTTGAGCGTCGAATGAAATCTGCGGTAGCTTGTATTGGAGATTTTTGGTACACCGCGTGGATCAACGCGGGTCAGCCCAATTTGCCTTAGTCAATGAGGATCTTCATTGTCTTCTGAAAACCGAACGCATCTTTTAAAGTCAAAACATACACACCTTGCGTATGATTTGCAGGGTTCCAATTGTACAATAATCCTCGCTCCTGCTCTACCATTTGGCCTTGTACATTGTACAATTTTACCTCGATTACAGGCTGAGAAAAATTCCAGGCATGTCCATCAAAGAAAATGG
>JBDLUK010000004.1:0-9740 GCA_039805365.1 Bacteroidota bacterium | reverse complement strand
GATCGTTTTGTGGATGGTAAGAAAGATAATAATTTCCCAACCAATGATCCTGATATTCAGCCCAAAGCCAATACCATGGGCGGTGATTTGGTCGGAATTACCCAAACCGTTGACAAAAATTATTTTAGACAATTGGGCGTAAATACGCTTTGGATTTCACCCATTTGTCAAAATGTGGAAGGCGCTTGGGGCCTATGGGACAAAGGCACACGAAGTAAATTCTCCGCATACCATGGTTATTGGCCGTTGGCTTTAACAAAAGTAGACAGGCGTTTCGGAACTTCGGCGGAATTGGATTCTTTGATTGATCACGTACACGACAGAGACATGAACATCATTGTTGATTATGTTGCGCATCATGTTCACCAAGATCACCCTTTGATCAAAAGCAAGAAAGGTTGGACAACTCCATTGTATTTGCCCGATGGAACGATGAATACGGAGAAGTGGGATGAGCATCGATTGACTACTTGGTTTGATACGTTCCTTCCAACATTTGATTTCTCCAATCCGATCGTGGTGAACGCGATGACCGATACCGCCATGTTTTGGTTGAAGAATTATGAGATTGATGGATTTAGACATGATGCTACCAAACACATCAATAATGAGTTTTGGCGCACGTTGACGTACAAGACAAAAACGCAGTTTCCCAACCGATCGTTGTATCAAATTGGTGAAACCTATGGAAGCCCCGAGTTGATTCAAAGCTATATCGGCAGCGGAATGCTAGACGCACAATTCGATTTCAACCTGTATGATGCGATGGTTGATGCTTTTGCGAAGGAAACCACCACTTTTGAGAATTTGGAAAAGGTTACCAAAGAGTCGCTTCGATATTACGGTTCCCACCATTTGATGGGCAATATCACAGGGAATCAGGATCGTGCGCGTTTCATCTCCTACGCCGATGGAAGTGTAGCATTTGATGAAGATGCGAAGTTGGCGGGATGGTCAAGAGATATTCAGAACAAAGGCAGCTCGGGTTTCAGAAAGATGGAGCAATTGATGGCTTTCATCATGACCACTCCCGGAGTTCCTTGTATCTACTACGGTGATGAAATAGGAATGCCGGGTGGCAATGATCCTGACAATCGACGCATGATGACCTTTGATCAACTGAATGTGGATCAGCGCAAGTTGAAAGCAAGTGTGAGCAAATTGACCCAATTGCGAAATAAGAACATGGCATTGATATACGGGGATTTGGAATTCATTAAAAACGATGGACAGGTCATGGCCTATACACGCCAATACTTTGGAGAAGTTGTTTTGGTGGTGTTTGATAAAAAAGACAAAAGTCACCGTGATTCGACATGGATAGAAATCCCCGCTCCAGGACTTTGGCAGAATAAATTCTTCAAAGGAGAAATGGGATCGCTTTGGAAACAAGAGAATGGAAAATGGTATGTTTTGCTAAGCGGTAAGGGATACGATGTATTTACCAATGTCAACTCAAGAGAGTATGAGCGATTGAAGCAGAAGGTGGAGTCCAAGAACAATCGCCCCGCCAAGGATGCCGATAGCAAAGGAGAGAAGAAAGAAGTCCCAGCCAAACCGGAGAAAAGAAAGCGACCATGAACGGTCAATTGGCAGGAAATAGATTGAAAGACATTTACCAATGGGCGGAAAGCAAGCTGAGCCATTGGGAGGATCGCGAGCGAAAGAGTTCTATCAAATGGATGTTCAGTTCATTGCTTTCTATTGACGCTACGGAATTGGTTATTAATCCCAATAAGACTTTTTCTGAATCTGAAATTCTTAAGGTTCACTTTGCCATCAAACGATTGCTGAACAATGAACCTTTACAGTATGTCTTGAACGAATCTTATTTCATGGGTCGACTATTCAAATTGGAACAATCCGTTTTGATACCACGACCAGAAACAGAAGAGATTGTTCAATCGGTCTTACCGCTTATTCGAGAACAAGATATTGTATTGGATTTAGGCACAGGTTCAGGTTGCATCGCGATAACCATCGCTTTGGAGTCCAAAGCCAAAGTATTTGGTGTTGATTTATCTGAAGAAGCTCTTGTTGTTGCCAAGGACAATGCAATACGACTTGGAGCTCAGGTGGATTGGTTTAGCAGGGACATGCGAGATATCGCAGACTTGCTACATTCAGCAACAATTATCATCAGCAATCCGCCATACGTATTGGAGAGTGATAAGGGTGAAATGCAAGCCCAAGTCTTGGATCACGAACCCCACATGGCATTATTTGTTCCCGATGAGGATCCACTAATGTTTTATCAATCCATTGTCGCTCAGGTCCAAACCAACGGTGATGTCTGCAGAATGGTGGTTTTTGAAACCCATGCATCATACGCCCATCAGGTAGCGCAGTTATTCGATGAGCATGTTTGGAAATGTGAAGTGAAAAAGGATTTACAGAAAAAAGACAGAATGGTCATCGCCATCAAACAATAAACCGATAAATTTATACCCATGATAGTTTCCCCTTCAGTTCTTTCTGCTGACTTTGCAAATCTTCAGCGCGATGTCGAGATGTTGAACGAATCCCAAGCGCAATGGATTCACATTGATGTAATGGACGGCGTTTTTGTCCCCAACATTTCTTTTGGAATTCCAGTTACGGCAGCCATTGCCAAGCACGCCAAGAAAGTGATGGATGTGCATTTGATGATTGTTAATCCTGATAATTACATCGAAGAATTTAAAAACGCAGGGGCTGAATACCTCACTGTTCATTACGAGGCATGCACACATTTGCACCGTACTGTGCAGAATATACATAGCCACGGCATGAAAGCTGGGGTAGCTTTGAATCCTCATACACCCGTTCATTTGCTCAAGGATATTTTGGGAGAATTGGATTTGGTTTTGATCATGTCTGTTAATCCTGGATTTGGAGGTCAAAAGTTCATTGAAAGAACGTATGACAAAATCAAGGAACTAAAGGCCATGATTGTTGAAGGTGGATATTCCACATTGATTGAAGTGGATGGAGGAGTGAATGCCGACAACGCAGTACGATTGAAAGAAGCAGGGGCAGATGCTTTGGTTGCAGGGAATTTTGTATTTAAACACAGTAATCCGATGGAGGCCATCGAGATGATAAAGAATTGTTGATTATGGCAAAGAAGAAAATAGAAGAGACTTTTGGTACTTATAAGTTCCGTGTAATTGTCGATACAGAGGAAGATGTATTTCGTGATATTGAAATGCCAACCTCGGCTACATTTTCAGAGTTGCACCGGTCCATATTGGAACACTTCAATTTTGAAGATGGTGAGATGGCGAGTTTTTATTTAAGCAATGAAGAGTGGGAAAAGGGTTTGGAAATTCCTTTGATGGACATGGGTGATGGTATCGTCAGCATGGACAATGCCGTTCTTCACGAAATGGTGCACCAAGTTGGAGACAAGGTTTTGTATGTATATGATTTCCTTCGCATGTGGATTTTTTATGTGGAGTTGGTGGAGGTAGGTCAATCGGTGGAAGATAGAGCTTATCCTTTTTTGGCATTGACTTTTGGCGATGCCCCTGATCAAGACTCTAAAGAAATGGACGCCATGTTTGAAGGAAATGGTGTTGATGAAGACTTTGAGTCGTCGGAAGAAGGTGACGACGAGGATGAAGACGAATTTGGTTTTGGGGATGATGAGAATTTTGATTCCAACGAATTTGATGGGTATTATGACCAGCATTAAGATTTTTATTTCTATTGCAGTTGTGTTATTCTTTGCATCATGCGCAGAGCAAGGAGACGGGAAAGTGAGTTCCGATATGATTCATTTTGCTGCAACAGCGTCTGAGAATGCAGAAGAATACAAGGGCCCACAAATTCAATTCGATTCAAGCACGTTCGATTTTGGCATCTTGGCTGTTGGGCAAACAGTGAAGCATACTTTTCAGTTTTTGAATGCGGGCAAATCGGATTTGATTATCACGGATGTTCATCCCTCATGCGGATGCACAGCGCTGAAAGATTGGCCAAAGGAACCAATAGCACCTGGGGCATCGGGTACAATCTCAATTGAGTACAAAGCTTCCGCGGAGACAGGTGATGTCAACAAGTCAATTGCTATTGCAACCAACGCAGAACCCAAGGATTATAAATTATTTGTAAAAGGCAAAGTAGTAGGCGTAGGTGTAAAGCAAGAAGAGGCCAAAGGAAAAATGCACATGGAACGTACGCGATAATGCATTAGATTTGTTTCGATAACTAAAATTAAAAGAAAATGGTATTTTTACAGCAGTCAGGTGGTGGTTTGGGAACATTGATTATGTTCGGTGGGATGTTTGTGATCATGTATTTTTTCATGATCCGTCCACAAATGAAAAAGCAAAAAGAAGCAAAGAAATTTCAAGAAGCTCTTGAGGTTGGGGATAAAGTGATGACCCTTGGTGGAATACATGGTAAAATTGTAGAGGTAGGAGAAACCGATATTGTTATGGCCATCGATCAAGGTAGAATGCGCGTAGAAAAGGCTGGAATCAGCCCTAATAAGCAAGTAGAAACTGAAACCAAATAAATTCATGAAGACAATTTTCTCATTTCTTTTTTTGACTCTTTCGATTTGTGCTTTCACGCAGACTAAGGGTTATAAACTTTCATGGTGCGATAGAAATCTAAGTGCTGATAATGAGGTGAAAATGGAAATGTCTTGTTTGAATGACTCTCCGGTTTTGTATAATGAGAATGGAGAAGCATTGTCGATCAAGAATTATCGTTTGGAATTTATCGAAGACAATTTGGCTTTGCAATGTGTTCGAAGTTCAGACACTAAGTTGGACCCACGTGTTTTTGGCGTGTTGAAGCAATCCACTGGATTTGCTAGAGCTCGCATTTATGACCTAATTGTAACTGATGCCAAGGGCAAAGTTTTTCGATTGGATGAATCGTATTATTTTACAATAACCAAATAACAAGGGCTTCGGCCCTTTTTTTTATGCAAGATCTTCTTCAACAGTGGCTGCACGAGTTTTGGGTTTATTTGCCTAAGCTCATCGGTGCGATAGCATTTTTAATTGCTGGGTGGTACGTCATCGGACGCACCTTGCGCATACTAGAAGCGACCATGCTGCGTCGTGCATTGGACCCCAACTTGAGTACGTTTTTCAAAAGCTTCGCCAACATAGGACTGAAGGTTTTTGTATTGATAACATCAGCGGGATTGGCTGGGTTTGAGATCACCAGCTTGGTTACTTTACTAGGAGCTGCAGGATTGGCCATTGGTCTTTCCTTGCAAGGCGAGTTGCAGAACTTCGCAGGGGGTGTGATGATTTTGCTTTTCAAACCGTTCAAAGTTGATGATTACATATTGGTTGGAAACTCAAAAGGCAAGGTCACTGGAATCCAGATTCTCAATACCCAATTGGTTACAGAAAAAGGAGAGGCCATTATCATTCCGAATAGAAATCTCACCAATGAGGTTATTGTAAATTATTCCAATTTGTCCATCATACGTTTGGAATTACAAATGACGGTTTCCCAAAGTGAATTTCAAAAGACGGATATGGAGAGTAAATGCAAGCAGTTGATGATTGCATTGCGCGGCAATAGTGAAGCTGCAAATCCTGAATTTTTGGTTACACATTGTGACGATATAGAAGAGACGGTGTCTTTTGAATTTTCTTTTGACGTCGAAAGAGAACACCGTGATGTCTTGCGCTCAGAGTGGTGGAAGCATTGGCTGAAACACAAAGTGTAGTTTTTACACAAACAGTGAACAACGCTTGATGAAGCTATCTGTTTCGTCTAATTTTGTCAAAACCTTATCACATGTCTAAATCAATAGCCGAACTGCAACAAATTTCTTCGCAAGTTCGCCGTGACATCGTTCGCATGGTGCATGCGGTGAACAGCGGTCATCCAGGAGGAAGTTTGGGTTGTGCAGATCTTCTCGTTTCTCTTTATTTCAATCAGATGCATCATGATCCAACAAGTTGGGACATGAATGGCAAAGGACAAGATTTGTTCTTCCTATCTAACGGACACATTTCTCCAGTTTGGTACAGTGCATTGGCGCGTTCAGGATACTTTCCAGTTGCTGAATTGGCGACTTTCAGAAAGTTGAATACCCGTTTGCAAGGGCATCCAACTACCCATGAACATTTGGAAGGTATTCGTATCGCCAGTGGTTCTTTGGGTCAAGGTTTGTCTGCAGCGATTGGAGCTGCGTCGGCCAAGAAGTTGAACAACGACGATAAATTGGTTTTCGTTCTTCAAGGTGATGGCGAGTTGCAAGAAGGTCAAGTGTGGGAAGCGGCAATGTATGCTGCTCACAACAAGGTGGACAATGTTATTGCTTTTGTTGACTACAATGGTCAGCAAATTGACGGTTCAACGGATCAGGTTTTGTCTTTGGGTAATCTCAGCGCCAAGTGGGAAGCATTTGGTTGGATGGTTTTGACAACGGACGGAAATGATATGACCGCATTGAATGCAACCATTGATGAAGCCAAGAGCAAAGCTAGAAATGGACAACCCATTATGGTTTTAATGACAACGTCAATGGGTAAAGGTGTTGACTTCATGGAAGGCACGCACAAGTGGCATGGTGTTGCACCCAACGATGAAGAGTTGGCGCGTGCATTGTCACAATTGGAAGAAACTTTAGGGGATTATTAATCGGAGAAATCATGTTAGAATTTGAATTGTCACCGGCCAATGATACACGTTCTGGTTTTGGAGCGGGTTTGTTGGAAGCAGGTAAAAATAATAGTGAAGTTGTTGCCCTTTGTGCAGACTTGACAGGCTCATTGAAAATGGATGCTTTTCAAAAAGCATTTCCAGAAAGATTTTTCCAAATGGGAATCGCGGAAGCCAACATGATGGGGGTAGCCGCTGGATTGACCATTGGTGGGAAGATTCCTTTCACTGGAACTTTTGCCAATTTCAGTACGGGTCGTGTTTATGATCAAATCCGTCAGAGTATTGCTTACTCTCACAAAAACGTCAAAATTTGTGCGTCACATGCGGGATTGACTTTGGGTGAAGATGGTGCTACCCACCAAATTTTAGAGGATATTGGAATGATGTCCATGCTACCAGGTATGACCGTTATTAATCCTTGTGATTACAATCAAACCAAGGCAGCTACCATCGCCATTGCAGAGATGAATGGTCCAGTGTATCTGCGTTTTGGACGTCCCAAGGTTACCAACTTTACTGCGCCAGATCACAAATTTGAAATTGGTAAAGCATGGCACATTCATGAAGGAAATCAAATCACCATCATTGCTACAGGTCATTTGGTTTGGCCAGCGGTGGAAGCTGCACGTCAGCTAGAAGCCGAAGGTATTTCTGTGGATTTGATCAACATCCACACCATTAAGCCTTTGGATGAAGAAGCGGTAGTACGCAGTGCCAAGAAGACGGGTAAAGTGATTACTTGCGAAGAACACAATATCATTGGTGGATTGGGAAGTCGTGTTGCTCAGACTTTGGCGCAACATCATCCTTGCCCCATTCACTTTATCGGTGTGAAGGATTCTTTTGGTGAAAGCGGAACGCCTGACCAATTGATGACCAAGTATGGATTGGATACCAAGAGCATCTATAACGCAGCAAAAGCAATGTTATAAAATCAGTTTTTGAATGAAAAAGGAGGCTAAGCCTCCTTTTTTTATGCACCTAATATTTGATGAACATTCTTTGAGATGTTGGATGCAATGAGATCAACAGGGATGTCATTGGAGTCATTGCCAAATGGGTCCTCAATCTCTTCTGCAATTACTTCTAAACTGGCAAGCGCATAGAAGACGATGCAAGATAGTCCTATACAAAGCCAATGCAACTGCAAGGCGTATCCAAAGGGTAGCGTCATCACATAAAAGAAAATGAACTTTTTGACAAACACGTTGTAGGAGAAAGGAATAGGGGTATTTTTAATTCGCTCACAACCACCGCAGATATTTTGAAACTCACTGATTTCATTTTGTACACTTAGCAATTGATGCGCAGACATTATTCCATCACGTTCCAACTGATAAATTTTCTGTGTTAACAAAGAAGAAACTTGATTGGGAATGTGATGTTGAATGTCCACACCATGAAAGCCCTCATCTAGCTCCATTTCCATTTCTGCAGATCGAAGATGCTGCTTCAACGAGTGCGCGTAAAGGGCAATTCCTTTGCTGAAGTATTTTCTATTGGCAATGTCTTCCTTATCGAGTATGGCATTTAGTTTAATGCTCAATGTTCGGGCGTTATTGGTCAATGCACCCCATAGTTTACGCCCTTCCCACCATCGGTCATAGGCTGTGTTAGTTCGAAATACCAGCAAAAGCGATAGGACAAAACCCAGCAAGGTTTGCACTGATGTTAGGTTTTTGACGAAAGGGTCGTTTTCCCAATGCCACCATTCATATTCTAGATATATGACCAGCCAAGTGTACGCGCCAATCATGATCATCATGGGAATGAGTTTCTTGAAAGTTTCGCTTTTGTGAACTTTAAAAATAAATGTGAACCAATCTTTGGGGTGGTAGATATGCATGGTGCAAATTTATGACCTTTGTAAAGTGAAAGAAGCATTGCGCATATTAAAAGATATTTGGGGATATGATCAGTTCCGATCTCCACAAGATTTAATTGTACAATCTGTTATTGATGGGAAAGATGTTCTGGCACTATTACCTACAGGTGGAGGTAAGTCATTGTGTTATCAGGTGCCGACCTTGCTCAAACAAGGATTGTGTATTGTGATTTCGCCATTGACAGCACTTATGGAGGATCAAGTGCAAGATTTGCGGTCGAGAGGAATCAAATCTTTTTTGGTTACGTCTTATCAAAAGAAGAGAGAGGTAGATTACATCCTCAATGAGTGCGTATTTGGTGAAGTTCGTTTTTTATATGTTTCGCCTGAACGTTTGAAAAATGATTTGTTTATTGCACGGCTAAAAGACATGAAGCCTATTCTCATAGCAGTGGACGAAGCCCATTGTATAGCCCAGTGGGGACATGACTTTAGGCCTGCGTATTTGGAGATTGCGAATCTGAGAACCTATCATCCCGATGTTCCTTTTTTGGCATTAACAGCAACAGCAACAGAAAAAGTGCAACAAGAAATTGTAGCATCGTTGCAATTAAAAAACACGGTCCGACTTGCTGGGGATTGGTTACGACCCAATTTGGCATATGGTGTAAAGATTTCCGAAGATAAAATGGGGCAGTTGAGACAATGGTTGAAACAGGTCCATGGCTCGGCTATTGTTTATGCTGGAACACGCGGGCGAGTAGAAGAAATAGCCCGAGCATTGCAATCATTGAATATCGGAGCGCATGCATTTCATGCGGGATTACCCATCAATAAAAAGAAGCAAATCATGCAGGAGTGGTTGGACAACCAAACACGTGTGATGGTCGCTACCAACGCATTTGGTATGGGAATCAATAAGCCCGATGTGCAAATGGTGGTGCATTGGGATATTCCACATTCGCCAGAAGCTTATGTTCAAGAGGCAGGAAGGGCAGGGAGGGCCGGCCAAAAGGCATACGGTTTATTGATGGTTGGGCCTTTGGAGAAGGAAGAAGGAGTGCAGCAAATCGAACTTCAATATCCTTCCAGAGAAGATATCTTGAAAGTATACAATTGCGTCGCTGATGCGATGCAAATGTCCATAGGCAGTGGAGAATGGCAGACCATTGATTTGAGATTGAATGAGTGGAGTGATCGTCTGGGTATGACGGCACGCGTCATGTTCAACGCCCTTCAAGTGCTTGAAAGAGCCAATTATATTCGATTGAATGAGGCCGCATATCAGCGA
>JBDLUK010000003.1:0-2663 GCA_039805365.1 Bacteroidota bacterium | reverse complement strand
AGAATAACTAAATCGCTCTTCAAAAGTGCTCTCATTCAGAACCGTCAGCCTGAACTTGGACTTGAGCTTTTTTAATAGTTTCTTCCGCCTGGGGCGACGTTCTCTTTTCATGGATTATTTTCAATTCCTACAAATTAAAGCATGAAAATGAAATAAATTTGGACTTTTCAGGTTTATACTAGATTTTTAAATGAGAATGTCCACAATTACCCGCCTAATTTTATCCTTCATCGGACTAAGTATTTTGGTCGTGTCTTGCACCACCAAAAGAGACGGGGTGGCATACCGAATTTACCACAACACCACGACGCATTACAACGGTCACTTCAATGCTGACCAGGCAATGCTCAAGGCCGAAGCTAAAATTCTTTCCAATACTACAGAAGACTTCGATTCCATCTTATCTGTCATCGCTTTGGGCAATGACGAAGCGGTAAAAACGGCATACGAAGATTTTGAGCGAGTCATCGAAAAGAGTGAGAAGGTAATTGCCAAGCATACCATCACCGGAGAAAAGAAAAACAGCATCAAATGGCCTGAGTACAACAAGTGGATTGATGAAAACTATGTCCTTATTGGAAAGGCACATTACTACAAGAAAAATTATTACGACGCGCAAAAATTATTTCAGTTCGTAACCAAAAAATACACAGAACCCAATGCTGTAGGAGTGAGCGCATCGTGGCTAGCCTTGGATTTGTTGGCACAAGATGAGCTCGCGAAAGCCTTGCAGCTCATGACCCGCGAAGATTTTAATCCCAGTTTACTCGAACCAAAAAACCAAGTTTTTTATCACAGCGTATTGGCGCATTTGTACATCAAAGCGCACAAATATGAGAAGGCAAAAGAATCGTTGAGCAAGGCCTTGGCCGCAACCAAAAAGAAAAAACAAAGAGCAAGATTACACTTCATCCTTGGTCAAGTGCATGAGCAAATGGAGGAATTCAGTTCCGCTCAAACCCAATATGCCAATGTACTGAATAGCAAGCCAACCGTGGAGTTGGACTTCCAAGCCCGAATGAAAAAGGCGCTCAGTGCTTTGCGCAATGGCTCAAGCGCTTTGATCGCCAAAACTGAATTGCTCAAAATGCTCGAAGAGCTCAAGTACGCCGATTACAAAGATCAAATTCTATACACCTTGGCTGTTATGGCCGAGGAACAAGGCGAGACAGCCGAAGCCAAACAATTGCTTGCTCGATCCATCAAGGAATCCAAGAAAAACAAAAAACAAAAAGGCAAATCATTCCTCTTACTGGCAGATCTTCATTTCAAAGCCAAAGAATATGTTTCTGCCCAAGCGGCATATGACAGCACCCAAAAAATTATTGGGGACAAACATCCCCGTTACGACGAGGTCAGCGGACGAGCCAAGAGCTTAACCGAATTGGTGGATTATCTGGACAAAATTGAAAACGCAGACAGCTTATTCAAGCTTTGCGGCATGTCCCAACAAGAACAAGTCAATGCGATCAAAGAAATAAGACAACAATTGATCGCCCAAGAAATTGCCAAACGAGAAGAAGAAGCAAGACTCGCTGCGGAAAGACAAGCAGCTGCATTAGAGAATGCGGGAACTGCAGGTTTTTGGTGTTACAACAAATCCATGCGTGACAAAGGTGCGCAAGAATTTTTAGATTATTGGGATGACCGTCCACTCAAGGACAACTGGCGACTACAAGCCAAGTTGGTCACCATGAATGATGTTGCGGATGAACGGCCGGGTCAAGAGGAATCAACAGAATCTTCCGCAAACAGCGCGGAGAGTGCCGTCCAATCAGAAGATGAGCTTTTGAAAAGCCTGCCCTGTAAAGATGGAAAGGCGATGGAAAAAATGAACACAGAACGTTGTGAAGCATTCTACAAAGCGGGATTGGTTTACAAAGAAGACTTGAATGATGATAATGCAGCGTTGAACATTTGGGAGACATCACTTAAAAAAGTAGAAGAAAATCTCTACACGCCGCTTACCTATTATCAAATCTACCGCACTTGGAAAACCGCTGAAGAGTTTGGGGCACAAAAATCAAAAAATTGTACCACTTGTTCGTCACAATATTGGGGCAATGAGATCAAGAAAAAATATCCCGGTTCAGAATGGGCGCGTTTTGTAGATGATCCCAATGCCAAGGACGAAGAAGAAAAACGCAAACAAGAAGAGCTGTTGCAATACGAGGAAATTTATCAGCTTTATGCCAAGAGAAAATACCCTGAGGCAATGACCGCCTGCAATCAGGTATTGATAGAAGATAGCGCCAATCATTTGATTTGCAAATACCGCATCCTTCGTGCGGTTTGCGTGGGATATGTTGATGCAATGGCGGGGTTAAATGATCAATATCAAGAGGCGCTCAAGCAAGTAATCAGCGAATGTCCAGGAAGCCCTGAAGCAGACAAAGCAAAAGAATTACTAATTCCATTTCAACCCAAACAAGCTGAAAAAACGGAAGCCGTAAATCCTGCACCCCCTGTGAGCACTGAGGTGGTATACAATTTCGATGAAAACGTAGAGCATTATTTTGCCATCGAAATTCCTGTATCCACTCCTGACATCAACAGCTACAAATCAATGGTCGCTGATTATGTCCAAAAATTTTATGCGTCCAATAAATTGACTGTTACGGGCAATATGCTCAATACAGAAACGCAATTGCTCATGACGAAAA
>JBDLUK010000002.1:0-6145 GCA_039805365.1 Bacteroidota bacterium | reverse complement strand
AGAATTGCTTCCGTTGCCGCCGCCATTGGCTCATTGATCACCGCTTGTGTATTTGGTAAAACAAAAACCATCGACCCCAGTCAGAGCGCTGCTGCTGCGAAAAGCATCTATGACATTCAATTGAAATCTTTGGATGGTGCCAGTTTAATCAATCTCTCTCAGTACAAAGGGAAGAAAATCCTAATTGTTAATACAGCCTCTAAATGTGGTTACACTCCCCAATACGCGGAATTGCAGCAACTTTCGGAGAAATTCGCCGATAAACTCATCATCATAGGCTGTCCTTGCAACCAATTCATGGATCAAGAGCCAGGCGCAGCAGCAGAAATCGCTTCGTTTTGTCAAAAAAATTACGGTGTAACCTTCCCAATCAGTGAAAAATTGGATGTAAAAGGCGGCAAACAGCACGCCCTATACCGTTGGTTGTGCAATAAATCAGAAAATGGTGCCCTTGATGCCACCGTGGGTTGGAACTTCAATAAATTCTTGATCAACGAACAGGGACAACTCATTGCTTATTACCCGTCGGGTATAAAACCCATGGGGCCTGAGATTACCGAGGCGATTGCCAAGTAACCAAAAAACAGGGTAAATCGCCCTCACCCGCAAACAAATTCCCGGAAATTCTCCCGGTCAATTTTCTTAGCAGTCGCCTGATAAATTTCCATAAACGATTTGGGAAACTTAAACTTCGCCTTGGGATTCCATTTAAACTCATAGGCGTGCACAGCCCCGTCATATTCTTCCAAATAATCAATTTCTTGCTGAGAGGTAGTTCTCCAAAAATACGTTTTACCGTAGGCCCCATTATACGCATTTCGCTTCATCCTCTCCGAAACCAAAAAATTCTCCCACAAAGCACCCACGTCAGTCCGATTCAATAAGACATTAAAATTCCCGATTACCGCATTTCGAATTCCATTGTCGTAAAAATAGTATTTGCGATTGGTCTTGATCTCGTTACGGAGATTTCGGCTAAAACTGTAGAGTGGGAAAATCACATAACTCTTTATCAACAAGTCAATATACCTACTCACCGTTTCATTGTCTGAACCAACCAACTGAGCGATTTCATTGTGAGAAACTTCATTTCCAACCTGGTAAGCCAGCGCTTGCAAAATTTTCTCCAACAGCTCAGGCCGCTTTATGGCATTCGACATTACAAACAAATCTTTGTAAAGATAACTTTCGCTCAACTGACTCAAAATCAATCGCTCTTGACCCATTTGATTGATCACTTCAGGGTAAAAACCATAGATTAAACGCGTTTCCAATTGCTGCTCAGCAGCCAAATATCCCACATGGGCTTCAAATTCTTGCCACGATATCGGAAAAAGCTGATACTCAAATTTCCGACCCGTTAATGGCTCATGGGTCTTATTTCTCAGCTCAAAATACGAAGTCTTGCGGTTGTAATCGCGAAATATCATGATTTCTTGCGGTTACAACCGCAGAAAATCAAATTATTATCAAAAACAGAAACATTCCCCAAGGAAAATCAATTCCTTCATCGCCTTAACTGCATAGAAATAATCACACATCCATTATTGAATTTGGGGGCTTCTGTATTATTTTCGCGCAGCAAAAATACTATGAGCATACTGGTTAACAAAGATTCTCGCGTAATCGTACAAGGTTTCACTGGCAACGAAGGCACCTTCCACGCACAACAAATGATTGAATACGGAACCAACGTGGTTGGTGGTGTAACTCCAGGAAAAGGCGGTAGCACCCACCTCGACCGTCCGGTTTTCAACAGCGTTCAAGATGCCGTTCGAGAAGCCCAAGCCAACACCAGCATCATCTTTGTTCCCCCTGCTTTCGCTGCCGATGCCATCATGGAATCTGCTGAAGCCGGAATCAAGGTTATCGTTTGTATTACCGAAGGCATCCCCACCAAAGACATGGTGAAGGTGCGTGAATACATCAAAGGATTCAGTTGTACCTTGATCGGTCCAAACTGTCCGGGTATCATTACTCCCGGCGAAGCCAAAATTGGTATCATGCCAGGTTTCATTTTTAAGAAAGGTTCAATCGGTGTTGTTTCTAAGTCAGGAACTTTGACCTACGAAGCGGTAGATCAGTTAACCAAATTGGGATTGGGACAAAGCACTGCCATTGGTATTGGTGGAGACCCAATAATTGGAACCACAACCAAAGAAGCGGTGGAATTATTCATGAACGACCCTGAAACAGAAGGCATTGTGATGATTGGTGAAATCGGTGGTGGCATGGAAGCCGAAGCCGCTCGCTGGATCAAAGAACATGGTACCAAGCCTGTAGTAGGATTCATCGCTGGACAAACTGCACCTGCAGGTCGCAGAATGGGTCACGCCGGTGCAATCGTTGGTGGAAAAGACGATACCGCTGCCGCAAAAATGGCCATCATGGCCGAATGTGGCATCCACGTAGTAGCATCTCCTGCAGAAATCGGCCAGAAAATGGCTGAGGTTTTGGGAAGAATGCCTGCGTAATAAAAAATAAAACCTATATTAACTAACATATGAAGGCCCGCAATTGCGGGCCTTTTCTTTGATCACATTTTTTAAAATTGAACATATTCTAACAGCACCTGTAGTTAGACTAATCCTTTTAATCACCGATTCTTGAATTATTAGAAGCTTCTGCTCAGCGCTCCATTTTCTTCTTGTTTGTTTCATTTATAGTTCAAATCAATTGGTCTTTCAATTAAGTAAAATTGATTCTACTATTATCTCCAGTCTATTAAGGGACTAGTACAAAAATATATCTGGAACTCTAACTACGGGTTGTTTGATTTACGATAAGGGGTCACCTCAATTAAAAAAATAAATTCTATAACCGCCGTAATCATCCACTAAAGAATCAGAAACGATTTTTTTCAAGTGTGGATTCTTGAGACCCTCAGCTTCGGTTAATATAAATTGAATATTTCGCTTATCAACAAAATCTCGTTGATTAGTATAAAAATCATCCTGCACACCCTTACTATTAATAAATGAATTAAATTCACCATTTTCAATAATTTCACTGGATATGACCTTCGAATATTTACTTTTAAAATCGGATAAATTTACCAAATCAATCCTCTTATTCAAAAATCCTATAAAATGAAAACCATGCACAACAAAAGGATTAAAATCCCATATGCTTGGGTTCTTCATGCTTTTAACATACGAACCAACAGCACCATCACTCAATCGCAAATCAATTTCCATTAAAAATCTTTGAGATACATAGGAATGATGACTGTCGACAGAATTTCCATTTTCAAACGTAAGGATAAAAACAACCACTGACTGCAGAAGGAAAGCAGAGCTATATATGATTTTTGCTCTAATTTCCGATTGACTAATGAAAAAAAGAAAAATACAAATAATCATGGCATGTGTCGGATAAGAAATTATACTTGGAGCATCGATGTTGAAATTAAACAATGCACTAAACAAAATCGGCAAAATAATCATAACAATTGCGGAAACGTAGATGATGTAATTATCAAATACATTGAATATTGATTTTTTTAAGAAAAAAATCACTGGGATAACTAATATTAAATAATAAAAAGGCAATCTAAACAAATTCTCCCTAAAAAAGGAAAACAGCACTTTTGTCAAATAAATATTCATTGTAATAGGCTCTGCTCGATTTGAGCTGCCATTCAAGCTACCAAAAAATACATACTGTATAACGGTTAACAAAAGAATTAAAAAACATAAAAAAAAACAATAAAAAAAAATAGACTTATTTCCTTTAATATAAAAAAACAAACCAAATAAAAAAATAAAAGTCAAGATAGGAGGCGCAGCCAATATGGTACACACCGTCATTAATGAAAGCCATGTAAAAGAAGAAATATAATTACATCGCAAAAAATCAACAAAAAATAAAATTGTAAATATGTATGCACAATAAGTTCTTGGTTGTGTAAAGATACTCTCCCCAATTAAATTTTTTATTGGAATGCACCCCGCAAAAAAAACACAACAAAACGCTATGATTATATTTAAATACAATTTTCCTAATTTCAAAAAATCAACAAGAGACAAGAAACTAAAAAAACAAAGTGTGAAAATTAATGGGCAAAAAACAAAATGATAAATTTCTAAAATACTTATTAAATTTAAATTCTGAAAAAATGCATTGACCCATAGATCAAAATAATGATATGGAGTATTGTATTTTCTCAAATCTGTGAAGTCCAATACGCTTGTAAAATTACGTCCTTCAATTCCATAGTATTGCATTATTTGAGCAGTTTTGCAATAGTAATAATAATCATCTAAACCAATATCAACCAATTTATTATTAAAGAAGTCAGTACTAATATATTTAATACCCAAAAAAATCAAACTGACCAAAATTGAATATAAAAGATATTTAATGTTGAAGTTGAATTTTGGCCGTGTCAATAACTTCTTTCTTTCATATGTTAAATATAAAACCACAACACCAGCAAACAACACATTAATGGTCATGAAAATTGTTTTATAAAAAGAAAAAATCGTCACTGTAAAAATAAGACCTACAATCAATGACTTTGTAAATTCCAAGACAGTATTTTCAACTTTAGTCTTTATATAGAAAAAATTCATTAGCAGCTGACCTAATAAATAAAATAGAAACAATGACCCCGTCAATAAGAGAATATGATAGCACATATGTAAATTCTGGTATTAGTATATTAGAACATTTTCTGAATTATAAGTCCCGATAAACAATCATGGCTTCCGCTTCTTGGTCAAATCAACCATCGTCACATCTGGATGCGCAACAGCGCTCCATTCAAAAAACGTTTCAGCCAACACAGTATTCGGCGTCATAGACGTCACCTCAATCGCAACTTCTGTACCGTTCTTGTAGTGCTGAATCACCCGCTGAATCTTGTTCGTTAACTTGTCGATCTCCAACTTCACATAACTGTAATTGGCCGCGTTCTTCGGCACCAACTGAATCACATCGTAATTCTTGCCGTTGCGAACAATCGGACCTTCATACTTACTCTTAAACCCTTTATTGTAAATGGTGAAAATCTCATTCGGCGTGATGCTATTATCCCGCAACTTGAAATTCTCCTTCGTCACCTCCGCATCATCCTTGCTATACGTCCAAGTGAACAAAGAATTGCAATAAATCTCCTGCGAGGCATAATCCAACCGAAACTTCTTCCCCTTCAGCCAAACACTCCCCTTCTCCACAGAAGCCCGACCGCTCACCGGCGTGGTGGTCAGTGTAAACGACGCCTTGATCGTACTGTACGACTGATACACCGCCGCCACCTTTTTCAATATCGCCTCCGCCTTTGGATCGTTCTGCTGCTGAGCCCTTAATCCAACAACAGACACAACACCCAAACAAAACAAAGCCAACCCGCGCAAAACAAAACGCCCAAATCCTGCCGAAGCACCCAAATTCAATGTATAATTCATCTACTTAAAATTCTACCGCAAATTACTCAAAAATTGCTCCAAACTGTACTCATCCGTAATCAAAACTTGACGTGCCTTGCTGCCGTTGTTTCCACCCACAATGCCAGCGTCCTCCAACTGGTCCATCAATCGACCTGCCCTATTATATCCGATCTTCAATTTTCGCTGAATCATGCTCGTGCTGCCCACCTGGTTCAACACCACCACCCGCGCCGCATCCTCAAACATCGGATCCCAATCGCCTGAATCCAAGCCATCGCCGCTCAATACGCCCCCCTCTTCCTTCACCTCAGGCAACACGTACGCCGTGGGGAATGCCCGCTGCTCGCCAATGAAATCTACAATCCGCTCCACCTCCGGCGTGTCCACGAACGGACATTGTAATCGAATCACCTCATTCCCCCCGCTGTACAACAAATCTCCTCGACCAATCAGCTGATCCGCCCCATTCGCATCCAAAATGGTGCGTGAATCGATCTTCGAACTCACCCGAAACGCAATCCGCGCGGGGAAGTTCGCCTTGATCATACCCGTGATCACATTCACACTCGGCCTCTGGGTAGCCAAAATCAAGTGAATGCCTATCGCCCTCGCCAACTGAGCCAAACGCGCAATCGGCGTCTCAATTTCCTTGCCCGCCGTCATCATCAAATCCGCCACCTCGTCAATCACCACCACAATGTATGGCAAGAAACGGTGCCCATCGTTCGGGTTCAGTTTCCTCGATAAAAACTTGT
>JBDLUK010000001.1:0-10792 GCA_039805365.1 Bacteroidota bacterium | reverse complement strand
TTTGAATGGCCGGCAATTTTTTAAAGAAGATGTAAGACTTATTGAAATCCATGATAGGCATCGCCGGTGTTCCCATCAACGTCATTCCAGAATTTTTTATTGATGACGCTATTCCAGATTGCGCTGCGATTTTGGTTCCATCCGCAATCTGAATATGGCCTGCAAATCCGACCTGACCTCCAATCATACAATTCTTGCCTATTTTGGTAGAACCCGCTACACCTGACTGCGCTGCAATTACTGTATTCTCGCCAATCTCCACGTTGTGACCAATCTGAATCAAATTATCCAATTTCACACCCTTTCGAATCACCGTTGACCCCATCGTGGCGCGATCAATGGTTGAATTGGCACCAATATCCACATGGTCTTCAATGACAACATTTCCTATTTGTGGAATTTTGCTGTACTGGTTGTCCGCATTGGGAGCAAATCCAAATCCATCACTTCCGATAACTGCATTGGCATGAATTGTACAAGCATTACCGATTACACATTCATGATAAACTTTTACCCCAGGAAATAACACAGTGGCATTTCCAATTTTCGCACGTGAACCAACAACAACACCACTTTGAATAATGGCACCATCACCAATCACTGCTCCTGCGCCAATACTTACCCAATCTCCAATATGGACATTGGAACCTATGGTTGCAGATGGATCAATACGTGAAAACTCACTGATTCCAGGTGTTGGAAGTAAAAACTGATTATACGCCTCGAGCAACTTGGCGAAAGCGCCATAAGCATCTTTCACACGAATCAATGACAACGAAGTTGGCAAAGGCTGTTCCGCATGAAAATCCTCGTTCACAATCACCACAGAGGCCTCAGTGGTATATATAAAAGGCTGATATTTCGGATTGGATAAAAAAGACAAAGAGCCTTCTTTTCCTTCTTCAATTTTTGACAACGTTCCAACTGAAACATCGTTTCCCTCCAAGGTTCCTTGGAGCATCATGGCTATTTGTGAAGCGTTAAATTTCATGCGTCACGAAAGTAATACGTTTATTCGATTCGAGCACCAAGAGACTTGATAACATCAAAGAACTCTGGAAAAGATTTCGATACTGCTTGCGCAGAATGTATGGTTAACGATGCCCCGCCCAGAGCCATAACAGCAAGTGACATGGCCATGCGATGATCGTCATGTGCGTGCACATGCACAGATTGAATCACTTTGGGATAAATTTTCAGTTCATCTCCACGCAAAATGGTATTGATTCCCATCTTGGACCATTCATGTTGAATGGCTTTGGCCCGATTGGATTCCTTATCCACCAAACGCTTGGCACCCTTGATGATACTGGGTTCATCGCCATACACAGCCAAAACAGCAAGAATTGGAATCAAATCAGGACAATCGCTCGCGTCAAATTGAAAACCCTTAATTTTTGACGCATATACCCGGAACCCATCTTTCTCTTCTTCAACACGGACTCTTGCCAATTCCAGAACTTCCAAAATCGCTTGATCCGCCTGTGGCACCTCTGTCGATAATCCTTGAATCAACAATCCTTCCTCTGCGCACAATGCTGCAGCCACAAATAGAAAAGCTGCACCACTCCAATCTCCATCGACTTGAACTTCTATACTCTTGAATTTCTGACCACCTTGAACCATATAACCTGTTGGCAATTTATCGATGACAACATTAAACTTTTTTGCAACTGCAATTGTGGTGTCAATGTATCCTGCGCTTGGAACTTTCTCTATCTCTAACTCAATACCCTTCTTGGTAACCGCTCCCGCTAGCATTAATCCCGTGACGAACTGTGAAGAGTGAACAATGTCAGCTAACACTTTACCGCCTGCCATCGGACCTTGAATCCTCGCAGGTAAACAATGATCTTTTAATATGACTCTCACCTCCAATTGCGGCAACCACTCCTCTAAAGTTTGCATGGATCTTTTTACCAAAGTACCAGCACCTTCTACAACAATTTCCTCATGCCAAAGACCTGCAATCGGCGAGAACATTCGAGCGGCCAATCCACTTTCACCGCAAAACAAAACACCTTTGGGTTGTCTGATATCTGATTGAAAATTGAAAGGGTATCCCCCTTTTATTACCCACTGCTCGTTGTCCAAACGTACAACAGCACCAAGCGACCTTGCAATCTCCAATGCGTGCTGACAATCATCTGATTTTGGAAAATGAGAGATGCGTGTCTCTCCTTGTGCCATGACCGCACAGGCCACTACACGCTGGGCAATACTCTTACTCGTAGGAACAAAGACCTTTCCTGAAAGAGTCGAAGGAAAAACAGTTACTTTCATTTGCGAGCAAAGTAAATGCTCGCGATTCCTCCGGATAAAGAAATAATATCAACTTTTGAAAAACCAACTTTGGATAAAATAGCCTTAAAAGCTTCCCCTTCAGGAAAAGCCTGCACTGATTCAGGTAAATAGGTATAAGCTCTGCTATCCTTGGACAACCAATTGCCCACAGTAGGCATGATATATTTGAAATAAAAACCAAAAAGTTGCTTGATCGGGAAACGCTTTGGCTTGGAGAATTCAATGATTGCAACTACACCTCCATCGCGGGTAACGCGATGCATCTCAGACAAACCTTGCTCTAAATTCTCAAAATTTCGAACACCAAACGCCACTGTCACCGCATCAAATGATTGATCTTGAAAAGGTAGATTTTCAGAATCCGCTTTTTTGAAAACAATCTTGTCTTGAAGTTCACGCTCTCTAATTTTCTTTCTTCCTACCTCCAACATACCTTCACTGATATCGATGCCGGTAATGGCGTCTACTTCCTTGTAATGTTTTGCGGTCAATAGAGCAAAGTCACCCGTACCTGTCGCCACGTCTAAAATAGATTTGGGATTGTACTTCTTGATCATGCGAATCGCACGCTTTCGCCAAAGGATATCAATACCCAAAGAGAAAAAGTGATTGAGAAAATCATACTTGTGGGCGATGTTATCAAACATGGCTTCCACCTCTTGCTTTTTTGAGCCTTGATTATACGGCTTAACTACCTCAGACATGTGACAAAGGTACAATTGAAATTTGCGAACAAAGATTTATTTCAACTCAGACAACAACATTTCCGAGGTAATCGGAACAACACCCACTTTCTCACAAACCAATCCGCCCGCCAAATTAGAAAGGGTAGCTATGGAAGCTTGATCTGCACCTGCTGCCAAACTCAATGAAGCTACAGTAATAACACTGTCTCCAGCCCCTGACACATCCACTACTTTTCTGGGATGCGCACCTTGATGAAAGAAACCATCTTGACTGTGCATGCATACTCCAAACTCAGAAAGCGTTAGCAAGGTCATAGCGTTGTTCATCTTTGATTCCAACTCCGCTACCGCCTCTTGCAATGACTCCTTACTCGATGCTACTATTTCTCTTTTCAATCCCTCACGCATCTCCTTCAAATTGGGCTTGAACAAAGTGCATTTTTGGTATTCGAAGAAATGATCCTTCTTGGGATCCACGGTGGTGGGAATTCCCTTTTCATTGGCCCATTCTATCACCTGTCGAATTACTCTCGGTGTTAGTACACCTTTGTTGTAATCTTCCAAAACAATGACTGTGGGTTTAAAAGATTCAATATTTTTTTGAATCGCTGATAAGAGATTTTGTTCCTCAGCAAGATTCAATCCGCGTGTGACTTCCTCATCAATTCTGACAATGTGGTGACCACCCGCTATGACTCTTGTCTTGATTGTGGTTGGTCGATCATCGGAACAAACGACACCCTCCACTTGAATGCGATTTTCTTTAAAAAGTTCAATACATCGATTACCTTCTTTGTCATTTCCTACAACAGAGCAAACAGCAACCTCGGCTTGTAAAGCGATACCGTTAAGCGCAACGTTAGCAGCTCCACCCAATCGATGATCCCATTTCTCAACTGCAACTACTGGCACAGGCGCCTCTGGTGAAATGCGCTCCACCTTGCCCCAACAATAGGCATCGATCATAACATCGCCGACAACCAAAAGGCGCTGTTGGGCAAAAGATTGAACAATTTGAAATAGTGACATCGAATTCAATTTTACTTAATCATGCAAAGCTGCCAATCCGGTTTTCAATCGATGAATGGCATCTTTTAATATTTCATCGTTGGTGGCATATGAAATACGAATACAATTGGGATCACCAAATGCTTCTCCCGTAACCAAAGCCAAACGATGCTCTTCCAACAGATACATGCACAAATCTTGTGCTGTATCGATTACGCGATTTCCTGCCTTCTTACCCAAATAATATCGGACATCTGGAAAGAAATAAAACGCACCCTCAGGTAGATTTATCTTGATGTTTGGAATCTCTTTTAATAGTTCGTGCACCAAATCTCTGCGACTCTTGAAAGTCCTGACCATCTCCGCAACAACTGTAGGATCTGCTTCTACAGCAGCCTTAGCAGCCATTTGCGCAATGCTATTGGCTCCGCTTGTGATTTGCCCTTGCATTTTATTACAAGCATCAATGATCCATTTGGGAGCAGCCATGTATCCTATTCTCCAACCCGTCATCGCAAAAGCTTTGGATACACCATTGACTGTTATGGTTCTGTCCCACATGCCGTCAATAGAAGCCATACTTACTGGACGATTGGTGAAGTGAATCAACTCATAAATCTCGTCAGAGATCACATACAATCCTTGATGAGGGCGAATAACATCGGCAAAAGCCTTCAATTCACTTTCAGAATATACAGATCCCGTTGGATTGCATGGTGAGCTGTAAATGATCAATCGCGTTTTATCCGTGATTGCATTGTTCAATTGTTCCGCGGTAATTTTATAGTCATTCTCAACCCCTGCAGGAACCTCGATAACTACCCCCCCAACCATCTTCACAATCTCCGCGTAACTTACCCAATAAGGACTTGGCATGATGACCTCATCGCCGGCATCAACCAATGAAAGAATGGCGTTGGCGATACATTGCTTGGCTCCAGTAGAAACCAAAATCTCCTCGGGAGAATATTTCAATCCATTATCACGCTCTAATTTTTTGACAATGGCTTGTCGAACCTCAAGAATTCCATTTACAGGTGGATAATGCGTGATATTTTTATCCATAGCATCCACTGCTGCAGCTTTGATAAAATCTGGGGTATTAAAATCAGGTTCGCCCAAACTCAAGCTAACTACTTTAATTCCTTGTTGGGTCAATTCACGGCTCTTCCTAGCCATCGCTAGCGTTGCCGATTCTGTGAGCTGAGCCACCATTTGAGCAGGTTTTCCCGCACGTTCTTCCCTATTGTTCATTGAATGGGTTTAAAGAAACAAACTTACAATTATTTTTTAGAAATATCAGGCATTTTTCATCCTTGGATAGGCGATGAAATAATACTCTGAGCCTGTGTCAAAACAAGACTGAAATTGCAATCGAGAAAGTGGTTCACGATTGTCTAAATAGAGGGGCAGCGAAGTCACTTCATATCCTGCATCGTCCCACCAATCAAAGATCATTTGTGGTGTCGTATTATAAAATTCGGTCGCGCCTTTTCCGCACTCAAATACCACAATAGGTTGATGCTTTTGGATGGTCAGTTTTGCTCCTTGCAGAACAGCATACTCTCCGCCTTCTACGTCAATTTTGATAAAATCGATTTTTTCGTTTCCTACCATTTCATCCAAGGTTGTCATTTCTACATGAAGTTCTTGAATATCCGGAATGGCCGTATCGTATCGTCTTTTCAAAATTCCACTGTAGGCAGGTGCATTTTTGACGTATTGAAAAGATGTCTCACCAATTTGACTTGACAACGCTTTCTCCACTACACGAACCTTACTTCCATATTGGGATCTAAGTTTTTCTGCGAGATGAGGAAGAGGTTCTACCGCAAAATGATTGCCCTTAGGTGAAAGTTCAATTATCCATTCCAACACTTCCCCCTTGTGACAACCGACATCAATGGTTACACTCTTTGGACGCAATACTTGACTCATCACCCGATAGGTCATTCGATCGTAACGCATGTTTCTTGTGATGTCGCAATGCAACAACCAAAGTATTTTTCGAACCCAATCTTTCAGACCCATCTCGGCAAAAATAAGGATGAATCATTTTTTTGTTTCTTTGAATCATGAAAAATGAATTAACCCTGGCCCAAGCCATCGATCATGTCAAAGCATTTCATCACGCTTTTCTTCTTCCGGTAAGGCAAGAACCTGCAGCGGAAATTCCAGAAAAGGAAATGACTTTGCGTTTTAATTTGATGAAAGAAGAAAACGAAGAATATCTCGAGGCCGCGAAAAACGGTGACATAGTAGAAATAGCAGATGCTTTGGGCGATATGCTCTACATCCTATGCGGCACAATCAACGCACATGGATTACAACATGTCATGGCACCCGTATTTGAAGAAATTCAACGCAGCAACATGAGCAAGCTTGACGCCAATGGTCAACCCATTTTCAGAGAAGACGGCAAAGTATTAAAAAGTGAATTGTATTTCAAGCCCGATATCGCCAAGGCAATGGGCATGAAGTAAATTATTCTTTCGTAATAAATGCTCCTCGGGCATCTCCATGTGGTGGATTGAAATAGCCGTATTTCAAATGAGGAAACTCGCGCTTGATTTCGTCCATCACATGTTTGATTCCTATGCCATGTGGCAAATCAACCAAATTCAATTTGCCCAAATACCAATCGGGGTCGATATTGAAGTTCCGCCATTGTATCATGCTGATGTCCGTGTAACGGATGAATTCACGCAAAGCTTGTAATTCATCTGGATGATCCGTCATTCCTGGGAATGTGAAATAGTTGATCGATGCCCAACCTCCATGCTGACGGACGATTCTTGCAGACTCTCGGATGTCCTCGAATTGATAATTATTGGGCAAATAATAGGCTTCGTAAATGTCCTTTCGAACAGAATTTAAACTAACACGAATACTATCCAATCCCACTTTCATCAACTCTTCCACCGCCTTGGGCTTACTGCCATTGGTATTGACATTGATAATACCACGTTTGGTTCGCTTTCTAATTTCCACAATCACATCACGAATCAGTTGCCACACCAAGAGCGGCTCTCCCTCACAACCTTGACCAAAGCTCACAATTGCCCTATCTGCGCTTTCCAAATGTGGAACCGTAAATTCCAAAATCTCATCAACGGTTGGAATAAAGTCCAGACGATCTTGAGGGGACGTTAGTTCATGCTCTTCAGGTTGAAATGAAATACAACCCAGACAGTTGCTGTTGCATGCAGGTGAAATGGGGATTGGACATTCCCATCGTCCCATGAAAAAATTACGTGCAGCAGGACAACAATAACGCAACGAACAATTTTGTCCCAAGTGTTGAATCAAGCGATTTTCGGGATGCTGAGCAATGCGCTCACGCGTAACCTCCCATATTTTCTCACGATCAAAATTCACCAAATCCTGGCGATCATCTTCATCGATACGCACTGCCGTAGTGTAAAACTTATCATCCAACCATCCCACCGTGGTATAGGCATACAAAGGAAGTGTGGGCGCATTCTCCTCATCCGTGCCGAAGGCAGCAGAATACAATTGCGTGTAGGCAGGAGCATTCAACGCAGCAACAGCTTGCACATCTTCACGACATACCATCTCACCTGACTCATCGATTCCATATGGACGACGTCCAGGCAGCGTTAGTAAATCACTTCCAAAAGGCATCTCAATAAAATCCTCAGGCTTTAGGGGCAACACATCAAAACCTGAGCGACCTACCGCTTCGTATCGAGTATCTTCAAAAATATTTCCGTCTTTGTCGGCGTACACCATAAATGGTACACGCGAAGGATGCAATGATTCCGCCATTTGACAAAGTTAGGGCTTGAGGCCAAAAAAAGTATAATTTTGAAGCAATGCAACTCACGTTTTTAGGCACAGGCACATCACAAGGCGTTCCCGTTATCGGATGCCTCTGTCCGATATGTCAATCCAACAACCCCAAGGATGCGCGATTGCGATCATCTGTCATGCTGGAGTGGGACGACTTTCGGTTTGTTATCGATACGGGTCCTGATTTCAGGCAGCAGATGCTCCGAGAGAAAATACGCACGCTGAACGGCGTTGTTTTCACCCATGAGCACAAAGACCACGTTGCAGGGTTGGATGACATCAGGGCCTTCAATTTCATGACCCAACAAAGCATGCCTATCTATTGCACCACAGCAGTTGAGGAAACTTTGAGACGCGAATTCAGCTACGCATTTTACAACAAGAGTTATCCAGGAGTTCCACAAATGGAATTGAACAACATCACAGAACGTCCATTTCAATTGGGTAATCAGACTTGGATTCCATTGCCCGTTATGCACGCCAAGATGCCTGTACTTGGATTTAGAATTGGTCAATTGAGTTATATCACCGATGCCAATTATATCAGCGAAGAAACCAAAGAAAAAATCAAGGGATCTGATATTTTGATTTTAAACGCGCTAAGACTGGAACAACACATCTCCCATTTTACTTTGGAGCAAGCCATCGAAATGGCTCAGCAGTTGGAAATTCCCCAAGTATATTTTACCCACATCAGCCATCAATTGGGATTGCATGATGAAGTTTCAAAAACATTGCCCCATCACATGCATTTGGCTTATGATGGACTTAAACTACAATTTTCATGAGTAGAATTTTATATTACCTGATACTTCTCCCTATCAGTTACTTGCCATTTTTCGTGCTTTATCGGATAAGCGATTTGTTTTATGTGGTGATGTATTATCTCGTAGGATACAGAAAGAAAGTGGTTCGCCAAAACTTGCAACGCGTATTCGCTGAAAAGAGTTTATCAGAGATCATCGTAATGGAGAAAAAATTCTACCGTCATTTTTGTGATTTGATTGTGGAGACCGTGAAGAATTTCACAATATCCAAAGAAGAAGCGCTGAAACGCATGCAGCACAAAGGGACCGAAATTTTCAAACCCTACGCAGAAAAAAATCAACCCGTGATTATTGCCGGTGGTCATCAGGGCAATTGGGAATTGTGGGGAATTAGTGCGGCCTTGGTTATTCCACACAAAGTATTGGGGATATACAAGCGCATTGCAGATCCCTTTTTGAATGAAAAAATGAAAGCCAACCGCGGAAGATGGGGAACTTTATTGGTACCCACTTTGGAAGTTGCGCAATATTTCAAAGACAGACCTGAAGAGCTCAATGCGACAGTATTTGCAGTGGATCAATCACCAGCCAATCCACAAAAATCTTATTGGACAACATTTTTGGGACAAGAAACCGCTTGTTATTATGGGGTTGAGAAGATGAGCAGAGATTACAATCGTCCTGTGATATTTGGACATATACAAAAAGTAAAGCGTGGTCATTACACCACGCTTTATGAATTGGTGACCGAACATCCCCGTGAGGAGGAGTATGGTCAAGTATTGGAAAAGATCAACCGCTTGTTGGAACGTGACATTTACAATCAGCCAGAGACTTGGTTGTGGTCACACAAGCGATGGAAGCACAAGAATCCTAATCGTTGAAAAGGCTTCCAGAGCAATTCTTGTTGATCCAGATGATGTCATAAATCAAACCTGGTAGCCAACACAAACAATACAACAATAATGAAATCAAAACGGGCTTCCACTCGGGCGTGCCATTTTTTGAAGAAGTCCAAACCAAAATAAAAATCGGACCACCAAATACTGGAATACACAAAATAGCAGCAACCCAAATCAACCATGACCAAACATCAGGTCCTTTTGTGGCTTGCGCGTTCACAGAGTTTGACTGCTGAACTTCATTGTACTTATCATTACTTTTCGCCTCATTCTTAATTGCCTTATTCAATTTAGAAACAGCCTTAATATCTGAAATAGAAACAGATTCCAAAATAGAGGTTGATGCCAATTGTTCATCATTGTTCTCCAAACTTGCAACTGCTTCAACTGCTGGAGCAGTCCAGACATTTGTTTGCTCATCTTGCTCATTGGTGGTCAAAGCCGAATGATTGAGATCCGCATGGGTCACGGCACTTGATTTCGCATTAAAGTGTTTCCACTCTACATGATAACCTGGAGCATAATGACGCTTGGTCACTGTGCAAGAAGCCAACGTTGCTACCAAAGCAACCGTAAGCATAAAATACAATTTCGAATTTTTCATGTAACAAAAATACACACTTTTGTAAAATAAAAAAGCGACCCAAAGGTCGCTTTGATATTTTTCGTTGTTCTAAATACTAGAACTCACGCTTCATCCACTTGATGCAATAGATGATACCAGGGATGTAACACAAGCAATACAACAAAGAACCGATGATTACTTCTTTCCATGGAATATCATTCTTTTGGATGATGGCTTTCCAGAACATAAACGCTGGGAAGAAACCTAGGATAGCCATAGCCCAGTGGTACCACTCTGGCTTGAAACCATTTGAATGACCCGCTTCGATAGAAGCCTCATTGTTCTCAACTACAGAGTTATTAGAACGGAACTCAGCCATTTTAGCAGCAACTGCTTTAACAACATTCTTCTCAGCAACTGGAGCAACAACTACAGCAACTTCTTCGTTAGCAACAACAGAAGCAACAGGAGCGATAGCTACTGGAGCAACTACTTCATTAGATACAACCGCTACTTCTTCTGTAGCAACTACAGACTTAGCAACTTTCTCTTTCTTCACTTCAGCAACGTTTTCAACTTTACCGAATTTTTTGAATTCTACGTGGTAACCTGGAGCGTATTGACGCTTAGTTACTGAACAAGCGCTGAATACTACTACTAGAGCAATAAGCGCAAACATTGATAAATTTTTCATTTTCATAATGATGATTGTTTAGTTATTTGACCGCAATATAGGACGATGATTTT